>JBNKZR010000142.1:0-16514 GCA_050301735.1 Polyangiaceae bacterium | reverse complement strand
GAGCAGGCCTCGCACGTCGGTCACCACCGCGCCGAACCATGCGTCGGCGAACGCCAGGGCGGGGTAGCTGTAGCTTCTCGGCAGCGGGCCCAAGTCCGTGAGTCGACCTGTATCCAAGTCGACTGCGGCCAGCTCGTTGGTGTGCGTCAGCTGAACGTACAAGCGGTCGAACCCCGGTACGATGTGCTCGACACGTTCACTCAGTGCCACTACGGGCGTGGCTGTGCCTATCCAGGTTTTGGCCCGCCAGACGTAGGTCTCACCCGAGGTCTCGCTGCTGAACAGATAGCCTCCGCCAAGGTGCGCAGGCAGCGGCAGTGGATCCACCTCTCCCGTGGGGAAGACTTCCGGAGCCAATTCCAAGGTGCCATCCGGCCAATCTCGCAGCCGTACGCCTTCGCGAATCAACTCGCGCGTGCCGTCCGCGGAGAGCTCGTCGACATCGGGATTGATCGATTCCGGCAGCAGCTGCCAGTGCACCCCTTCGACCATCTCCGGCACCTCGACCGGCTTGCTCTCGGGGGCTAGCGAGTTGGCGACGCTGGGCGCCGGCTTGGTGCCACAAGCGGCTGCCAATGCGCCCGCCAAGGACACGAAAACAGAGGCATTCTTGACGATGACGCTCCAGGCACGCACGAGGTCAGCAGGCTATCACGAGAGATACAGTCGACGCCATCCGGCAAGAAAGCAGTGGGCTCGGCCTGCGGGGAGCGCCTGCACCCCCTCCCGGCGAACGCTCACATCGATGGCTCGTGGCCTCCAAACGCTGCTGAGCGGAACGCCTTCGATCGACGTTTGCTGCTCCCTGTTGCGCTGGGGGCGCCCCCGACTAATGTTAGCCGGATCATGGCTCAGCCCCACCCCGCAGCCGATGCCGGCCGTACGCGACTTGCGCTCGGCCAGTCGCAGTCGCCGACCGCGGACGTCGATCTAGGTGCTATCGACGTCGACGAAGAAATCCGCCGCTTGAAGCGAGAGCGCAATGCCGTCTTGCTCGCCCACTACTACCAGGAAAGCGAGATCCAGGATTTGGCCGACTTCATCGGCGACTCTCTGCAACTGGCTCGCAAGGCTCAGGAGGCGGCGGCTGACGTGATCGTCTTCGCTGGTGTGCATTTCATGGCCGAGACCGCCAAGATCGTCAATCCGACGAGCACGGTACTGGTTCCGGACATGGCGGCGGGCTGCTCATTGGCTGACGGCTGCCCCGCTGACCGCTTCGCGAAGTGGAAGACGCGGTACCCAGGCGCGATAACCATCAGCTACATCAACTGCAGCGCCGAGGTGAAGGCGCTGAGCGACTACATCGTCACTTCGAGCAACGCTGTGAAGATCGTGGAGGCGATGCCCAAGGACAAGACGATCCTCTTCGCGCCTGACAAGAACCTCGGTCGCTACGTCATGAAGCAGACGGGCAGAGAGCTCGTGCTTTGGCCCGGCTCGTGTATCGTGCACGAGACGTTCAGTGAGCGGCGCCTCATCCAGCTCAAGACGAAGTATCCACAGGCTCGCATCATCGCGCATCCGGAATGTGAGGAGGCGATTTTGGACGCGGCAGACTTCATCGGCTCGACGTCAGCGCTTCTGAAGTACGTGCAAGAGGACGAGGCCGAGACGTACATCGTCGCCACCGAGTCGGGGATCCTGCACGAGATGGGCAAACGAGCTCCTCACAAAGAGCTCATCGCGGCGCCTCCGAACGACGAGACTTGCAGCTGCAACGAGTGCCCCTTCATGCGGCTGAACACGCCTGAGAAAATCTACCTCGCCCTGCGCGACAACCAGCCCGAGCTTCAGATGGACGAAGCTCTTCGAGTAGCCGCTGAAAAGCCCATCGCGCGCATGCTGGAGTTGAGCAAGAGCATTGCCTGAGCGTCCTACCAGCGAAGTGCAAAGGTTGCGGTTCGGGACTGAGCGCAAGCTCAGCGGTTTCGAAACCACAGGTTGAGCAGCACGGTCAACACGATGCTGAGCAGAATGCTCGTGACGATCGGGAAGTGAACCGTCACCCCTTTGCCGCGAAAGGTCAGGTCTCCCGGCAACTTGCCCAAGCCGAGCTTGTCCGCGATGAGCAGCAGCGCTCCGACGACGACCAATATCGCTCCGATGCCGATCAGTACGCGCGCAAGTTGAGTCACCATCTACCTCACCTGAGTTCGAGCCTAAGTGGGCGAGCACGATTGTCGGGCAGTTTCTGGCCCCCGTCGGGTGAGGGCCAGAAAATCTGCCCTGTTGCAGTCCTTTTCTCGACTCCGTTTTCTGTTGCAGCGACGAGCTTCGCGAATCGCACTGGCTCATTTAGCGGGCCTCGGGAAAAGCGGCCAGTGCGGATGTGCGCGAAGAGCGGCAGGGATCGAATCGTAGAGTTGCCGCGTGTCGAGTGCTATCCTCTACCGGATGCTCTCGAACAACACCGTGTCTTTCGTGATGACGGCGGACGACCTCATCACCGTCGAGACGAAGGACCCGCTCTCTCGGGTGCGGGAGCTTTTCACCGAATACCCCATCCATCACATCCCGGTGTTGGACGGCAACAAGCTCGTGGGCATCATCAGCTCGACCGACTTGTTGCGTTTTGGGATCGGACTGCAACGCGAAGACGTGCCTACCGATTCCATCTTGGGTGCTCGTTACACAGCGGAGCAGGCGATGGAGAAAGCCTTGGTCACCTTGCACCCGAAGGACTCGTTGTTGACCGCTGCGAAACTTCTCGCTCAAGAGACGTTCAATTCGCTTCCAGTCGTCGATGAGCTGGGCGAACTCGTCGGCATCCTCACGACACGGGACCTACTGCGCTTCCTGATCGAGTTGGATTGACTCTTCGAGGGCGCGGAGCACGGCCTCTGAGCGTGGCCCAGTGGAGCTCACTTGCGCGCGCCGGGGAGAGAGCTCGATCCGTACGTGGAGTGCGTCGCCCCCCAATGCGTCGATGAAGGGTTCACCCCACTCGACGACGATGCCGGCGTTGGAGCGCGCGGCGTCCAACCCCAGGTCGTAAATCTCGTCGCTGTCCCCGAGGCGATAGAGATCGGCGTGCACGAGCTTCGGTTCCGTTTCGAGCTCCTGCATGAGGGCGAAAGTCGGGCTGGTCACACGTTCTTCGGTTGGCAGCCCCAACGCTCGGCACAGGGCTCGCACCAAAAAAGTCTTGCCGGCACCGAGGGGTCCGGTCAGCACGATTAGATCGCCGACCGCAATGTGTCGCGCGAGGCGCTCGGCAAAGTGGCGAGTTGCACGTCGCGTGGGAAGGGGGATTTGCATCAAGGTTCTCGCGTGGCAACGGGCCGACGCACTTTCAGCGTACGGCGCAGCTGGCGGTCTTCGCCGAACTCCCCCGGGATCGACGACCAAAGCTCGGGGCTTCGAAAGCGTTCGAGTTCTTCGCGGACTTGGCGGTGGTACGTTTTGACTTCCGTGGCGACTTCGGAGCGCACCTCCGGCAGCGACGACAGAACGCGGATGGCGATTTGGGCCACGTCTCTGCCCAAGGTCTCGAACCACGTCGGAAGTCGGCCGAAATCCTGTTCGAACTCGGAGGCGAATCGCGCGTGGTCGCCGTCGAACGGGTAGTGCCCCGTGCTCAAGATCAGTACCTTTTCGTTACCCAGCCTGTTGCGGACTGCCGAAGCCTCCAACCCGAGGGCGAACCACGGGTGAAAGTCCTTGTGCCGCAGCTGTTCACCGAGCTCCTGCAGGCAGTGTTGGCCCGCGGCGATGATCACGCCATCCACGTTCGCTTGGCGCCACTCGGAGAAGGGGAACTCGAAACCGAACCCGGAACTGGACTCGCAGTCGGCGGCGTCTTCTCCGACGATCGCGCGCTCGTTGGCGACCCCCGCGAGGGCCTGCTTCAACTCTCGCAACTCCTGCTCTGGCGAAATGCCCATGGAAAAGACGTAGCGACCCGTGGTTACCGACGGACTGAGCAGCAACACGGGGGCGTTGTTGTGTTCGGCGTAGCGTGCCGCAAACTCCGCGCTGGCTTCGGTGACACCCGCTACCAGTAAAGCGGTGCCTCGGGCGGACAGTTCATTGAGTGATTGGATCGGATCGCCCGTATCCTCTTCGAACACGAGCTGCAAGCTGCCGGCGCTCTCTCCGACGAAGCCCAGAGCTGAGGTGATGCCTGTTGCCACTTCTGAGGACCGACGTCGTGACGCGGTGGCCGTCGTGCTCAGCAAGAGACCGATCGTGCGCCCTGCGATGGTTGCCGGCGCTTCCCCGCCCGTTGCCAGGCGAACCAGTTCGGTGCTCTTCGGATCGACCGCCATGCCCGGGTTCTTCTCCAGCACCTTGGCAGCGAGCGTGGCGTCTTTGTCGTTCACGGCGAGCGCGGCCAAACGCCCGCTGATGGCTTCGAACAGCCACTGCTTGTGTTCGAAGCGCTGGGGGTTTCTCTGGCGGTCGGGGTCGTCGGTACGAGGCTCGAGAGTGAGTAGGGCCTTTTCCAAGTGTCGCTGCGGGATGCGACGCAGGTGGGAACTGATCGCGTCCTTGACCGCCGCGCGATCGCGTACGTTGGCGTGTTCGACCCAGTCCACCATGTACGTCAACGCCTCTGAATACAGGTGCGCAGCGAGTGCTGCGACCACCAGCTGCTCCGTCGTCAGGAAGCGCTCCACCGGATCGATGATCTTGCCTTGCAGCGGCCGGAGAATTCGAATCGCCTCCAGCGGTCGCTGATGCTCGGTCAACAATGCCGCTTCGACGACCTCGCTGAAGTCCCGAGCAGTGCCCAATGGGCCTCGTTTGGTCTTCTCGATCAGGCGCCGAGCCTCGACCAGCTCGCCCTTCTGGAACAGGATCCAGGCCAGATAGGCTCGCGCAAGACGAGTCTGGTCGTCTTCCGGGTGGCGTTGGAGGAAGCTCCTGAGTTCCACTTCCAGACGGATCCGCTGTTCGGCGCGCTCAGCGTGCCAGCGGTTGGACAGGGTGCGGAATTCCGCCTGTGCCGGAGACGAACTGGCGAGTGCCGCTTTCGGACGCTCTTCGGTCGTGCGAGACGAACCGCACGCCGTGGCGATCAGCAGCGCCAACGACCACGGCCGTGGCACACGCCTGTGGCTCCTGCTAACGGTGGGGAGCGTTGTCGGTCGAGTCATCGAAAGGTTCTTCGCAGGAGGCAGAGAGCGGTCGGCCCTTACTTGGGGATCTGGCTGCGCGGCGTCGTCTCATTCGAGTCGGCTTTGCCGTCTCGTTTGGACTGTTTCTGGCCTGGCATCTTTGGACAATCGCGACAGCAGCGCAAGAGCGGCTCGCGTACGAGTCCTTGGTTGGACGCGACGGACGAAGCGCCTGGACCGCGATCGGGGTCTTCGCTTTGCTGATGGCCCTGCTGTACGGAACGCGGTCCGAGTTTGGAATCGCCGCGCTGGAGGGCAAAACCGGCCGTGTGGGGGAGGTGCCGAGCGACGAGCTCCAGCGTCGAAGACTTCAGACCGTGGCGCTGTTGGTTACCGTGCTTTTCGCGATCGCTCATGCTGTGTTCGTGGGAGCCTTCAGTCCAGCGGTCGTGGAGTTCGATGCGCTGTGCGCGTTGTTGTCGAGTACTTGGCACGGCGTGCCGCTGATCGCCCTGCTGCACTTGCTCGGGACGTTGGCGGCAGCGAGCGTCGTTGCGTTCGGGTTCGCTGGCCTGGACGTGTTGGGACGCCGCTGGGCACGATGGATCGGCATCTTCTCCGTAGTCGTGGGTGCGGTTCTGTTTCTGCTCGGCACGCTCGCGGTGTTGCGATTTGCCACGGGTTCTGGCGCGGTTTTTCTGCTATGAGCGCGCGACAGTGCCGAGATGCTACTTCATGACAGTGTGCGGCGGGTCTTCTGTCGACCAGCAGAGCAACAACGTCAGCCTGTTCAATCTTGTGGAGCAGGTTAACGTCAATCCGAATGCGCCTCAGCCTCCCAAAGGAATGCTGCCTCTGGAGATACACGCCTATTGGCGCATCGATCCTCAGCACGTCAAAGACGAGTTCGAGTCCCGTTTCGTGTTGGTGGCAGAGACCGGCCTCGAGACCCCGAGCAGCACCTACAAACACCGGCCCGTCACCTCCCGTTTTCGCACGCGGACGATGGGCTTGCCGAATCCTCCCGTTTTCGGGGACTACGTCTTGCGCGTCGACTGGCGCATGAACGCAAGCGACGAGTGGCAGCGAGAGCCCCTCAGTTGGCCCATCGCCTTGCGTCTCGCCGAGCGCAAGCCCCCGACCACTCACTGAGGTCAGAGCAATGGACTTGGTGCGCATCACGAGTTTGGAACTCGATTGTATCGTGGGAATTCGCGCCTACGAGCGTCGACGCGAGCAACGTGTTCGCCTGGATTTGGCGTTGGGGGTGGACGCACGGCGGGCGGGCCGCAGTGGTCGCATCGTGCAAACGGTCGACTACGACTTGGTCGCGGCGCACCTGATCGCCATGTTGCGCTTTCGCCGCTACCAATTGATCGAGATGGCGGCGGAAGAACTGTGCGCGATGCTTTTGACGACCGAGACGGAGTTGATGCACGTGCAGCTCAGTATCGAAAAACCGGGCGCGCTCGAAGGGCGTGCGCGGTCTGCGTGCGTCGAGGTGACACGCACCCTCGACGACTTCGAACCGCAGCGCTTGCCGTTCTCGGGCGGCGTGGAGCGCGAAGTCTTGCGCACGCGCGACGCGAGTATCAGCGTCCTGGAGCTGGCGAGTGGGCAACGTTGGGCAGCTGCCCCGCAGACGCGGTGTTTGGCGTGGAGTCTGTCGGAGGGGGTCGTGCACGAAGGTCGCTCCTTGCTTCCGGGCCAGGCCATGGCCCACGAACGCGGGCCACTCGAACTCGAGAACTCCGGACCGGAGGGTGCGCGTATCTTCGTCTGTCAGGTGCCGCCCACCGCGTCGGAGTGCGACTGACGGCTCCCGCGCTCAGTACGCCTTTGCCCAGACGACCCGTTGCTTGGAGGGCTTGCCGGTGAAGATGCAGGTGCCTTCTTCGTCGATGGCATCGAGCTGACCAGGGTTGGGGATACAGCGCACCGTCACGCCGTGCTCTTTCTTGATCCGCTCTTCGATGGCCTCGTCGCCGCTGAAGTGGCTCAGTGCAAAGCCGCCGTGAATGGGGGTGGGGCCGCCCTTGCTCGCCGGAGGAGCGAAGAACTCCACGAAGTCGCTCTCACTATCGATCACACGAGTGTGCTCCTTGCGGTAATCCAGAGCGCGTTGCAGCAAGGTGTTTTGGATCTCTTCGAGGATCTTCGGTACCTGCTGGATGAACTCCTCACGCGCGATGCCCTTCTTCTCTTTGTGGGGTCTGTCTCGACGTCCGACGAAGACGGAGTCGCTCGCCATGTCGCGAGGGCCGACTTCGGCGCGAACGGGCACGCCCTTTTTGATCCAACTCCAAAGCTTCTCGCCGCCGCTGATGTCTCGGGTATCGATCTCGACCTCGATGGGACGGCCAGCGAACGTCTGCGCAGTCAGCGCCTTGGCGATGCGCTCGCAGTACTCGAGGACCGCTCCGGGGTTTTCGGCTTTGAACAGGATGGGCAGGAGCACGACGTGCACGGGTGCCAAGCGTGGCGGGCAGACGAAGCCGTCGTCGTCGCTGTGGGTCATGATCACCCCGCCGACGAGCCGCGTCGAAACCCCCCAGGACGTCGTGTACGCATACTTGAGGACGTCGTCCTTGTCGGTGAAGCGGATGTTGTTCGACTTGGCGAAGTTTTGCCCGAGGAAATGCGCCGTGCCAGCCTGCAACGCCTTGCGGTCTTGCATCATCGCTTCGATCGTCAGGGTGTTGTCCGCGCCAGGAAAACGCTCGACCGCCGTCTTCTCGCCGGCGATGACCGGCATAGCGAGTACGTCCTGAGCTAGCTCGACGTAGATGTCGTGCATGAGGCGCGTCTCTGCCATCGCTTCTTCGGCGTTGGCATGGGCCGTGTGCCCTTCTTGCCAGAGAAACTCGGTCGTGCGCAGGAACAGTCGCGTGCGCATCTCCCAGCGCACGACGTTCGCCCACTGGTTGATCAACAGTGGCAGGTCGCGGTGTGACTCGATCCAGCGAGAGAACGACTCCCCGATGATCGTTTCACTCGTGGGGCGCACCACGAGGGGCTCTTCGAGTTCGCCGGTGGGTACGAGCGTACCATCGGGACCGGCTTCCAGCCGATGGTGCGTGATGACAGCGCACTCCTTGGCGAAGCCCTCCACGTGTTCGGCCTCCTTCGACAGATAGGAGACGGGGATGAACAGAGGGAAATAGGCGTTCTTGTGGCCCGTCTCTTTGAGGCGGCGGTCGAGGGTCTGCTTGATGTTTTCCCAAACGGAAAGGCCCCACGGCTTGATCACCATGCAGCCGCGGACGCCGGAGTTTTCGGCAAGGTCGGCGGCCGCGATCACCTGTTGATACCACTCGGGGTAGTTCTCAGCTCGCGTGGGGCTGATGGCTGTCTTGGTCTTGGACATCGCCAGCTGCGGATAGCTGACCTGGTGGGTGGCTGCAAGCTTCGGCGCCACGGGGGTTCTGCTGACGCCCACCCGCACGATGGGTAGCCGGATTCCCGTCCAGTTGGAAAAATGGGAGGGCCGCGGTGGCGCGCGCGGGTGAGGTCGGGTGCGTGGTTGCGAGCTGCCAAAGGCTCTTCCCGAATGAGCTCTGGATGGTAGCGTGCGGGCCTCTTCGGAGGACCGAGATGCCAAAGAACCAGATGATTCACCGACTTGCAAAGGCCTTGACCGTACTTGCCCTTCTGCTGTTCGCCACCCCGGCGCTCGCCGACCGAGTGGTGTGGAAGAAGACCACGATCAGCGAGAGCAACGAGTCTTGGCGCATCGACGTCGAGGTCCACCTCTCGAACACGCCCGACATCGCTCACGTGCCGATGCAGTTCAAGTTCGAGCCTCTGGTCTATTACGAACGCAGCTTGGTGGATGGTTCGGACCAGCCGCAGCTACGCAAGGTGCCGCTCGAGAACAAGCAACCACTGATCGAGTCTGTCGACATGGGCTTTCTCGACACCGGCAGTGGCAAGATCCAAAAGCGCACTCGCTTCACCTTCAAACTCACCCGCGAGCGCGGTTTCGAGGCGGGGGAGTACAAGGTCACCATCAAGAACAAGCGCTCAAATCGCACGCTTCAGCCAACCAAGACCCTGATCTTGAACGGCGAGAACGAGGTGATTGACCGCCGTTCGATGGTTTTCGACACCAGCAAAGCCGACGCCAAGAAGAAGAAGAACAAGGAGGCAGAAAACCAGGCCGCCATGGAAGAGTACGAGCAGCGCGAAAACCCAGATTCCGAAGAGTTCTGGGCCGGTGGCCCCGAGGAGCCCGAAGAGGACGAGGAGCCGCTGCCACCGCCTGCCCACATGCAGGAGAAGCCCGGCGCATGCGGTTGTCGTGTTGTCGGTGAGAGCCGAGCGCCCGCTGGTCTTGCATGGTTGGGCCTGCTCCTCGGCTTGGCGTTCGTGCGCCGCTCGGCGTCCGTGCGCGCCAGCTGAGGGTCGGGTACTTCCGGCGAGGGGACCCTCCCGGCTCCTGAGATCGCTTCTCCGCCCTCCGTGCTTTGCCGCGGGGGGCGGATTGCGTTTGTCCAACGCGACGTGTCGTCGAGCGACCCGAAGCTCAGCGCTTCATGTACTCTCGGTCCGCCGTCGTGACGAAGTACTTGTGGGGCCAATGACGGTAGTAGCTCGCCTCGATCAGCGGTCCGCCCGTCTTGGGGTGGTTGTCTTTGCTGACTGGACCGATAACCCGAATCAACGAACCCGTCAGAAGTCGATGTTCACCGCTCTGTTCGGCCGGCTTCAAGTCGACGTAAGCGTGCAGCACTGCGAACTCGTGTTCGGAGACCGTGACACGGCAGCTGTCCTCCGAAGCTGATTCACACAGGTTGCGGTCCTGCAGCACACGCACGGAAAGGGTCAAGTCCGTCTGGCCAGAGGACGTCTTACCGACCTCCTCGACGATCCCGAAGACGCTCACGGGCTTGCCCTTCCACTCGTGGAAGCGACGGCCGATCATCACGGGGTCGTAGGTCTTCGCGCCCGCGGCAGCGTCTTCTTCCGGTGACAGGGGGGCGTACTCGCGAGAGAAGCCCCAAGGTCCGGCCGAAGCGCAGCCGAGGGCCAATCCGAGCACGGGGGCGGTCCACCAAAGCCTCGTCGGGAGTCCTGCTTTGCTCATTGCCTGACGGTAGACCAGTGCGCGTCTTCGGACCAGAGCTCAAGTGAGCTGCCGGTCGATCGCCGCGGGCACGCGCGAAGCTCCCGCAGCCCCTGGGTGGCAGTGCGTCATCGGAGCCTCCGGAAGCGCTTACGGTGAGGAGCACTGCTTGGTGCGAGTTCACTGATCGCCGTTGGTCGCGTCGTTGGCAGCGACAATGACCAGCTCTGATTCGATGCGTGACATCCCTTACAAGCAAGGGCAAAAAGTTCAGTGCCGCGTCCTATGGCTCACTCTGCTGCCCCAAGGCTGCTAATCCCCCAAGTTCGCGGGCCCGAAGTCGCTACACTCCCTGCTTTCAGAGGCGCAACCGAATGATTCCCAAACTTGCTTCGACTTCCTCTCACACCGTGCGTGCCGGCTTGTTGCTGGCGTTCGGTGCCGCATTCACGGCGTGTGGCGGCGGCGACTCGGGGGCTTCCTCAGCACCCGTGCAGATGGGGCCACCTCAGGTGATGCCAGGGCCCAACGCTTCGGTTTCCACCGTCGACGTGACGCCCGACACTCAGGATGGCGAACCCGCGATGGTCGGTCCCGCCGCTGAAGAAGAAGAGCTTCTCGTCGACGATGATTCGAGCGGCAGTGACCTGGAAGGTGGCTTTCTCCCTTCCGAGCGCGTGGACCTCCTGTTCGTGGTCGACAACTCCAGCTCGATGGCGGACAAGCAAGAGATATTCAAGGCGGCGATCCCGGACTTGATCGATCAGATGGTCAATCCCCCGTGCCGCATCACGGAGGGTGGCGGTTTCAAGCCGTTCGATCCCGTGCAGGGGTGCGGCACGGATGCGCGCCGCCTCTTCGACCCGGTCGACGACATTCACATCGCCATCATCTCCTCGAGCCTCGGGCCGCTCGGCACCGAGGGAGATGAAATTCCTACGGGTTGCACCGACGTGCCGGAAGAAAACGACCGTGCGTGGCTGTTGGGCCGCATCCGCCCGGAGCTTGCAGCGGAGAGCTACCAGAACTGGGGCTTCTTGAACTGGGACGCGCAACAGGCAGCATCGCCGCCGGGTGACAGCGATCTGGCGACTCTGATCGCCAAGTTCGAAAACCAGGTGGACACGGTGGGTGAGTTGGGTTGCGGCTTCGAGGCCCCGCTGGAGGCAGCTTACCGCTTCCTGAGTGAGCCCGATCCCTACGAGTCGTTGCAGCGGGTTCCCTGTCCCGGCCAGGGCACGGACGAGCCACTGTGTGCCGAGCCGGTTGGGGTGGACATGGACCTGTTGGCCCAGCGTCAGCAATTCTTGCGTCCGGATTCGGTGGTCGTCGTGATGTACCTCACGGACGAAAACGACTGCTCGCTGCGAGCGAACGGACAAGGCTACAAAGCGATGTCCAACCGTCCGCTGCGCAGTGGTACCAACGCCTGCAGCGACGATCCGAACAGCGAGTGCTGCGTTCCCTGCGGAACTGCCGCGCCAGCTGGTTGCGATGCAGATCCTGCGACCAATGGCTGCAGCGACGACACGCCTGAGGAGTACGAGGCCCGCCCACTGCGCTGCTTCGATCAAGTGCGTCGCTATGGCGTGAGCTTCTTGCGCTCGACCAAGGTCTACATCGGTGGCTTCACGAACTCGCTCGTGGCCGATCGGGATGGCAACCCCCAGCCCAACGCTCTGTTCACGGAGCAGCGCGGCCGCGACAAGATATTCGTCGTCGGTATCATCGGGGTGCCTTGGCAAGACACGTCGGATCCCGCGAAAGAGACCGCGAACAACTTCGACTTGATCGAGTCCACGGAGGTGGACTGGGCGCGTTTGCTGCCGTCAAACGGCCAGTTTCCGACGGATCCGTTCAACATCGAAGCGATGGGCATGCGCTCCGGGACTCATCCCGTCACCGGCGAAGCCTTGGGCGGCCCCGGGACGTGGAACTCGGTCAACGGCCACGATCGTGAGCTGTTCGTCGAGGATGGCGCAGACGACGACCTGCAGTACTCTTGCATCTTCCAGCTGCCAGCGCCCCGCAATTGCGAGGGCCAAGAGCTCAGCAGTTGCGACTGCGTGGTCGAACTCGATTCGCAGGGGGACGTGAGGACCAACTACTACGAGGGCAATCCCCTTTGCTACGACACCGAGGCCGGCGTTTACGACCAGGTGCAGCGCTACGCCAAGGCCTACCCCGCTCCGCGTATGCTGGAGGTTCTGCGAGGCGTCTCTTGCCCCGACGACATGGACGGCGAGTGCACGGAGCAGGCGGTCGTGGCATCGATCTGTCCGCGTCAGACGACGGATCCGTCCGCCCCCGACTACGGCTATCGCCCAGTGGTTCGCGCTCTCTTGCTGAACTTGGTCGTCGGCACCGCACGCTGACGTGCGTGGGGGCAGCCCCGCGCAACAGCAGCAGCACGACTGGCCGCGCACGGCGCCAGTGGAGCGGCGTCGTGCCGATTCGTGGCGACCAGTGTCGCAGCGGTCGCCGCGTCGAGGTGGGCCGCCCTAGCGTGGCTATCCTCGATTCTATTCGGCCCCATCTGCGGTCGCAGGTCGCTTCGGGCGACGTCCCCCACCCCGGGCCCGCAGACGGTCGCCGTAGGTCCGGAACAGTATCTCCAGTGTGAACAGTGCGAGCAGCAGGATGGCCCACTGCGGCGAGGCATCCACCATGCTCGCGGCGTCTGCCTCGCTGGGGCCCAGGTCACCGCTCTCTGCATCCAGCGAATGCTGCACGAGCTCTTGTTCGTCGAGGATGACCAAACGGCTTTCCGTCTCCGCGTCGACCTGCAGCTCGTGACGCCCTGCCCGTTCGGGCACGACTTGCTGCTTCGCGCTGCCTTGGACGTTGATGACCTCGACGCTCAGTGGACCGTCGGGTCCTTTCACTTCGACTTTGGCATCGGCTGGGAATTGCCACGGTGCGCCAGCGATACTCTGTTTGGGGCCGCTAGTCTGGCGAGCGTGCTGAACGACGACGTCGAGCAGCGCGAGAAAACCGGGACGAAGCGCGAAGTCGCTGCGCTCGACGGAGGCAGGTGTGCCTACGGTCAACGCCAGCCCACGCCCGAGGGTGCGATGGAAGAGCCAAGGCACTCCGTCCTGCCACTTGCCGCGGATGTCTGTCCCCGGCAAATCGGCCGCGTCGAGCCGCACCCGGCCCCCACCACTGAGGGTCGCGAGACTGCCCGCCTCGCCGCCGAGCCAGGCGACGCTGTCGGGCTCGATCCCGACGCTGGACTGCTCTTCCCATTGCGCGCCCTGGCGTGCGAAAGGCTCGATGCTGGACGCCAATTGGGTATTGGTGCTGCTGGGGCCGAGCAGCGCCAACGCGGCCCCTCCGCCCTCGATCCACTCCGTCAGGGCAGCGCGCTCTTCCGGCGACAACCCCGGCGGATCGTCAATCACGAGGGCAGCGAAACGCTTGTAGTCCTCCGCTGCCTCCGGGAGTTCGCCCAGAGGGCGCACGTCGAGTTTGGAATCGAGAGCGCGCAGTGCTTGCACGACGATCGTCGGGCCTCCGGTGATGGTGGACGCCTTCGCCGGATCTGCCGCCACGGCGATGACGACGTCGGTGGCCACCTTGGCGACTTCCGAGCGGTTGTCCGAAGCGATGGCGTCGTCGCCCGATAGTCGCACGCCCAGTTCCAGCCCGAGACTGTCGACGCGAACGTCCACCTTCTGCACGCCCTCCAGCGTCTGCAGTTCGGCTGTGGCGATCGGCTCCGGATCCTCCTCGTCCAAGACGAAGACCTCGACCTGGCGTCCCTTCGCGGCCTCCGGGCTGGTGCAGCCCACCGTGATCAAGACCCCTCGCGACTCCTGCTGCGCGAGAGCGATACCGCAGTTGTCCACGGGCTCGCGCAGCTCTTTCAGCGGGATCCAAGGGGCAGGGTCTCCCTTGGGCAAGCGTGGTGTTCCCAAGTCGCTGAGCACCGCGACGCGCTTGTCGACGTGGGGTAGGTCGGCCACTGCCGAGCGAGCGAGCGCGATGGCTTCCGAAAGGTCCGTCGAGCGGTCCGTTGCTCGCATCTGACTCAGCGCTTTTTTGGCCGCATACAGGTCTGCGGTTGCGTTGAGCACCAAGCGCGCCGGCGCCCCAGCGCTGATGATGGCGATCGCGTCCCCATCGCGGGCGGAGTCCAAGAGTTGCTCGGCGCCAGCGCGAGCGAGTTCGAAGCGCGTATCGCCGTCATTCGTTTTTGCGCGCATGCTCTGGGAATCGTCGATGACGATGGCCAGGGCCACGGAGGCGCCCGACTTGCGGTCGACGCTCAAGTCGGAGCAGCGCACGAAGGGGGTCGCACCCAGCACTGCCAATGCGACGACCATCAGTGCTCTGAGCAGCAGCAGCAGCAGGTCTTCCAAACGGCTGCGCTGCTCCGAAGTGACGACCACTGCGGGAACCAGGGCGGCCGGTGGAAACTCTTGGTCTTTGGTCTTGCCGCGCCGGAGTAGGTGCGCGGCGACTGGGATCGCGACCAGTAGGCCCACCAAGAGCGCCATCGCGCTGGCAAAGCTCATTGTCGGTGTCCCTCCAACGCACGAGTGATTCGTCGCAAGACTTCGATAGGGGCCTCGTCAGTTGTGCAGGTGATCAGTCGTCCGCCTTGAGCGACGAGTTGCTCCTCCCAGCGCTGTCGCAAGGCATCCAGCGCAGCCAAGTAGCCCGCACGCGCCGCCGCGCCGTCGGTCTCTACTACCGTCTGCCCAGAGCTCGTCTTGAGGCGGATGGCTCCTTGAAACGGGAAGTTTGCCTCGACGGGATCGAGCACGCGAACGGCCAACGCCATGCGGTTTCTGTTCGACAGCGCTGCGAATCTCGCCGACGCAGCTTCCGGCAAATCGACCAGGTCGCTGAAGAAGACCATCACGGAGCCGCGGCTCGCACGGCGTGCCACCGGCGCCAACGATGCATCGAAAGCGCGGTCATCGAGGTCGTCATCGCCGCCCGGTTCCACCGTTTCGAGGGCAGTGACCAGACGTTCGAACGCCTCCTTGCCCCCGGAGGTGGGCAAGGCACCGCTGCGACTGCCTCCGACCCAATCCAACGATACGGTGTCTCCACTGGCGATCGCCACGCGTCCTAGAGCGGCAGCCAACAGGGCAGCGTACGCCAGTTTGGCGGCTGGCGCGTCGCCGCTCTTGAAGGCCATGGAGCTGGTTGCGTCCAGCACCAGGCAAAGGCGACGCTCGGTGTCGGTTTCGAACTGACGGATCAGGAGGCGACCGTGGCGTGCCAAGGCGCGATAGTCCAGGCGACGCAGGTCGTCTCCTGGGACGTAGTCCCGGTGCCCGTCGAACTCCACGCCGCTTCCTCGACGACGGCTGCGGTGAGTGCCCGAATACGTACCGTCCGCCAAGCGCTGCGCGTTGAGTCGTAGGGGGGCGATGGCACCCCAGTCGAGGAGTTGTCTCGGCAGCGGGTGCGTCATGGGGACTCCTTCTGGCAGGCTGCGATGAGCTTCGGGCTCATCATCACCGGATCCAGTTTCGCATTCGGGTCCTGCTCCATCCACTCTGCGCAGCTTTGCGTCGCCAGTCCGCGAGCATCCAGCGCGACGTAGGCCTCCAGCAAGAGCCGATGGATCCGGGCTCGCTGCTTCTTCATCAACGTGCCTCGTTCCAGAAACGTCGTACCCAGCTGGACTACTTGGACGTAGTGCCCGAGACGAACGTTGCGCTCGAGCCTGTCCATCTCGCGCGCGACCGCCGCTTGTGCCGCACGGGCGGAGCCGCCGAGCTGCAGGCCATCGACGAGCTGTGCGGCCGCGGCTGCTTGGCGCCCCTTTTCCGTCAGCTCGATGTCGACGATCGGGATCAGCACGACCTCTCCTCGGGATAGACGCCGCCCCTTGCGTCCGTTGTATTGGTCGAGTGCCCAGGCTTTCTTGCGATCACCCAGGAAGCGGTAAGCCAAGCCCACGATCGTTTCGTTGCCCGTCGTGACGAAACGCAGGTTGTACGGCACGATGATCTCCGCGTCGATGGGTGGTGGCAACCAGGCTTTTGAGTCGTTGACCTCAGCCAAGGCGTGGGCTCGGTGTTCCCCGCCGAGCAACTGCTGGGCCAAGCCCTTCCACGTTTGCCCCTTGGATACGCGCAGGTAGGTCAAGGCCGGAATCTCCAGGCGCATGCCGGGCACGATGCGGATGCCACCTTGCTCGTCGAGACCGTTGGCGGAGACGAGCAGTCGCTCGTGTTGGATCTTGCCGTAGAAGGTTTCGGCAATCGACGCCAAGGTATCTCCCGGCTGTACGATGTGAACGAAGGCCATGGCGCGTTCACTCCACAGCAAGGCTGCGATGGCGAGCACGGCTGGTGACACGCGGCGCAAGAGCACACGGCTCAGGACCGATCCCCAAGAGGCGTTTGGGGGAGCGATGCTTT
>JBNKZR010000141.1:0-16613 GCA_050301735.1 Polyangiaceae bacterium | reverse complement strand
CTGCAACTCGTCGCGACCAGCCATGTGGGCGCGAGTTTGGACTTCGAACTCGCCTGAGCCAACGGAGGAGCGTTGCCGCGTGGCCAGCGAGTTTCGATCCAGCGCGGAGACGACGCTCAGTCCCCGCAGCCATGCCGCGACCACGGAGGATCGCCTGACTTGGGCGTCAAAGCGGCGCGAGCCAGCGTGACGAGGGGTCATTTGGAGCCGAAACGCCCCACGCGCTCGCTGCTCCAAAAGGTTAGGGCCGTTGGGCAGGACACGGCTGCTCACCTTTCAGCAATAGCATGTTGCCCTTCTGCGAGCCGTCCTTGTCCGCGTCGAACAAGTCCGTGTACGCGAGCCGAACCTCTTCGTTGGCACGATCGAACGGCCCCGATGCGAGGCCACGTTCGTCCCTGTCGTTGCGATAGACGAACTCGAGCTTGCCGGCCTTCACCCACGCGGCATCCGACGAGAACGTGAACTGAAAGCTCTTGTCCAGCGGTGCGCCTTGACCGGACACCGAGAGGTCGTCCAGCTCTTGGTCGTACGCGATCGTCGCCGTTCCCGGGAACAGTTGGTCGGCAGCGGGATAGCTGCATAGCGTCCAGTCACCAACGAGCCCTTCCAGCTGCTTCGCCCGCGCCTCCAGTCGTGGAGATGCCGCAGCTGTGCTGATGTTCATCTTGAACGCAAACACGCCGATGCCGACCACCTCCAGCAACAACGAAGTCACGAGCATCTTCAAGTAGCGCTCCCTGACTTGTATGAAGCTGGGCCGCTCCAAGATCCCGAGCAGCGTGACGCCTGCAGTCATCGCAAACAGCGCGACGCACACCCAACTGATCACGACCACTTCATTGCTGTTGTTCGTCACGTCAATCCTCCTGCTTGGGTGCTCCGCAGCGCCCCTGCCGCCCGAGCACGACCCATCGAAACCCCTCGGCACTCGAGAGCTGGGAGTTCCAGTGGCACGTCCCAACGCCGGTGCTCCGCTCTAGTCCAGTGCTGCATCCACCAAACTCACGTGTTTCGCCTGCAGCCCGTCTAGCAGTGCTTCGAGCGCTGGGTCCAAGTCCTCGATGACGCGCTTGTAGTCACTGCCGTCTTCCGTCGTGGACCAGTCGTTCTCGATGAACTCTGCGTTCACGGCCGCCGAGGCACGGTCGACGACATCCACCGGCCCTGGCCATTCTTTCACGGCGGCGTCGAGAAACGCCAGGTACTCTTCATCGCTGACGGTTGCGCACGGCGCCATGGTCTCACTGCCAACGTTGAGAAAGAGCATGCTGGCCCTGAACGCCGTGTAGCCACAGCCGAGTCTGGGATCGACGTCGGCGGCGTGCTCGAAGAACCGCTGAGTGACCTCTTCGTCAAACCCGTCTTCGGGAAATCGAAGTGTCATCAAGCCAGCGTTTCCCGCGCCTTCCTCCACGGAGAAGTCGGTGATCAAGACCGAGTATTGCCGTAGCACGTAGCCAATTGCTGCAGCGAGCTGCTGCAGACGCCCGGACGGGACGTCCGACACGGGAACACTCATCTGCACGGACGGGTTGGTGCTAAGTTCAAAGCCGCCGGGTGTGAACTCGACGACCACCGACTCGAGCTCGAACGCCTGCAACAGCTCGACGACGATCTCGTCGTGAACGATGGACGTGAAGTCGTCTCGCTTGGCGTAGCTCTCCGCCTCCAACTCGCTGCCGCGAAAAGACTCGACCACAGTGCTCGGCACGGCTTCATACGAGAGTAGAAGATGACCCTCGAGATCTGGCCGGGGATTGGACGTCGGAGAGTGCCCACAAGCCACGACCAGCAGCGCCGTGAGAACGATTCGCCAGCTGACGCCCGTCATGATGCGGACCTGCTTGGGCCCGGGTAGCTGGATCGTCGATGGGCGCGTTGCAGACCCAGACGACGCGCGAGAATCGGTATCAGTGCCGAGGCAACGACAGGGTGCCGCCAGAGCACGTCACGCAAGGCGTCGGCTTGGACCTCGAGCACGGCGGAAGGAACGAGCCCAACGACGCTCATGGGCGAACGACTCCCCTCCACCAGCGCCCCTTCCCCGAAGAATGCCGAACGCTCCAGCACCTCCAACTCCGTGTCGGCTCCGAGCGGGCCCTTCGCCCGAACGCTGAGGCGTCCTGAACCCACGACGTACATGCTGAGCGAGAGATCACCCTGGCCCAACAGTGTCTCGCCCTGGGCTACGTGCAACAGGCGTACTCGACGCGCCAGCTCACTCAGCGCCGGCACCTCCAGCGCACCGAACACCTCACACGACTTCAAAAGCTCGATGCGTCCGAACGCATCGAGAGCGTCGGTCCACTGGGGACCAGCGCCTTCGAACGTGAGCGTATCCTTCACCGTCCGGAAAGTTAGCACGGGCGACGTTCGGATTGAATGAGATTGAAACGTGCTACGTCGCAATCGACGCGTGGACTTCCTTCAGCGACGAGGATATCTTCGACGTGGTGTGGACAGAAGAGCTCGGCGTGGACCCGGCCGTTCGTAAACGTGTTCTATATGCCGTCCTGCTATTTGGTCTCGTCGGCGTCATCAGCGTCACGCTCAAGGTGGAGGTATTGCGTCAATTCAATGACGTCGTAGGCCCCAAACAACGACCCGCCATGTACATGGCGCACGCAGGCCTCGCGGCGACCGCCATGGTGGTTCTGTCTTGGCTCAGAGGGCGAACCGCTAGAGGGCGGTTGGTGGGTGCACTGCTCGGTGTCAGCATCGCTTTGGGCGTCCTGAACGTGGCGCTGCTGACTGGCTGGGGTGGGTCACAAGCAGCAAGTCGTTTCGTCTTGATTTCGACGGAACTGATGCGCGCGTTGATAGACGCTCAGCTCTGGATTGCAGCGCTGGCTCTGTTTCGAACCGCGGTTGCCAAGCAGGTCGTGCCTTTGTTGGTCGCCGTGGGAACCACCGGCGAGCTATTGGGAAGCGCGATTCAGTGGGGAGTTCATGAAGCGGGCTTGGGGCAGCACGGCGTCTATCCCGCAGCCATCGCATTGATGCCAGTTGCGATTCTGCTGACGCGCCACTTGATGCAAGGCAGCGAAGGTGTTGATGACGTTGCTGGCTCGCGGCAGCGACTTCGTGCCGATTTTCGCTACCTGCTCCGGTCGCCATTTTTGTGCCTTCTGTTGCTCGTGTCCATCTTGGTCACGGCCATCGTCACGGGCTTCGACTACGCTCTGAACACCGTCGCCAGTCGGGATCCGGTGCAGATGCCGCAGTACTTGGCCAGAGCAGAGTTGTTCGTGGCTCTGCTCACGCTGTGCCTGTCGTTGTTCTTCGGGCGCCGCCTGTTCCGATGGCTCGGATCAGGTCAGATCCACGTGTACGTTGGGGGCGGCTGCCTGTTCATCGCGGCCGCCTCCATCAGCCAGGGCAATCACCTAGCGTTCATCACCGGAGCCTATGTCTTTGGCTGGGTGGCGCTCAACGTTCTCGTGCTCCCTGCTTACCAGGTGCTATTGCGGATCGTGCCCGAACGCCATGCCGATGGGGTTCGAATGCTCATCGAAGCTGGTTTCCTGCTGTTCGGGGGCGTGCTCGCCAGCAGCGCCACGTTTCTCGATACCCCGGCGAACACCGCCCCAGGGGCACCTTTGGCGGTCTCCCGCACGGTGTTCGTCGCGCTGGCGTCGCTGGCGGCCCTACTGGCGGTGGGTGGGGGATTACTACGACGCCTGTATCGGAGAGAACTGTTGGCGCGGCTGGAACCTGCGTCCATGGGCGGCGCAGGGATAGCGCTCGAAGAGCTGAGGGAAGCCGTCGCCGGTTCCCCCGGGCGCTGCAGCGCATTGCTCGGTCATGAAAACCCAGGCTTGCGCGAGTTGGGACTCGAACTTCTGCGTACCTGTCCACCCGAACGACTCAAACGACTGTGCCGCCGCCATTTCAAAAGCGCTGACCCGAGCATTCGCAGCGTTGCGGCCCGCGCCATCCCAGCCGGGGATTCCGTGGACAGGTGGTTGCCCACGCTTCGTGCTGGCCTGCTGGACGCAGATCCGGGAGTGCGCGAGGAGGTTGGACGCGCCTTGGCCCGACTGCGGCTCCCGAAGCAGCCATCGCCCGAGCTGGTCGCTTGTCTCGAAAGCGCGCTCGGTGCCGAGTGTGTGGTCGTGGCCGAATCGGTGGACTTGGCATTGTTGGCAGTTCGATACGGCCTGTTGAGTCGGGAAGAGGTGCTGACCGCTGCCGTTCTGCAACTGCAGAGCACGGATGAACGCTCGATGCTTGCAGCAGTAGCCCTCATCGGCGGCCTTGGCTCAGGTGGACTGGCCACGACGGCAGGTCACCTCGTCCGAGTTCTGGATGACGAGCGTCCGAGCATTCGCTGCGCGGGATTGCGGGCGCTGGGACGCACCGCCGATGGGGCTTCGTTGCGGCGCGTGTCGGACTGTCTCTGCGACTCCGACGCAACGGTGCGCTGTGCGGCCGCCAAGGCGTTGCTCGAGATCGGGCCGCAGCAGGCGGGCCAGGCTTGGATTGCTCAGCACTTGGCATCCGTGAATTCGCGACAGTGGCTCGACTTGGTTGGACCGCTTCTACGTGCGCAAGATCCTTCCGCAACGCGGCTACTGGCAGACAGCGCGGAGGCACGTCTGAAGCGCTGCCTTCGCCGCTACTCGGTGTTGCTGACTCTCTCCGAAGAGGCGCTTTCGGAGTCTGTGATCACTCTTCGGGAGGCGCTGCTGGAAGAAGTTCGCTGCATTCGGGCCGGGGCTTTCGAACTGGTGTCGGAACTCTACTCCTTGCCGACGCTGCGAGACCTCGCACTGGTGGGCCGTCAAATCGACGACGACGTTCGAGATGCCGCTGGGGAGGTGCTGGAGAACGTGGGAGATCGCCGGCTCGCCGTTCCACTCGCCGCACTCGTGCAGCTCGATCTGAACTCCAGGCAGGCAGGAACTTCCGGCGAGCACGGCTTCGACGAGCAGCGTGTTCGGGAGCTGTGTGACGGGATCGATCCCTGGACGGACCGAGCCGTGCGCTGGTTCCTGTGGCAACGCGAACATCTCCTGCACAGCCGGGCAGCGGGCGCTCCTTCGTTGCAGCGCAGTGAACTGGAATCGGTCCGTCGTGCCGCGTCATTGCGCAGTACGCCGCTATTCGAAGACCTTCCCACCGCGCAGCTGCGTGCTTTGGTGGAGGCGATGACTGTGCAATCCATGTCACCCGGTCAGATGTTGCTGCGCCGAGGAGAGGCAGTGGACGCACTGTATGTCGTGCTCGACGGCCAACTAGCGGAGTGTGACGACGTGGCCTCGGAGGAAAGGGAAACGTTGGGTCCGGCGGGGATGATCGGGCACTTGGAAGTCCTTTCGGGTCAGGCCCACCCCACGGACGTGCACGTCAGTGAGCCCACGCGCCTGCTGAAGCTCGAGCGCGACTCGCTGTATCGATTGATGGGGACTAGCCCCACGCTGAGCCAAGCTCTCGTGGTGGCCTTGGCCAGAGGTCTCACGCAGACGCCCGAACCCGCGTTCGGTTGAAGCTGCTCGGGTTCTGATCTGGTCGCACGCTGTTTCCGTTCGGAAACGCCCCCAAGCGACGTCGGCAGCCTTCGCTGCTGCGCGCGCCGGCAAAGCGCGGCCTTCCCGTTTTCTCACGAGCTCTGACGTCAGGCTTCTCAGCAACCTCCGGCGTCAGGTCCAACTGTTGCCGTGAGCCTTGGACAGGCCGAGTGCGGGCACCCAGTAGTTGGCTGGACTCTGCAAAACGCGCCCACTCTCTGCCGTTCGGTCGTCGACATCTTCCACGTCCCAGGCGCTGGTGTCGTCATCGTACTCGGCGTCGTGCTGCTGAAGCCAATGCATCCCAGTGATGATGCTGAACACTCCCAGTGCGCCGGCGACCATGCGCTTCTGGTGTGCATCACCCTCAGCGAAGGTGTTTCGCAAGCTTCGGCGCAGGGTACCTGAGGTCGTCCTGGATCCGGCCATGCCGAAAGCCTCGGCGCGCTGCAGGTAGTGCTGAGCGATCTTCCAGAACACGTCGTGGTGCTTCGGACCATAGAATGCCCACATGTCAGTTTCGCGGAACTGAACCGTCGGGCTGTCGGTCACCCCCATGAGCAGTTCCATGTCGTTCTGCTTGCTTGGGGATGTGGGCACGAGGTGCATGGTACCCTCCAGCCGAACAAAGCGGGGCACGACTCCCGGCTTGCGCAGGGCTCGTCCGAGGACATCCCAGTCCTCGATGACGCAGTTGGCATCGAAGTAGAAGCCACCGTAGGTGGCAACCGCAAGAAACGACAGCAGGTCTTTCGCCGGCGCGTAACCTCGATGCTCCGACATGAAACGCAGTGTTTGATTCAGCTTCCTGCGATCCACGTGTGAACGAATGGCTGGGGCGTTCAAGAGCCCTTCGACGGTGCGTACCTCGACACCACAACCCTGGAAAGCCCGTTCGAATGCTGGCTTCACTTTTGACAAGCACCAGAACGTGACTCGCACCCCGGGCACGGTCGTGCTGATCTTTTTGGGAGTCGTCGAGTTCGAAGCATCGGGTGCACCTGTTCCGTACCAAATGAAATGGACCCAAGGCGCGGGGACGGGCTCTACGGTCGCTTCTTCTTCGACACTAGGTTCACCGCAGAGGCGCGCGAGTGCACTGAAGGGGTTGCTCGAAAAGGGTGACATGACAGGACTCCGACGTGGAAGGCTTCTCACACGGGGCGCGCGGTGAGTCGGGCCCAGAGCGGTCCACAGGACGCCGCGGACCACTCCCACGCACAACGCCAGGCAACCGGTGCTTCCTCCTCCACGGAGCTTCGCGTTAACATTTCGCTCTCGATGCGGCGAAATATTTGGGCGATCTGGCTGCCTTGTCGGTAGCCTATTCTCCCGCTGCGAACCGTGGCGGGCCACAGCTGCCGCACTTGGCGAGATTTGCATGGACCAGACGCCGACCATCTTCATTTCATACCGTCGAAGCGATAGTCAGTCTGAAGCCGGGCGCATCTACGACGCGCTGCGGCTCGAGTTTGGTGACAGTGCCGTCTTCATGGACGTGCACAACATCAAGGGCGGCGAGGACTTCGTGCAGGAGATGAACGAGGACGCGCGCAATGCCCGAGTCTTTCTTCCAGTCATCGGCTCTCAGTGGCTGACGGTGGAAGAGAACGGCCGCCGTCGGCTCGACGATCCAGCGGACTTCGTACGACAGGAAGTGCAAGCGGCGCTGGACCATGAACTGACCATCATCCCCGTGCTGGTGAAGAACGCGTCCTTCCCCAAAGTGGACGACTTGCCAGACACTCTGAAGTCTTTAGCCACCCGCAATGCGTTGTTGGTTCGTCACGACCCAGACTTCCAATCCGACGTGCGGAAGTTGATCGAACTAGTCGACGAGAGCCTCACTCAGGTGACGTCGGGACAGAGCCGTCCCTATCGCCCTGTCGGTGCTGAGGCAACGCGCTTTGCTGCGGTGCGACAGCATTTTCACGACGCCGCCGACGACTTGGAACGCCTGCTGCTATCGGCCATCAACCAGATCACGGCGATGCGCATCGTCGTCGAGAGTCACCAGGCCCTGGCGGAAGTGCGAAAAGAGCCTCACCCGGCCAACACGCGCCTCCGGAGCGACGAGCGACGGGGCTTGTATCACATGGATGCTGCAGTTGACGGCCCGCCTTTCACCCCCAGGATGTTGGGCAACCTGACCGGCAAGGGACGCCTCGAAGACGCGTCCCCCGCTTTGCGGCGTGAAATCGACATGGCGCTGTGCCTGAGCGACCAGCTTCACATCGCCCTCGAGGTCGTGCCGAAAGCCGTGTGGACTTACTACACCTCTGCAAGGGAGTTCATCTACATCCATCCCTGGCGTCACTCATCGCAGAAGCACTACTTGATGGCGGACTTGCTAGCGCTGGAGTTCTTCACTCTGGGGCTGCCGCAGAATAATCCGAAACGCGAAATGTTCTGGACCCGACCGTATGTCGACGGCTTCGGTGAGGGAATGATGGTGACCGTGGGCGCACCCATCTATGAAGGAGACGAGTTCCGAGGCACGGTGGCCATCGACTTGAGCACGGCCTTGCTCGCTTCCTTCATGGATCGCTTCATGCGAGACAATCCAGTCGGTAGGGCGCAACCGTTCCTGCTCAACGCACAAGGCGATCTACTTGCCCATCCATACTTGACCGGGGACGAACGAGATGGGGTGCTTTCGTACTCTCGTGCACTGCCGCCCGAGTTGCAAGGCCTCAGCCTGGACGAGCTGATTGCTGGAGAGCCTGGCGATGCGGTCGTGATCGGCGATCACATCGCCTTTCACGAGGACGTTCGTCAGACGCCTTGGAAGCTGGTCTACGTTCAACCCAGGCGCTGAAACCTGCCTGGAATGTGCCAGCGCCGCCACGCACCGTGGCTGCGCCAGTCGCTGCAGTTCCTCCCATTTACGCTACCCAGGCGGCGGCGTATGCTGCTGCCGAACGTGGGACGGTTTGGCGACTACTGTCGCCAGCGGCTGTAGGGACAAGGAGAAGTGAAGATGGCGTATTTCATTCTGAGTTTGGATGGTGGTGGGATCCGCGGGGCGTTGAGCGCGGCGTTGCTCGGCGCCATCGAACGCAAGACCCCGTTCCTGAACAAGGTGGACTTGTTCGCTGGCACGTCGACGGGCGGCATTCTGGCGTTGGGTCTGGCGCGTGGTCTTCCGCCCCAGAAGCTGCTCGAGCTTTACACCAAACGCGGCAAAGAGATCTTCAGCAGTCGTGACCTGCTCGATACGCTGTCCGGAGGATCTGACGAGTTGTATCGCGCCGATTACGGCAAGGAGAAACTGAAGCAAGTCCTCCAGGAAGAGCTCGGTGCGGGCACGCTGGGGCAACTGCAGAAGCGCGTGCTGATCTCCTCTTTCGACCTCGAGAGCGAAACCAACCACATGTGGAAGGCCAAGTTCTTCCACAACTACGAGGTGGCGGGCAACGACCGCGACCAGAGCATCGTGGACGTAGCGCTGCGCACGAGTGCGGCACCCACGTACTTTCCATCCCATCAGGGGTACATCGATGGCGGCGTGGTAGCGAACAACCCGGCCGTGTGCGCCATCGCCAAGGCCGTCAAGACGGGTGTCGGCCTCGACCAGATCCGCCTGCTTTCGATCGGAACGGGCTTCAATCCGCATCACATCAGTGGAAACGAGCACGACTGGGGCAAGGTGCAGTGGGGCACGCGCATTCTGGAGCTGGTGATGGACGGGGCGCTGGATGTGCCCGACTATCAGTGCCGGCAATTGCTGGAAAGACAGAACTACCACCGCCTGCAAGTGCAGCTGCCGAAGCCGATCAAGTTGGACGGCGTGGACCAGGTTCCCGATTTGCTCGCCTTGCTGCAAACGCAAAAGGTGATCGAGCAGGTTGCTGCGGCCGCGAATTTCGTGAGCTGAAGCGCCATGCCATCGACGCGCGCCGCGACTTCCGAAGCGGCTCGATGGCGGGCCCGTGCGGGAGACGCGATCTACGAGATCGATCTGCGCTCGGCAGCGCTGCTCGCTGACCAACCTGGGCCGCCGCATTCGTGGAGAATCTGCGGCTCACGGCGAGAACCATCGAACGCCACCGCAGAACCTGCGCGTCTCGTCAGGCCCACCCACCTGACGAGAATGTGACGATCGGGTGCTCGGACCACCAGACTAGGGTAGCGGCCAGATCCTGACGGAAGCACTGCCCAATGACGACTGCCTACACCCGCGCTCCCGACGAGCACATCTCATGGCCCCCTCGCGCAACGACGATCGGTTTCGCGCTCATCCACCTCGCCCCAGTCATTGGGTTCTGGTTGCAGGTGAGCACCATCGATTGGATTGTCTGCTTCTCGCTGTACGGGCTGAGGATGTTCTTCATCACTGCGGGCTACCACCGCTACTTCGCGCACCGCGCGTTCAAGACCAGCCGCGTGATGCAATTCGTGTTCGCGTTGGGCGGAGCAAGCGCCGCCCAAAAGGGCCCCCTTTGGTGGGCAGCCCATCACCGGCACCATCACAAGTACTCCGACCAACCTGAAGACATTCATTCGCCCCTTCGCGGTTTCTGGTGGAGCCACATGGGTTGGTTCCTGTGTGACAAGTACAAGCCTACCGAGCACCACGCCATTCGCGACTTCGCTCGTTTCCCGGAGTTGCGCTGGCTCAACCGCTACCACATGTTCGTGCCGCTTGCGCTGGCCGTGGCCTGCACCGCCTACGGCGGCTTCAGCGGCCTGGTCATCGGCTTCTGTCTATCGACGGTGATCACCTACCACTGCACCTACTTCATCAATTCGCTGACACACCTGTTCGGGCGTCGTCGTTACGTCACGACGGACACCAGTCGCAACTCCTTCATCCTGGCACTGCTGACGTGCGGTGAGGGCTGGCACAACAACCACCACCACTACCAATCCACCGCCAACCAGGGCTTCTTCTGGTGGGAGGTCGACTTCAGCTACTACGTGCTTCTGGTCTTGTCTTGGTTGGGTCTGGTTTGGGACCTGAGGAAGCCACCAGCGCACGTGCTGAGTCGCAACCTGGTCCAGAACGCGGACCAGGACGTCGGTATGGAACGAGCCCGCTTGGCCATCGAGGCTTCTGCCAACCTCGTCGGCGCACGCGAGTCAGCCTGAGGATCGGACATCATGCTCCCCCGCCGAGTCGAAGATTACCGTACGCTGTTATGGGTGTTCGTGCTCAGCCCCGCTCTGGTCGCGCTGCACTTCACCCAGCCAACCCTCAGCTGGTACCTGCTACCGGCAAGCTGCTACTTCGCAATTTCGTGCGGAGTCATCGCACACAATCACATGCACCGTCCGACGCTGGTCGGTAAGCGCGCCAACTCGCTGTTCGCCAACTGCCTGTCGGTGTTCTACGGCTACCCGATCTTTCAGTGGTTGCCGACGCACAACCTCAATCATCACCGCTACGTCAATCGCCCCGGCGATGCCACCATCACCTGGCGATACACGAACGCCAACACCCTCTTCGTCGCAGCAACGTACTTCTTCGTTTCGTCGTACTTTCAGGGCGAATGGATCCAGAAGTACATCTCTGAAGCACGCCGCACGAAACCCCGCGTCTTTCGCAGGATCGTCGGCCAATACATCTTCACCTACGGAACCCACGCGACAATGGCAGCGCTGGCCGTATACCTGTACGGCGCTAGGGAGGGGCTTCGACTGTGGGCGCTGGCGATGGGCGTGCCCGCCTTCGTGGCCCTGTGGACGCTGATGCTGTTCAACTACACCCAGCACGTGCACACGGACGCCTGGTCCGAAACCAACCACTCGCGCAATTTCGAGGGCAAGCTGCTGAACTTCCTGTTGTTCGGAAATGGCTTTCACACCATTCACCACGACAAGCCGAGCCTGCATTGGGCAGACGCAGCCCAAGAGCATGCCAAGATCCGAGACACCATCGACCCGCGACTGAACGAGCCGAGCCTGTGGTGGTACTTTTTTCGCCAATACGCGCTCGCACCGTTCTTTCCCAGTCTGGGCACGCAACAGGTCGGTCGTCCACCGTTTGAACCGCACGGCTCTGCAGAGCCTCGCGCTTCACGTCAGCAGCCGGTCACGGTGGAGTAGCACGCTCGCCGTCGCGTCACGTCCGCTCGTATCGGCAACGCTCCGATGCAGCCCATGAACGTGACCGCCCCAGGCCACGGCGACCCTTCTCCGACGAAGCGGAGCATTCGTCGTTCACTCCTAGGACACTCCTGACGCCCCGCCCGTCACAGCCCGGCGCACTCATCCGCGCCAAGCGGTGTTTGCGCCGCACGCTCTTGCCCATCGATATCGAGCTCGACGCGGTCCAAGCGGTTGGCGCTGGGCGCGGCATCGCAATCGAGCAAGTGCAAGTCGCCAGCGTCGGGCTCGACGAACCAACTGGGGTCGGCGTCGCTGACGTTGTTTGCCTGCTCGGCAAGCGCGCCGTCGCGTTCTCGGATCGCGCGGTTGGTCAGGTTGTTTTCGACGCTGACCGAGCGGGTATCGTCGAAGCGGATCTCGATGGCTTGGGGGTATGCATCGGGGTGGCTGAAGAACACCGTGTTGTGGCTGACGTCGATGTCCGTGCCGTGTTCGACGATGATGCCCACGTCGTGCTCAGGGCTCGCCGGGAACGACGAGAACACGCTGTTGTTGGTCACGCGCGCCCCGTACACTGGGTCGACCAGGCCGATACCGATGCCACGGGCGCAGTCGACGATACTGTTACCGTAGATCTGATGACCGGTGCCCTGCTCGCTGTTCCACATGTGGATGGCATGCTCGGCCAAGCCGCCCGCGTAGCTCTGCTCGCCGCGGTCGCTGGCCTTTTTGCCGTGGGCAGGACGACCGCCAGCGGTGTCGCAGTAGATGCCTTCGAAGTGGCTGTAGCGCACCGTCCAATTCCTCGCGTCGTGGGTGTCGATGCCGCCGGTGTAGCAAGTGGTGCTGCCCTCTTGGTCGCCATAGCCCCACACGTTGGCGCGCCCTTCGTCCGTCATCACGAACGCACTGCAACTGACCTCGACGTCGTCGACGGTGCCGTCGCCGGGGCTCGCCTTGAGGAACTGCTGCCCGCCGTCGAGCAACCTCACGTTGAAGATCATTGCATCGTCACCGTTGGCCCACAGGTGAACGAGATGGAAGATCGAGCGCTGCACGGTGAAGTCGGCCAGAACGATCCCGGGCGCGTCGACGCTGATCGCCGCGGTTTGCTCTCCCTGGTCGTGATAGACCGAATCGATGATCACGTCGGCGGCGTTGCCACTCGCGCCGCGCAGCGTGACGTCGGAATTGGTGAAGTAGAGCCCGGTGTATTGCCCCGAGCCCGCTTCGGGCAGCTCGTAGATGCCCGGCAGCAGCTCGATGGTCGTGCCAGATGAGGCGCCTTGGATCACCGCGCGCAACGTCGTCTGCTCGCCGTTGGCCAGCACCTGCCCGTCACCCGCCGTCTCGACACTGATGACGTTCGTCCGCACCGGCAACTCGGCGCGCAACGCGCCGCAGTTGGACCCCGGCGCAGCGTCTGTTTCGCTCGGTGTGGCGTCTGTTTCGCTCGGTGCGGCGTCTGTTTCGCTCGGGGAAGCGTCTGTCTCGCTCCCCGAGCCCTCTGTTTCGCTCGCGGTAGCGTCTGTCTCGCCCCCTGAGCCGCCGCCGCACGCTTGAAGGTGCAGCGCTGTGAGCATCAGAGCACCAAGGAGAGACGGCGGCGACGGGAACGACATGGACATGATGCGTTCAAGCTAGCCCTCCGCGCCACCTGCGTCACGCGGGTTTTCGTACCGAGTTCCCCGCACGCGGAACTGAAGAAGAGTGCCTAGCCCTCGCCTCATGACGCCCGCCGCGCCGAGGTCGGCGTGTCAGCCTTCCCACTCACAGCTGTGTCGTGGTTCGAGAGTACGACCTGATTGCGTGTGAAGCTCCGACTTGCAGCACGGCGCTCGACCAGCCGTTGTTCTGCCGCATCAGCAAACCCCAACGCTCATCGACAACTTTCGGCGAGTGAGACAACACGAGCCGTACCATCCCCGACGTCATGGGTTGGGGCACTTCCAGCTGAAGTGAGCTGTGGCGTCCCGCCGCCAATGGTGGGCGCCGCGTTGCATCAAGGCGCACCGACGGTAGTGAAACCCGAGCGCCTGGCCGCGCCGCGGAAGAAACGCCCGCTCGATCATCGAAATTGAAGTTTGTGGGCACGTCGTGTGCGCCGAAACGGCAGCGTCAAGCGTCCGGTGTTCTTAGGTACGTATGTGAGTGCTCTCGCAAGCGCCATGTCGTTCGATCTGAAGTCTCGTTTCACGCCTTGGAATGGAGCTGTGGAGTCAAACATGAATGGAATCCCAATCTCACCTGTGATCGCGTTTTGGCTTGCCCTGTCGAACGCGGCATGCACCCCTGCCCAGATACCCAACATCGAAGAGGTGACTTCGTGTGGTCCCACGGCACTGATCGAGGACGGCGAGAACAACGACAACCAGGTGATCGTCCAGGACGGCCGAGCCGGCTACCTCTACACGTACGTGGATCCCGAGGGCACGACCATTTCACCCAAAGCAGGCAGCGAGGGCGGGATCTTCGAGATGTCTCCAGGGGGGTACAACTCCGCCTACGCGATGCGCATGCACGGCACCGTCGCCGACGCCAAGATCGTCTACGCCGGCATGGGCCTCAACTTCACCGATCCGAAGGACTTCTACGATGGCACGCGCTTCGAGGCGATTGCGTTCCAAGCCAGGAAGGGGCCGGGGTCGATCAACACCGTCCGCGTCAAGATCCCGGACGTCAACACCGATCCCGACGGTGGCACGTGCGGCAACTGCTACAACGACTTCGGCAAGAACATCAAACTCACCGAAGAGTGGCAGCAGTTCGTCATTCCCTTCAGCCGCATGAAGCAGGAGGCGGGTTGGGGTTCACCGCGCCCACCGGGCTTGGCCGTCGATCGCATGTTCGCCATTCAGTTCCAAGTCAAGCAGCCTGGCGCCTACGACATCTGGGTCGACGACGTGGAGTTTCGCGGCTGCGGTAAGTGAGCTGACGGGAACCCAGTACCGCTAGGCGCGGAATTGCGCCTTCCTCTGCGACCATCTGATCCGGTATGGTTGCGCAAAGAGGACGGACTTGCGGGGAGCCGGCGATAGGAGCAGAGGGTGAGCATGAACAGGAGCGGAGAGTGAGCATGAAGACGTGGCGGTGGAGTTGGATGGCGTGCTCGTGGCTGGCGTGTGCACCCACAGGTGCGCCCCCAGCCACGGACGTCCCGCGACGTCCAATCTCCTGACGGGCATGCATCTCAGTGCGCATGACCGAAGTGAACACCTTCCGTGGATCCGAGAAGGATACCTCGTCGTTGCGTATGAGCTGCGCGGAGCGGCGAGCGACTCGGAGGAGTCGGGCGAGGCCATGACGACCTACTGGAATACGATGGCGGGGGTTACCGACGAAATGGCAGCGCTGCAGTGGGCGTTCAGCCATTTGGCAGTGGACGAGAGCCAGGTGATCTCGGTGGGACATAGCTCTGCTGCAACCCATGCCCTGATGTTGGGGGCGGTCGAGCCGAAGGTCTCTCAGATGGTCGCATTTGCTCCCCTGCTCGACATCGTGAAGTTTCCACGGGCCCGGCATGACCAAGGCGCTGTCAGAGGGGGATGAGTCGTACCGGCATTGGACACGCCATCGAGTGGACGCGTTGCTGTCGTAGTGCGCGACCCGAAACTTCCGGTACTTTCCCCACGGGCGCCGATAGCCGGTAGAGCCTTCGTACCTTGCTACTGGCTTGCTCATTCGGGTCGAGCGGCGAATAGCGACACCGACGATGGCGGCGCGGGGCTCATTCGGCTATCGTTGCCCGCGTGGGCGAGGATGACAGAGCCCTCCCAGGAGAGGACAGCGAGCCCTCGTTTCGCGCTCAGCAGCGCGAGCCGGGGCGGTTGGCAGCGAGGCAGCCCGGCTCGGGCCAATTGGCGGCACTACTGCGCAGACTTGGCTTCGCGCTCGCGCTGTGCGCTCTCTTTCTGAGCACCACATCAGCAGAAGCGCAGCAAGGCGAGGCCGACGCGGGAGCGGCTTTGCCGCAGGCAGCGCTCCAAGCAGCACCGTTACCCACCGATGTTCCTCCTCCACGAAACCGTGAGCCGATCGTGCTGCACGCGGTCCTGGACGGCGGCATCACCAACGGCACCGTCGACTACGTGCAGGGCTGCCTGGCAGCGGCGGAGGCCGAACACGCCCAGGCGGTGGTGTTCGAACTGGACACCCCGGGAGGCTTGCTGGATGCCACGCGCCAAATCGTGCGGAGCGTGCTGGCAGCGAACGTTCCGGTACTCGTCTACGTTGCGCCGGCTGGCGCGCGAGCTGGCTCGGCGGGATTGTTCTTGGTATTGGCTTCCCATGTCGCCGCCATGCATCCGACCAGCAACATCGGTGCGGCTCATCCCGTTGGAGCGTTCGGTGGAGAAATCGAAGGCACGATGGCGGACAAGGTGGAGAACGACACCGCCGCGTGGGCGCGCTCGCTGGCGCAGGCGCACGCTCGCAACAGCGAGTGGGCCCAGCGCGCTGTCACGGCCTCTGCAGCGATTACGGCTCGCGAAGCTGAGCACATGCACGTCGTCGACTTGCTAGCCGCTAGTACCTCGGAGCTACTCGAACGCGCTGACGGGCGCATCGTGCGAGTCGGAGAGCAGCCTTGGCGCGTTTCGACTGCTGGCGCGAAGCTGGTGCCCTTCGAGCCTGATCTTCGACAGCGCGCGTACGCAATGCTGGCAGACCCTGTCCTCATCTACTTGCTGCTGCTGCTCGGTATCTTGGGCCTGTATGTGGAGTTTCAGCACCCTGGGCTGCTACTGCCCGGCATTCTCGGGGCTGCCTGCTTGTTGTTGGTGTTCGGCCTGCAAGCACTGCCCCTGAACTCCCTGGGTGTGCTCTTGATCGCGCTCGCGGCTTTGTTGTTCGTCGCGGAGGTCTACATCACGAGCTTCGGGCTTCTATCGGTCGCCGCACTGGTGTGCCTGATCTGGGGCTCGTCCATGCTTTTTTCGGTTGAGGGCTCGAGCTTCCGTCTGAATCGTTGGGTGGTTTGGACCACCGCAGGCACGTTCGCCGCCATCGCAGTGCTGATCGGGCAGAAGCTCTTGGCGATCAGACGCCAGG
>JBNKZR010000140.1:0-16649 GCA_050301735.1 Polyangiaceae bacterium | reverse complement strand
CTTGCGTGGTCGACTGGGCCCTGCAAGTCGCCAGTCTGGCGATGCCTTGATGTGGATCGGAGCTGAGAGCGCGGGCTTGGGACTGACCACGGAATAGCTGTCGAGCTTCACCACATGCTCGCCACCATCCGGCGGAAGGAGGGAGTAGTGGACGCGCGGCTCATCTCCGTCGTTGTCGACAGTCAGGTCGTAGCGATACCCCTCGTTCGCGCTCGGCAACGGAGCCGCCCACTGTGGCAGCCCGGGGAGGTGTGCTGTCACGCCGGGGCGTGGGGCTGGCAACCGGTTCCGATGAGTGGCACGCCCAGGTCATCGTGGCGGCGACGAGTAGCTCTCCTCGCTGCGACTCGATGGAAATGCTTTTAGATTCCAGCGGAGTGATCCGGTCGGGAGATTGTGCGGTGCGATCTCGTCGACAGGATATCGTGGTGAAACGCGGTAGCGATCTCCGCTGCATCGATGTCGCTGGCGCCGCCTGGTTGCGGGCGCCGCTAAACACCGTACAGTGGTTAACACAGGAGGTAGCGATGTTGCGATCGGTGAGACGCTTCGCACAGGCGAGCGGAATCGTCGTGTGGGGGGCTGCGTGTATGGCGAACGAGGGCTGCTCAGACACGACGGCGGAGGGTCTAGAGCCAGTAGACCTGACTCCCCCAATCTACGCGCCTCCAGATTCCGACCACGATGCGCCGCTTCTCGGGGGGACCTTGGCGGTTACTCGCGACGGGCAAACGGTCGTGGCTGCGGATCCCGATCGCGATGCGGTGTTCATGGTCGATACGGACACCAGCCAGGTGACGACCGTCGCGTTGCAGCCATACGATCGTCTGGGTCGTCTGGTCGAAGGCCCCGATGGAAGCGTGTTCGTCATCGCGCGGGGCAAGAACGCTCTGCTCCGCATCGATGTCCCCACCGGTGCCGTTGTGCGACGGGAACAGTTGTGTGCAGCACCGATGGGGATCGACTACGATGCCGCTGCGACTCGAGTCATCGTGGCATGCCGCTCGGGCCAACTCCTCGATGTCGACCCCTTTTCACTCGAAACGCTTCGAGAGTTGCGTTTGGACGACGATCTACGCGACGTCATCGTCCAAGGTGATGAGCTCGTCGTCACCCGTTTCAAGACGACGGCGCTCCTCGTCGTCGGTCCACAGGGTACCGTGACGGCGCGCCGCCACGAGGAGCATCTGGAGAGCAACAGCGCATTCCGAACCGTCGCAGCGCCACAAGTGGGCGGAGTGGCGATGGTCCACCAGCAATCGACGAACGCGACGCTGACGACGCCCATGGCGTCCACGTCCCCCGCGTCGAACAAGACGACAACACCTCCGGTGGCCTACTACGGGGGTGGGGTCAATTGTCGGCAGCAGATTGTAAGAACGGCGATCAGCTTTCTGACACCAGCCGTCGGCTGGGCGCAGGTACCGAGTGTTGCTCCCGAGGACGCCGTCGTCACGACCTTCACCTTGCTCCACGGAGCGACGGGCCCGCTGGACCTGGCACTCTCCTCTACTGGTGACAGAATTGCGCTGTTGGCCATGGGCAACAATTGGTCCAAGCCCTGGAGGCCCAGCTTGTACGTGCTCGACGCTGAAGACGCGCCCTACTTGTCAGGCGACGGGATCCCAGACGACTGCGGCAGGAGCGCCCAAGAAGTCAAGACGATGGGGCAGCCGATTGCAGTGACTTTCGACGCCCGAGGCAAGTACGTCGTGCAATCTCGCGAGCCCGCCACCCTGCAATTCGAAGACGGCAACTTGGTGCAGTTGAGCGACGAACCTCGGCAAAACGGTGGCTTGGCACTCTTCTATCGCAACAATGGCGCGGGAGTGTCCTGCGCCTCGTGTCATCCCGATGGAGAGGATGACGGGCACACGTGGAATTTCGAGACAGAGGGCATGCGTCGTACGCACTCCCTAACCGGTGGCATCAGCGGGCGAGCGCCCTTTCACTGGGGCGGCGAGCTGGCCACCTTCGACGATCTCATCGACGAGGTCATGGTCAGGCGCATGTCGTTCACCACTCGTCCGCAGCCCGCGTATGTGGACGACATGCGCTACTGGCTCGATGGTCTGCCGACGATCGACCTGGGGCCTGATTTGGCCGCCGACGCGGTGAGTCGCGGACAAGCCTTGTTCAATGATCCCCAGATTGGCTGCAGTGGGTGCCACAACGGCGACAAGTACGCCGATGGCCAGCTCTACGACGTCGGGACCGGCGGAATCTTCGTCACGCCGGTTCTCATCGGCGTCGGGATGCGGGCGCCACTGATGCACGACGGGTGCGCGGCAACCTTGAAGGATCGCTTTGGCAGTTGCGGGGGCGGTGACCAACACGGCGTCACGTCGTCGCTGACCGACGCCCAGGTGGACGATCTCGTCGCCTTCATGCGCTCGCTGTGAGCAAGCGGCCGGTTGACACTGCAGCCCAAGGCGGCCGCGGACAGACTGGCGCGTCCGAAGTGGAAGAGCCCCAACTTCTACGGCTTGCCTTTCAGCACGCGATCCAAAGCGCAGTGTGTCGCGGTTTCGAGCGCCTCGGGCAGTGAAGGGCTGCCCGTCCAGGCGGAGATTGCCGAACAGCGCGTAACCCACGCCAACTCCCCGCCATCACCGAGTCCGGCACGTACTTGAACCTGGTTGGCCCGCTGCCCATTCTTGCTCGCGCCAAGCTGTATCTTGACCGAAACGATCGCTTCGGCTTTGGCTTCGGCGAGCAGCGCACGGCGTTGAGCCGGCGACAAGTCCTCGAAGACCGAACCCACTTGCGACCGCGATTTCAGTTCGACGATCTGTTCGCCGAAGCGAGACAATTCGACGTTCACATCCTCACGACTGCGCGCGCTCATCACGAGCTTCTCCGCATCGGTGACGACGTAGCGAGCGAACTCCAGCTCGCTCGCCGTGATACCTGAAACGCCACGCACGTGCTCGTCTTCGCACTCGCCCTCGACGGAGCTGCAGCTCGCCGGCAAGAGCACCACCCGAAGCGGCTTGCCCGAGAAATGTTCGCCCCACTGCGTTTCCGCGGTTGGGGTGGGCAGACAAGCGACGCAGCACACCGAAGCGATCAACGCCCATCCGCTCCGCGTTGCACCCAGCGTCACCAGGAATGCCTCCACTCGCCTCACGGCAGCGACTCTAGCACAGCGGCCGCAGACAATGCGTCGGCATAGCGCCGGCGGGCCTCGGCGTACGCCGGCCGCCTTCCATCCTCTGCTTCGAGGTGGCGCTCGACAAGAGGCTTTTCAGGACGGGACAGCGCGCATCTCGAGCTACCGGCCGCGCTTCTCAGCTCGGTCGCCGGTGGCAGACGGGATGTCCCTTCCCAGAAGGTCCGCGAGACGACGACGTTGAGGCAGCAGCTCGGCTTCGAGGGTAGCGCGGAGCCGAGCCGTGAGGGGCGCAGGTCGGCGCTTGGAGATGTTCAGTTTCCACACCAACGGACGCACCAGAGAGAACTTGTCTTCCCTCAGGACCCACTGATTCAGCCGCCGGATCCGATGGGCTTTCGCCGAGTTGACGCGCGGGAACTCCGAGCGACCATCGTCGGGCACACCCAAGAAGTTCAACAGAGCGAGGTAGGCGCCTCTCGCGTCGCTCCGAAAGTCCTCGAGCAAAGCGAGATGCACTCGTTGTTCCGGAACCCGCGTCAGCACCCGCTCCACTTGATCCGCCAAGCTGCACATCCGCGTGTACTGCAAAAGAGAGGGCTCCTGGCACAGGCGCGGAATGGCGCGTCCCTGGCTTCGCTCCTCCTGCAGGAACCAGGCTCGCTCGAGCGAGGCTTCGTCTTCGATGAACGCCCAGTAGTTCTGAGCGTGGAGAGAGACGACCATCTCGACCGGATCACGGAGCAGGATCACGAAGCGCGCTTCGGGGCAGACTTCCAGGATGCCGTCCAGGGCGCGATCGGACGAGAGATACATGACCGAGCCCTCCATGCGAATCGGCTTCTGTTCGGCGCCCTCGAACAGCTGAGCATACTGTTCGAGCGTGTCGAAATACCGGAAGCCGCCGAATCGATGGCGGAACTCCCGATCGTGCTCGGTGTTGAAGAAGTTGGGTTCCTTCGGATGTGAAAAGAAGATGGAAGGATGCGTCTCCAGGTAACTCGCGACCGCCGTCGTGCCGCACTTGGGTGCGCCGAGGAGAAATGCGTTCGGGAGCTTGCCGGGCATTGGCGGGTTCACGAGTCCTCTGGCTCCCCGTACATGGTCCAGCTCAGGTCCAGAGTTCCGAGAGCCACCCCGGCACCGTAGGCCAAAAGACCGAGACGGTGGATCAGGGTAGTTTCCGTAGGATGCGTTCCCGCAACGGCAGCCCAACAACTTCCGCCCGCCCGAAGAGCGCAAGTCAGCCAAGGGATCTTGCCGTGACGTCGGCGCTCGACTCGACTGAAAGTGCTTCCGGAGCGCAAACGCCGCTCCAGCAACCATCGGAGTCGAGCTCTCTCCTGGGTCAGTGGTTCGTAGGCACGCGCATGAGCAGACCAGACCAAGCGCGCGCCGCTCATCTCGAGCATCACCCCGAATAGCGTGTCTTCTCCGCCCGACTTTCCAAATGCTGGGGAAAATGGAGGATTGGGCAGGGCGCTCAAGCACTCCCGTCGTAGGCAAAAGTTACCGCTCAAGAGAGCATGGCCCGCGATGGGCGTGCGATCGGCGCGCGGAGCGCGCTGCAGTGCTGGCTTCATCCAGTTGGGAAAGTCCGACGGGAACACGACGTCGACTGGCCCTACACTCACTTGGGCAGCGGTTGCGGCGAGCGTTTCGAGGTGAGCGCGTAGCCAGCCCGGCTCGACGAACTCGTCATCGTCCAAGAACGCCAGAACGTCGGCCTGCGCTCGCTCGATGAGGGTGTTTCGGACGTGAGAGACCCCGGAGCGAGTTTCGTGACACAGCGAGACGACGAAGGGAGAGCGCTCGGCCCAAGCATCGACCGTCCCACGAGCGGAGCCACTTCGGTCGTTGTCGCAGACCAGAACTCGTACCTCCACATCCTTCATTCCGGCGAGGTCCTGCACCGCCAACGACTCCAGCAGGCGAGCGAGCGATTCCGGGCGGCACCTGGTGGGGATGCAAATGCAAACGGTTGTCGTCTCCACGTTGCACGAGTCTAGCCCAGAAGCCGGCTCGGACAGCGCTCGGGGTCAGAAGCATCTGCACGCACCGTGTCGTCGCTCACTTGCTGAGGCCCCTTCAGCCGAGCCCCTAGCCATTGCAGCCCCCTACAAGGAGCCCGAGCGAATGACAAAATAGGAGCACGGCAGCGTCGAAGAGGGGGGGTTTCGACACCGCCATGCTGAGAAGGGCACAGCGACAGGTTGAGGGGGGGGGAACCCACCGCTGTGCGGAAATGGCGAGAACCGCACGCGCTGGCTGACAGCATTTGCGGCTTCTGGTCTCCCAGTAAGCGAAAGCCGTGCCAGCATTTGCTCGGGCATTGTCGGCAAGTTACGAGACCATCACCGACGAATGCGTGCACTCGTGGTAACCACCGTTCAATTGTGGAGGGTCGGCCCCCGGGCGTGCTGATGTCCCGCCAGCGCTCACCGGGGCAACGGCAGAGGCGTTCGTCCGCCTACGCCGGATGGGTGGCAGCTGAGCCGTCCTCAATTGAACGTCGCGAGCTCCTTCCGACCTCAGCTTCGGCGTTCAGCCGACTCGTGGGGGGCGGTTCGATGGTTCCCCACCAATCACGCAGCTGTGACTCGTCCCACGCCCCATCGACGTCGATTGCGTCGAGCTCGGTCAGGACGACCTGGGCCGACTGCGGACGCTCGTCAGGGCTCTTCGCGAGCATGCGCACCAAGAGGGCTTCGAGAGCATCGGGGACACGCGACTCTACCTCCGGGAAGAGGGGCTGCGGAACCAGCTTGTGCACGTGGTCGAACAAGAGTGCCATGACGGAGCTTTCTTCGAACAGATGTCGACCGGCCAACAGCCAATAGGCCACGCATCCAACAGCGTACAGGTCGGCGCGGTGATCGACGTGGTCCGGGGCGACGACCATCTCTGGAGCCATGAATGCCGGCGTCCCCAATACGTCGTTGTCCTGAGTGAGCACCTTCGAATCGGTTCGCTCTGACGGCGAGACGTCCGTGACCAACCCGAAGTCGAGCACCTTGACGATGTCCAGCTCCGTCCCCTGCCGGCACAAGAAGATGTTTGCCGGCTTGATGTCTCGGTGGATCAGGCCTTGCTCGTGCGCCTCCGCCAGTGACAGGCAAACCTGCCGCAAGATCCGCACAACGCGCCACGCTGGCTGAGGGCCGTCGCGCTCGACCAAAGCCTCCAAGTCCATACCGTCGAGAAGCTCCATCACGTAGTAGAAGTCTCCAGCTTCCGTGCGTCCGAAGTCATACAACTCCACCGTGTGCGTGGATCGGAGCAATGCCGTCGCGCGTGCCTCTCGCTCGAAGCGTCGAAGCGCGCTTGCGGCTCTCTCGCGCGCGCCCTGGAATCGGTCGGCCATGATGAGTTTGAGGGCGGCGGGTCGCGCGAGCATCTTGTGCCTGACCAACCAGACTTCGCCCATGCCGCCGTGACCCAACTCCTCGACCAACTCGTAACTACCCAACTCGCGCGAACGACGCCGCTCCTTGCGCAAGGCAGTGTCAATGCGGTCGATGGAGATCGACATGAAGACGCTGAGCACCACGCTGAGCAGCGCGTTAGCGAACGTCTCCGGTGACAGGATCGTCCAGTAGCTGATCCCACTCGTCAGGGACCACGCGATCGGGAAAGTGAGCAGCGGTACGATCAGAGACAGGCTGAGCAGCAGATGCTTCTTGGGCGAACCCGGTACGAACGGCGGGAAGAGCACCATGAACAGGCACGTCCACGGCAGCCCGTCGATCAAGCTGAGCGATTGCTCACCCGAAGGCAGCCCATCCACCCTCGCCACACCCGGCCATTGGAAGAAGTGCAGCGCCTCGAGAGTCTGATGCAAGCCGACGAAGAAGACCAGCACGTACGCGAGGCGTGTGAGGTTTCCCAGTGAAGCGCTGGCTTTGCGGGCTGTGCGATACACCCACCAGGCCAAGACGGCCATAACCATGTTCTTCAGCCGCGCTGGACTGGTGAGACCCGAGGTTTCGAAACTGGCATGGAGGACGAGGTCGAGCGGAACGGCGACACCGTAGGCGACTCCCGCTAGCCCAGCGAGAGCGGCAACGCGATTCCTGATGCTCGCCTCGAGAACCGGATCCCCCTCGTCCCAGCCTAACGATGGTCCTGTCTCGCTTTGCCGTCGGAGAAGTGTCGGTGAATCGTGCATGGCAAGCTCCGTGGCGCGCAATCGCGCGCGGCGATGTGCGCCGAGCCCATTGTCCGTTTCAGAGCGACAGCTGTCCACAGTCGCGGCACCTTGGCGCTCGCAACCATTGTGGAACAAGACATGACGAGACTGTGCTACTGCTGATCGCGCTGCTGGGTACCGTGATACCACGTCACATGAGTCGTACCGACTGGTACGCGAGCGCCATTGCTGGACGAGGTCGAGTCCGGGCTCGAGGAATGAACACGAGGGGGGTTCGATGCCTGCGCTGACGACGAACGACAAAGTGCTGTTGACCGGAGCTCGAGGTTTCGTCGGGCGTAACCTGCTTCCCGTTCTGCAGTCGCGAGGCTTCGAAGTCATCTGCGCAAGTCGTGACCCGAGCCGGGGGCGAGCGTCTCAGCCCCACCTCACCTGGCGCGCATTCGACGTCAGTAGTCCCGACACCATTTCTGCAGCACTGCACGGGTGTACCAGCGCCGTGTACCTCGTGCACGGAATGGGACAAGGAGATGACTATCTCGAGGCCGAGCGTCGTGCAGCCGCTGCCTTTCGCGAAGCGGCGGCGGCTGCCGGCCTTCGTCGCATCGTCTACCTGGGAGGCACGAGCCCCAGGAGCGGTACTGCCTCGCGCCACCTACGCAGTCGCCTCTTGACCGGCGAGACGCTGCGCGCAGGCTCCGTTTCCACAATCGAGCTTCAAGCCGCGATGATCATCGGTGGAGGAAGTGAGAGTTGGCGTATCGTGCGTGACTTGGCAGTGCGACTGCCGCTGATGGTGCTGCCCTCGTGGCTCGAGAGTCGCAGCTACCCCATCGCCATCGATGACGTGACGACGGCCCTGGTACGGGCGCTGACTCTGGACCTCGATGGTAGTCAGGCCTTCGCGCTTCCGGGGCCCACCCTCATGTCCGCCCGCGACATCCTCGAGCGTGTGGCTCGATTGAGCGGTCGCCGCCCGCGAATGCTGCGCGTACCCGTGGTAACCCCACGCCTCTCCAGCTATTGGATCCGCCTGGTGACGCGTGCCCATGGCCCAATCGCTCGAGAACTCGTGGAGGGGTTGCGCCAAGACTTGATCCCCGATGGGCCGGTGTTCTGGCAGCACTTGCCTCGGCACGAGCTGGTGAACTTCGACGAAGCCGCGACGCGCGCTTTGGCGGAGGAGTCCGAGAGCTTGTCCATTCGCGCCCGTCTGTTGGAACGTCTGGTCGCACCGCGGCGCCACGACTGAGGTTCATTGACGGCATGGTGCCGTCCGCGACTGCCCGCCCATCGTGGCGCGAACTCGGTGCCCGCGCCGCGCGGGACGCAGGCCGAGCGAGCCTGGGTTGTTGTTCTGGGTAGCGTTGGCGTCTACCAAGCATCCCGCTGTGGGCTCCTCGCTCCCGCCCCAACGCCCGCTTGCCTGTCGCCTGCAGGCACACCTCCAACCACGCGGCACTCGCGACGTGCGAACCCTTGCTCCGATCCCTCTTCACGGCTACCACATATGAACCGTGATCGAATTCGCTGCTCTCTCGGAAACTATCGCCGTCGCGCGGTTCGGCGACGATGCGAAGATGGAAGACGTACAGGGCTTCATCGCCCAAGTGCGCGCCCACCTCGCGGCCACCACTGAACCGGCCGTCTACACCGTGGATTGCAGAGCGGTCGAGATGTTCGCGCCGGACATCGCCGAGGCGCTCATCAACCTGATGAGAGCGGACAATCCGAAGATCCGGCGCACAGCGATCTGGATCGCTCCCAGAGCTCTATTCAGCCTGCAGATCGAACGCATGCTGCGCGAAGCTGGCAATCCCGCCCGCCGAGCGTTCCTCGATGAGGAGCGACTGTTCGACTGGCTGAGGGAAGTCCTCGATGAAGAGGACTGCGATTCCATCCGCCAATGCCTGCCGCCCTCGGGCTGAGTGGGCCGCCGCGAGCGTGCGCTGCTTGCTAGCCGCAGCCGACCGAACGCTGCTGCGCGCTCACCACCCCAGGCGCGTCCGCAGCTCCGCCACCAGCGCCGCGCCCATCGCCTCATGGGTGGCCAAACCGGGGTGGTAGTCACAGCCGGGGTTGTCATTCGCGATGTTCATCTGCCAGCTCTCAACTCGAGCGTCTCCCGCACTTTTGCGGACGGCGACTGCGGCTTCGATGCCCATGCGCGCGGCGTCCAAGTCGGCACCTTCCAACAGAGGTCCGACCGTGCACAAGATGTAGGCGTCGGGATAGACGTCGCGCAGATGGCCAAGGAAGGCCGCATACTCGTCGCGGAACAGTTCGAGCGTCGGATCGCCGTCGGTGCTGAAGTCGTTGGTGCCCAGATTGATGACGACGGCTTCTGGCAACCAGCTGAAGTCCCAAGAGTTGGCGCCTCGAGTGGGCAGTACGCGATCGTAGAGCGCAGGTAGTGGGTCGGTCGTGTCGGTATCGTAGTTGTACACGATGCCCTTGCCTGACCACGCGATCGTCACCAGCTCGGCGGCGAGAGCGCGTGCGGCGATGGCGCCGTAGGTCGCGTAGTGGTTTTCGGTGTCTTTTGAGAAGCCGCAGCTGGCTGACTCCCCTTCGTTTCCGTAGCCGCAGGTGATGGAATCTCCAATCACTTCGATTCGGTGAGCGCTTGCGGGCGGCGGTGCCAACAGCTGCCCGACGCCGAAGTCGAAGTCATGAAAGGTGCTGGTTCCAAACGACGCCTCGGTGCGTCGATAGAGTTCGACGACGTGTGGGCCCTCGGCGAGCCCCGAGGCGAGTTCGTAGTCGCCACTGCCCCCTTGGGCGACCAACTTCGGCATCAGTTCACCATCAACGACTACAGAAAACTCGTTGTTGCCGCTGTCTTCGAGAGTCACGCTGACGGCCGTACCTTCGAACGCGGCGATGATACCACTGCCGGACCACTCGAAGCTCATCCCGCCGTCATCCGCTTCGACGAAGCGCCCCACGAAACGCACGGCGGGCTCCCCCGGATTTTCGCCGTTGTCGCTTTGGCTACCGCCAGCGCCGCCATCACCACCGCTTCCTCGAGGCTCTCCACCGGAGCCTCCTGCTGCCGTCCCTCGACCTCCCGAGCCGCCCGCGAGATCAGCATTGCCGCCATCACGGCCATCCGCGCCCCCCAAACCCATCTCCGTGGGCGCAGTCGCGGGCTCAGGCGCCGACGTCGGCATCGACGCTGATGGCGCGTTCGCCTCCGTGGGCGCGTTGGAAGCATTAGGCGGCACGGGATCCGTCGGTATCGGCGTGCTGGGGGTGTTCATCTCACTCATGGAGCTGCCCGCTGCGGGCGTGGTTGCGCTGACCGACGCGGGCCCATCGACGCCCTCTCCGCTCTGGCGCGTGTCGGTCTCGGAGCAGCCAGCGCTCACGGCCACGCCAGCCAGCGCCATTCCCATGAGAATGCGGGATCGAATCTTGGGGGTCATTCGACCGCGTCTGGCCATCGTCATGATGTGGCGTATCGCGCTCGGGTCAGGGGTTCAAGCCCGCACGTCATCCCCAACGCCAGGCCCCTTTCGAACCCAACGCCAGGAGCTCGACACCCAATGCGCATGGCATGCGATTTTTGCAGCAGCGTTCTGGCGACCGATGCAGAGGAAGCGTTATCTCGGCAGGTCGGGAGCCGCCGTGTCGCAGGCGTTCCACCAAGCCGCGCGCGGAAAGAGTGGACCCGCAAGCATCTCAGTATCCGCAGTGCGGCCTTGCAAATCCCTAGGCGGAGGAATAGGTTGCATCGTCTTCTGTGGGGACGTGGTTACCCGATGACAAGCTCTCCAGCTGAAGCCTCAGGCAAGTATTGGGACAAGCGGTCTGATCCCACTGAGGCAACGAAGCGCCGTTGGTTCGACAGCGAACTCATCGTGAAACACTGCAATGCCAAGATTGCCGGAAAGCCGTTGTCGGGGAGAGGGGCAGGCATCCGTGCCCGACTGCAGCAGTTTGCACACGAACAACCGATATCGCGTGGGGTTTCGGTAGCCTGCGGCTCCGCAAGGACGGAGCTAGGCCTGCTCATGGCTGGGCTCGTAGAGACATTCGACTTGTACGAAGCGTCACGCGTACGCCTAGAGCAGGCACGAAGCTACGCGACGAAGCATAACGTTGTCGACCGGGTTCGCTTCAATCTGGTGACCGGCCCCGACTTACCCGACGTCGAGAATGCTGACTTGGTCTACTGGAAAGCCGCCCTCCACCACATGCTGGATACCCGAGCTGCGGTTGAGTGGAGCAGAGATGCGCTCAGGGCTGGGGGGCTCTTGGTCGTAGACGAGTACGTGGGTCCAAACCGTTTTCAGTGGACCAAACTGAGCCTCGAGGCTTCGGATCGAGTTCGGCAGGCGCTGCCCGAACGGTTCTTCCACAATCCGAGAGACCCGGCAAAGCCGTACCCGCGACTGACGCCGCGCGTGAACCGAGACAAACTCATCGCGCAAGACCCGACCGAAGCTGCGGACAGTGAGAACATCGTACCAGCTATCGGAGATGTCTTTCCCGGGGCGGAGATCATCCCCACAGGCGGTGCGGTCTATCACCTCGCTCTTCGTGGTGTCATGGACAACTTCCAACCAGAAGACGACCCCATCATTCAACTCGTTCTCCTAGCGGACGACCTCCTCGAGCGTCAGGGGGAATTCCACCACGCGACCGCGTTTGCCAGACGCCCCTGAGGCGCACCCCGTCGGGGAGGCGTGGACGGGGGCGCAGACGAACAGGGGCTGCGACGAGCATCGGTGCGTGTATGCTCGGATCATGGCTCGTGCAAAGACGTGGACCGTAATGCTCACCGCGGCGGGGCTCGCGGCCAACTGCGGCGGTGACGCGAGCAATGAATCACCGGCGGAGAGGGGGAAGGACAGCGCGGGAGCAGACGTCGGAGGGACGACCGCTTGGGACGCCAACAGCGGCGAGGACGAGCTTGCTGGCACCGACGGAGACCTACTTGCCGGCGTTCGAAGGCAGCTCGTTCACCTCCATGCCAACATGTCGCACCGACTCCGTCTCGATCTCGGACGTAGCAGGCCTGTGTGACGCGAGCGAAGAGGAATTGGTCTTCATCACGCAGTCCCCGGACGTCGACGGCACCTGGGTACGCACCTATACGCTGCAGTAGTCAGAGCGCCAGTATGAACGCCATCCGCTGCCCCGAGGTCGAGACGAGGCGGGGCAACTTCCGCGCCCCCACATATCGCACAGCGATCGTGGACTTCGCGTCCCGTTGGGTGCTCCCCAGTCACTGTCTTCTATCAGCACAGCACGGCCACGAGAGGGTCGCCCACAGTGACGGCGATGCTCCGCGCGGATAGACTCGACCGAATGCGAAAGCGATGCGAGTTCGGAGAGTTGTCAGTGGTTTTGTGGGGCGCCCTGGCGTCCACAGCGTGTCTATCCGGTGGCGGCGGCGGACAAGATCCGGAGGCGCAACGCATCAGCGCTTGCTTGAGCTGCGGTGAAGCAGAATGCCCTTCAGAACACGCGGCGTGTCGGGACGTGCCTGCGTGCGCGAGTCTCTACGATTGTTCGGTGCGCTGTGCTGCGGGCGATGCAGCATGTCAGAACGACTGCGCGAGTGGAGCCGGCAACGATGTCGAAGCCCTGAGTGCTGCAACCAACTACTCGGCGTGCATCGCGACCTCGTGCACGAACGAGTGCGCTGGCGACTCCACGGAGGTGACGACTCCGGACAACGGCTCGACACCCACGCCGTCAGTCCCCGGAGCGTCCGGCGCGACCCCATCGAACCCGACGCCGGCAGGCTCTGGGGGTACGCTTTGCGACCAACTCTACGACTGGGCAGTGAGCTGCGGCGTGGACACGACGCCCGATTTCCAGACCTGCTCCGAGGCAGAAGACGTCGAGAAGTGCAGCATCAACTGCCTTCTTGACTCTTCGTGTGGCGACCTCGAAGAAGCGTCTGCCGGGGTAACGAACGACTTGAGTGCCTGCCTCGCGGACTGCGTGGTGTCGCTCGGTCCCGACGTGGCGGATCCCACGCCCACGCAGCCAGCAGTGGGCGCCAACGGAGTGGGGGAGGGAGGTTACTACACCGCCGGTGATTGGGGGGGCTACGCATGGACAGCGACGGACTCGGCATCGGCCTCGACCATTGCTCCGAGCGACTTCGACGGTCTGGCGGCGGGCTCGAGTTTGTGCGTCGAGGGTGTGGTCGCTGCGACCAGTGACTATTCTGGGGTGGCCATGTTGGGCATCAACGTGAACCAACCCACGGGCGATCCGACGCCTGAGCCCAGTACTTGGTTGCCCGCGAACTCGGGCATTCAATACAGCATCACCAACACGGGTGAATCACCCTTGCGAATCCAGATCCAGGCCCCTGGTGGAGACGTCAACGAGAATGCTCGCTGGTGTGCCCCCGTCGTCGGTAGCAGCGGCAGCATCTATTGGTCGGAATTCAACACCGCCTGTTGGGACGGGAGCGGCTCGACCTATGATGGTTCTGGCCTCGAAGCTGTGATGGTGATGGTGCCAGGCGATCAGGTCTCCATCCCCTATTCTTTCTGCCTCAATTCCCTCAGCCCAACTTGACCTCTTGGAGCAACGTGTTTCAGTCTCGACTTCCTTCCCTGTTTATCTGCTCCATCGTTCTTTCCTTGACCGGCTGTGTTGGCAGCTCTGGCGGCAATGGCTGCCAAGCCGGCTCGGAGGGCTGCGCCTGCTATGGCAATCGCAGCTGTGACGAGCCCCTCGCATGCCGTTCGAACCTATGCGTTGAAGTCCGCGACGCCGGGGCGACTGATTCGGACGACGAAGATGCCGAGAGTGACAATGGCGCCGCCACGGATGAGCAGGAAGAGACCGATGGCGCTGCCGACGCGTCCGTCGCGGCGACTGACGCGGAAGCGGACGACGGTACGGCCAGCGCGAGCAATGACGAGAGCAGCAAGCGTGATGCTTCGACGGCTGACCCTGCCGAAGCAACTTCGACGACAGACGCGAGCAACACGGCCACTGACAATACGACGGACGACCCCGCCGTGGATCCCGCCACCGACGACCCCAACGCAGCTCCGACCGATGCAATGGTCACGGATGAAGCAACGACCGACACCACCATGACCGACGTAGCGGTCACCGACGTCACCGACGTCGTACCTGATCCAAGTACCGCTCTAGTCCCCGTCGATGGCTGGGTCGCGAGAGAGACCAACACGGTCGGCATCGAGGGGGCTTTCTACACCTACTCCGACGGCGTCTCCGCCTACGAACCGGATACATCTCCGTTCTTCGAGGGTGCGGGACCCGACATTTGTCTGGCGGGCAGTTCTCCCCCGCACCTCAACGCAGATGCGTCTTGGGGTGTGGCGGTTGGCTTCGACATGAATCTCGTCGACGAACTCGCCAGTGCCTACGACGCCACGGCGTATGGCGTCGTGGGTTTCTCTTTCACGCTGCGCGGCGACAATCCTCCGCGAGTGCAGATCAACGTCCGAGAGTATGAGACTGCCCCCACGTTCTGCCGGCGGTACACCGATGTGAGCGCCTCGGTCGAGACGTTCACCGTCTACTTCGACCAGCTCGACGAAGATTGCTGGGAGGGTCTCAACACGGCCGGTCCCGATTCGAGCAATCTCCTGTCGTTCAGCATCCAGGCAATTTCAGCCGCCAGCGACTACGTCTACTTCGACTTCTGTGTCGAAGACATCCGCGCCATCGTGGAGTGAGCTTGAGCGTCGGAGCGGCGCAAGCATCCGCCAAGGGCCAGCGACAGGTGAAACATCGAAGTCCGCCCTGATTCCCGGGACGAATGCGAGACTATTGACTCCGTCCAATGTAGGTTTCTTGCCCACCTGAAGCCACCTGGCGTAGGGCCCAGGTATGCCGTGCTTGGGTTGCATCAGAAAGTGGTGGCTTGGCGCCTCCCTGGCTGCAGCGTTGCTGAACGCCGCTCAGGCGGCCGAGGCTGGAGTACCAGACCAGCAGCGGGCGACGTACACGGTGCAGCCCGGAGACGTGCTGAGTGCGATCGCCCAGAAGCAGGGCGTCTCGTTGACTCTGCTGCGCAAGGTCAATGAACTGCCCAAAGACACGATCCGACCCGGCCAGGTGTTGCTGCTCCCCACCGTTTACGAGGTGAAGCCCGGGGACGTGCTTGGAACCATCGCCGAGCGCCACGGCTTGGAATTGAGCAAGCTCTATCGGGACAACGACCTGAAGGAAGGGAGCGTGCTGAAAGTCGGCCAGCGGCTGATCATCGCTGGCGGCTCTCGAGACCCGTCCGTGCCCAATCCAACTGTCGGCGGGCGAGCACCGCGCAGCGAGCTGCCAACCGAGTTGCGGCAGAAGCACGAAGCGGAAGCCCCCGACGTCGAGTATTACCTGCACAAAGTTCACAGCAACGAGGTACTGTCCGTCATCGCCGCACGCTACTCGGTGCCGACGAAGGAGCTGTGCCAAATCAATCGACTGAGCAACGCGGCACTGATCCGCGTCGGGCAACGTCTGAAGATCCCCATCACCGACCAGAACGAGCACATCACCCGCCCCAAGTCCTGGAGCAAATACGCTCGCAAGAAGTTCGAACGTGGCAAAGTCACGCTGACGACCCCAGGGGGCGACTGGACCGGCCGGGTGTTGGACGAGAAGGGAAACGTCTTGCCCGAGGCGCGCAAACACATCCAATCGCTCCTCGCATCGTGGGAAACCGGGAAGAAGGTGCAAATCTCGCTGCATCCAAGGCTGTATCAGCTGATCGTCACGGTGAGTGACGAGTTCGGTGGCCGTCCCATCCGGGTCGTGAGCGGGTACCGACAACGTTCATTCGCGCGCCACTCCAAGCACCGAGTGGGGCGCGCACTCGACTTCAGCATCCCAGGTGTACCCAACACCGCCGTCGTCGACTTCTTGCTCACCTTGCCCAATACGGGCGTCGGTTACTACCCGAACACCACCCACGTTCACATGGATGCTCGCGCCAGTCGCATGTACTGGGTCGACGTCTCGGGCCCAGGGCAATCACCACGCTACGTGCACAAGAGCAACACCGGGCAGCGTGCCCCGAGTGTGAGTTCTTCGAAGCCAGCAAGACATGGCCTCGGTTCTAGTCGCTCCAGTAGCGTGATGGCTCGTTTGGATCGACGACGCCGGTGACTTGGAGCTGCTCCGTCCCGCTTTGCGACGGACAGCTCGCCGGCGAATTGCTCTCGCCCTCGTGGCGCATCGGGCGTGTTGGCGCCCGGTGACGTTTCGGCGGCGTCGGTGTCTTCGATGGAGACCGCGGTCCTCTCGCACGTAGCTCTGATTCAGTGAGATATCTCCGCCCCGGGCTGGTATCGTCGGGCCCATGGCGACGCGCAACAAGGGCCTCGTGAAGAACCAGAAGTTGGTCGTGCGCAAGATGCGCCTCCGAGACGTCAAGGGTATTCAGGA
>JBNKZR010000139.1:0-16780 GCA_050301735.1 Polyangiaceae bacterium | reverse complement strand
CGGTGCTCACGACGGGCAAGCGCTCTCCTTCGAGACTACCGAGCAGCTTGAAGGCGTTGAGCACAGGCAGATGGATGCCATTGGTTGCGAGCGCACGGTAGCCAGCAAAATACGGTGTGTCTGGGAAGGTGAACGCCCACGTCAGAACGCCCTTCAGTTCAACTTCGGCTTCGACCGCCAGATCGAGGCTGCGCTTCATCATCGCCACGACGTACGCGCCATACGCGGGTGAATTGCGATAAGCGTGGTGCGGGGCCGTGCTCACGGGGCATGCTGCGCAGCCGTCGGGATCGGCTTCCGTCAGGACGATGGGCGTCTGTGCAAAGGCTGAGTTGGCGATCGTATCGAAGCCCAAGCGGTGCAGGCGCAGTTGATTGCCCAGATCCATGCGCACGTGTCCATCTTGCAAGAACACGCCACCCTTGGCGTGAAAGCTCACCATGTCCAAACGGGTACCGCTTTCAGCACTGACCGCGTTCGTGCCATTGGCGCAGTGTTCCAGGAATTGGGCGAGGAACTCGTTTCTCACGTTGGCTACCGCGGGGCCACCGAGCGAGGCGTCAGGGAAGACGCCATGCAGGGCTGCCTCCGTGACGTCGTAGAGGCGGGCGAACTCTTCGACCGTTCCTTGCCAGTAGCCGATGTCGGGTTCGTTCCACAGTTCCCACTGCCAGTCGGACTCGGCGTTGGGATAACGGTCTCGCACGTGCTCTGCCCAAGCTGTGACGAGGGCTCCCCACTTGTCGTAGTCCTTCGGTGGGTAGAAGCTGCCACCGTCGAGCACGTAAGTATTCGACGGCTGATACGGATCCGGCTCTATCGAGAGCGCTTGGGGCATGAAGCCCAATTCGACCAACGGGAACGTTCCGGCCTCGACGGTTGCATCCATGATCCCGTCGATGAGTGAGAAGTCGTAGATGGCTTCGCCGCTGGCGTCTTCGGTGTAGATGTTGGTCGAGCCCCACTTGAGCGCCGGCGTCCCGTCACCCGTGTTGAAGAGAAAGTGGGTGCGGACATGTGGGGCACTCCTGTGCAGCGTTGCCACGGTGCGCAGGAGTTCTCGTCCTTCCTCGGTCGTCGTGTAGTTGGCTTCGTCGTAGCCGTGATAGGACCACACTCGCTCGAGTGGGGGCCCCGGAGTCGTGGCGTCGACGTCGATGCTGACGGCGCCCTGAGCGCTCGCTCTCGATGCAGTGCTTGCGCAGAGCCCGAGGATTGCTGCGCACAGGGTGGCGTGGAGGAGAGCGGTGTTGGGCACGATGATTCAGTGGGTGCTCTGCCGTCGAGTCACTGTGCAGCTCCGACGGGGAGGAGCCACGCTTCTGGAGGCTCAAGCTAGCGCTTCGACGGCTGCTCGTTCGACCGCGAGCCCCTTCTTATGGCGCGCGAAGAACTCGGCGAAGCCTTTGACGTCGTCTGGGTTGGGTTTGACGGGTGCACCAATACTCGCCGCGATCCGCGCATCGAGGTAGTCGGGGAGCGATTCGCCATCACGCTTGTGAAGCATGTACGCGGCCAACACGGCCATGCCCCAGGCGCCGCCTTCACCAGCAGTGGCGGGAATGCTGACGGGAACGTCGAGCGCTGCTGCCATCATGCGCTGACCCGTATCCCCGCCTTTGAAGAAGCCACCGTGGCCTCGGATCTCTTCGATCACCACGCCTTCTTCTTCGGTCAGGATGTTCATGCCCGTGCGCATGGCACACAGCGAAGCGAAGTACATCGCTCGCACGAAGTTCGGCAGAGTAAACTTGCTATCCTGGTTGCGGGCGAACAATGGACGGCCTTCGGTGAAGCCCGTCATGTGCTCTCCAGAGACGTAGTTGATGGCCAACAGACCGCCGGCGTCAGCATCGGCTCGCGCGGCCAGTGGGAGCAGGTTTTCGTACAGGTCGTCGGCGGACTTCTCGCTTCCTAGTGCCTTGGCGACTTCGCCGAAGAGGCCGACCCATGCGTCCAGATCGGATGAGCCGTTGTTGGAGTGTGCCATGGCAACTGGGTTGCCGTCTGGAGTGACCACGATGTCGATCTCTTCGTGGACGCGCGACAGACTCTTCTCCAGTACGATCATCGCGAAGACGGAGGTGCCTGCCGAAACGTTCCCCGAACGCGGACGAACGGCGTTGGTCGCCACCATGCCCGTTCCCGCATCCCCCTCTGGAGGACACAGCGGAGTGCCAGCAGTGAGTTTGCCCGTCGGGTCGAGCAGCTTCGCCCCCGGCGCCGTGAGCTTGCCCGCGGCAGCTCCCGCCGGAAGAACGTCGGGTAGAATGTCACGCAGCTTCCACCCCAGCTTTCGCGGCGCGATGAGCGCGTCGAACTTGGCCATGCGCGCAGCGTCCCAGTCACCCGTTTCGGGGTCGATGGGGAACATGCCCGAGGCTTCGCCCACGCCCAGCTTGTGCTCGCCGGTGAGCTTCCAATGAACGTAGCCGGCGAGGGTCGTGAGGCGCGACAGCTTTGGTACGTGCGGCTGCTCCTCGAGAATGGACTGGTAGAGATGAGCGATGCTCCAACGTTGGGGTACGGCGAAATCGAGCAGAGGCGTCAATTCCGCGCACGCCTTGCCCGTGATGTTGTTGCGCCACGTGCGAAATGGGACCAGCAGCTCGCCTGCCGAGTCCAAGGCCACGTAGCCGTGCATCATCCCGCTGAAGCCCAGGGCGGCGACGGCCGAGAGCTCGACGGAGTAGCGAGTGCGCACGTCGGCGACCAACGAGGCGTAGCAAGCGGCGAGCCCGTCCCAAACGGCTTTCATGTCGTAGGTCCACACCCCGTCCTCGAGCTGGTTTTCCCAGGCGTGCGAGCCCGAGGCCAATGGTGTCGTGTCTGGCCCGATCAAGGACGCTTTGATGCGAGTCGATCCGAACTCGATGCCGAGTACGGCGCCGCCTGATTGAATCAATTCGACTGCGCTCTCTTTGTTAACCTTCATCGCTTCCTCCTCCGCACGGTTCCAGTGGGCGAGTTAGACTTGCCCCGGGGATGAATTGTCTGGTCGCACCATCGCTCATCGCATGATGACGGTCAATGCACGGCATCGTCGAGGCGCTCGGACGATTGCTTGCCCACGCCGTTCGACGACACGGCATTGCTACACCGCCTCGAAAAGGGCGACGCGACGCCGCCTTTGGGTGGTTGGGAGGGGCAGCGCAACCGGAGCAGTCTCGCCTCACCGTGGCGCTGCCCGCCACCATCCGTCTCGCCCCGGAAATGCGTCGGTGGGCAAGCTCCCGCCTGCCGGTCACTTCTGTCCGTAGTACGCGTTCTTGCCGTGCTTGCGCTCGAAGTGTTTGCTGATCAGGCTCTTCGGCAGGCGCGAAGCCGACGCGTCGAGCGTCTTGGTCACGAATGCCATCTTGGCCAGCTCTTCGAGCACCGCGGCGTTGTAGACGGCCTTCTCGGGGGTCGCGCCCCAAGTGAATGGCGCGTGACCGGCGACCAGCACCATCGGGGTATGCAGAGGATTGCGGTCCTCGAAGCATTCGAGGATCTGATTGCCGGTTTCGATCTCGTAGTCTCTTTCCACCGCCTCATCGGACATGACCGCCGTGCACGGGACGTCTTCGGCGAGGTGATCGGCGTGAGTCGTCCCGTAGATGGGGATTGGGAGCCGCGCTTGCGCCCAGCCCGTCGCGTAGCTGGAATGGGTGTGCACGATGCCGCCGATGCCCTTCCACGCGCGGTAGAGCACGAGGTGCGTCGGCGTGTCGGAGGAGGGGCGCAGCTTGCCCTCGACGAGCTTGCCCTCCAGATCGAGGACCACGAGGTCGTCGACGCTGAGCTCGTCGTAGGGCACTCCGCTCGGCTTGATCGCGATCACCCCGCGGTCGGCGTCCAGCGCCGAGACGTTGCCGAAAGTGTAGATGGCAAGACCGCGCCTCGGGATCTCCTGGTTTGCTTCCCAGGCTCGTTCCTTCAACTCACGATATGCTGACGACATGTCTCGCTCACAGTCCGAGCTTGAACGCTACGTCGTTCCAGCGGAGTTCGTTTCGGAGGGTGCGCAAGTCCAGGTCCTCGCCGAGCCGAATCACTTCGAGGCCCGCCATGCCGGCGAAGTCTTCCCACTCTTCTGCGCTGACGGCTTGGCAGAAGGCGGCATGGTGCGCCCCACCAGCCTCGATCCAGCCTTGAGCGCCGCGCTTGAAGTCGGGACGCGGGATCCACACGGCGCGCGCCGTCGGTAGCTTCGGCATGGCGTGCTCCGGCTTGACTACGTCGAGCTCGGCCACGATCATTCGCATGCGGCCACCCATGTCGACCAACGTCGTGTTCACGGCGGGGCCAGCGCTGGCGGTAAACACCAAACGAGCTGGGTCGTCTTTGTCGCCGATGTCCAAGGGGTGGATTTCCAGCGACGGCTTGCCGTCGGCGATGGACGGGCAGACCTCGAGCATGTGCGCACCGAGAACGCGCTCTTGTCCCTCGACGAGATGGTAGGTGTAGTCTTCCATGAACGACACACCGCCGGTGCGCCCAGCGGTCATCACCTTGCCCAAGCGCACGAGTGCGGCCGTTTTCCAGTCACCTTCGGCACCGAAGCCGTAGCCTTGCGCCATCAGTCGTTGGCAGGCGAGCCCGGGCAATTGCTTGAGCCCGTGCAAATCCTCGAAGGTGGTCGTGAAGGCTCCGAAGCCGCCTTCCTCGAGGAAAGTCCGCATCGCGATTTCTTGCCGGGCGGCGTAGCGCAGGCTTTCGTGTTGCTCACCACCACGCCTGAGCGGTGCGGCAAGAACGTAGCTTTCTTCGTACTCGCCGACGAGGTGGTCGATCGCGGCGTCTGACACTTCGGCGATGGGCGCGACTAAATCGCCGACGCCATAGCCGTTCACCTGCCATCCGAGTTGGATCTGGGCTTCGATGCGATCGCCGCCCGTGACGGCGACTTCGCGCATGTTCATGCCGCCGAAGCGTGCGATCTTCAGCTGGCGCGATTCCGCCATCGCGAGGGCCGAGCGCGACCAACCAGCGAGCTGCTCGAGCACGCTCGGATCTTGCCAATGCCCGACGACGATCTTGCGGTTGAGGCGCAAGCGCGCGCCGATGAACCCGTACTCCCGGTCGCCGTGAGCAGACTGGTTCAGGTTCATGAAATCCATGTCGATCTCGCCCCAGGGCAATTCCCGGTTGAACTGCGTGTGCAGATGGGCGAGGGGCTTTTGCAGTCGAGTGAGCCCGCCGATCCACATCTTGGACGGCGAGAACGTGTGCATCCACGTGATGACACCGACGCATTCGGGTGCCGCGCTAGCAGCCTGGCAGACCGCTTGGATCGCGTCCGGCCCGGTCAAGACCGGCTTCCAAACCACCTTCGCCGCCAGCTTGCCAGAACGGTCCAAGGCTTCGGCGATCGCCTGGGAATTGTTGGCAACCTGCTTGAGGGTTTCGTCACCGTACAGATGCTGGCTGCCGGTGAGAAACCACACTTCCTGTGTTTTGTGCTCGGCCACGTTTGTCATCAGATTCTCACGCATGTCTGGAGCTGGCACGTACGTACGCTCGGGCGTCACGCAGTCACCTGCCCGTTGGTTGTGGACTTGCCCAAAGCGTTCCGCTAACGGTTCGTTTCTCGGCTGGCCTCGGCTGGCCCACTTCTGGGGAACATCCCAGAATGATCGTATTGTGAACGCTCACATGCCTTGTGTCAAGCCTGCTAGTATACGAACACGATGAGCGCTCGAGATCCGAGGTCGGAGAAGCGGCGCCCCGCGGTGATGGCAGATGTGGCGCAGTTGGCGGGTGTTTCGCATCAGACCGTTTCGCGTGTCTTGAACGATAGCCCCAACGTACGCAGCTCCACCCGGGAGCGTGTCCTGGCGGCCATTCGTCAGCTCGACTACCGTCCCAGCTCGACGGCGCGTGCATTGGCGACGGGCCGCTCGAAGACGCTCGGCGTCGTGAGCTTCGACACCACTCTCTACGGTCCGGCTTCCACCCTGTTCGGTATCGAGCGGGCTGCCCACGACTTCGGCTACGCGGTGACTGTGTCGAGCTTGCGTGCTCTCAATCGGGGCACCGTGCTCGCGGCTATCCAGCAGCTGCGCGATCAGGGGGTGGATGGGGTTGCGGTGATTGCACCCACGCGGGCCGGCTTGGAAGCGCTGCGAGACATCCGATCCGATTTTGCCGTCGTGGCGGTCGAGGGCGGGCCGAACGTGACGATCCCCGTCGCGGCAGTCGACCAGAAGACGGGTGCCGCCGCGGCCACTCGCCATCTGCTCAACCTGGGGCACAAGACGGTGTGGCACCTGGCTGGCCCGCCCGAATGGCAGGAGGCCGAGGACCGCATCGAGGGCTGGCGCTCCGAACTGCAAGCCGCTGGCGCACCGGTCCCGGAACCCGTGTTCGGCGATTGGACGCCGCGCTCAGGTTACGAATTAGGGCAAACCCTCTTGGAAATTCCCGAGCTGACCGCGGTGTTCGTCGCGAACGACCAGATGGCGCTCGGACTGTTGCGTCGGCTGCACGAGGCTGGGCGCGCCGTTCCCGGTGACATCAGCGTGGTCGGTTTCGACGACATCCCCGAGGCTGCGTACTTCACGCCGCCGTTGACGACCGTGCGACAAGACTTCACGGAGTTGGGCCGGCGATGCTTGCACATCTTGCTCCGTCGGATCGAGGGAGACACGGCGTTGCCAAACGTGGTCGTTGCGCCCGAGCTGGTCGTTCGTGACTCCAGCGGCGCTGCGCCAAATAAGTGAACGCCCGCCCGAGGGCGCGTGAGACTCTTTCAGAACGAGATGGACGCTTGGACGCGCACGACGTCCATGTCGGGTTTCTGTGCTGCGTACGAGCCACCTTGGATGATGTCGCTGCCTGCGACCAGTGGCAGCCCCCAGGGCCAGCGTCCGGCCAGGGTCATCGCATCGCCGTAGCGGTAGCGTGAGTATTGCACGTAGATGCTCTCGCCGGAGAGGTAGTGGGAGGAGAACGTCAGGCGCGGCGAGATTGCCGAGAAGGCGTAGCCCGCGTGGCCCAAGTTGTAGTTGACCTCATCCCAGCGCAGCATGACGCCCAACCAATTGGTCGCCTGGTATTCCAGATCCGCGCCGTACTTGAACTGCCCCATGCGTTCTTGGGGGATGATCGAGGTGTCGGGCAGGTCCAGGGTGATGTCGGCAAATAGGCCGAAGAGGTTCAACGTCAGGTCCGGCACGGTGCCGCGGGGTTGTCCCGTGATGCCGGACAAGGTGTTCTCGTACAGAAACCCCAGGTTGAGCATCTCGCCGCTGCCAGTGCTGTCTCCCAGGCTGCCGCTCCAGCCCATGTAGTTGGTTGCCAGTGAGTCGGCGCTCAGCGAGTGCATGACCTCGATGCCCGCTTCACCCAATGCCCAGCCGTTGCGCACCCGAATGTACGAAGGCGAGACCCACAGACTACCGGCCACGGGTGCACTGAGCCGCAGCTCGCCGCCGACCGTCTTGAGGTATGCCTCTCGGACGTCGGTGAAGGCTTTGCCCGGCTGCGTCGTCTGATACAGGTTGGGGTCGCTCGTCCACTGGCTGTTGTAGTGAACGCTGAGCTCCAAGTACTCCTTGTACGCGACTTTGATGTCCTCGTAGTGGAGCATGTTCAGGCCGACCTTGGCCTGGTAGGGTGGGGGCGACAGGAGGTTGAAGCTACCGTCTCGGCCGGTGCCGACACCCTGCGTGATCGTTGCCGTGAGGCCACCGAGTGGAACGGTCAACTTCAGCTGTTCACCCAGCTGACGGAACTGCCCGAGGGTATACGTGTCGTACTTCACGACGCGTCCGAACTTCGGCCACCAAGAGCCGGCGGTGAACGCGATGTTCGGCTTCGTGCCCCCTAGCTCGAAGTCCGTGTCCAACACGACGTAGGCCATGCCCGGGGCCCAGCCGGCGTCGTAGTTGCGAAAACCGGCGGCCTGGAACCAATAACCCATCCAGCCAATCACGGCTTCGGCGTGCTCTTTCTTCGCGTGGACGAAGAGCTCAGACCAATCCTGCTCCTGCAGTCGCGTGTACGCGAAGCTGAAGTAGTTGGAGTCCATGGTTCGGTTCGGCCCATAGGAGAGCTGTAGCTCTGGATCTCCGTCCGGGTTGTCGGGACCCGAACGAGGGCTGATGCCAATGGCCATCGGCGCTCGGAAGTAGCCGCTGACGAACGTGTCCCAGCCAGTGAGCGCGCTGGAGCTCTCGTGCTTCGATGTCGAACCGGAGTCACCGGAGTCGCCGTCGTCCCCGCTGCTCGTGACGTCCGCGGACGCTTCTCCGTCCGCGGAGGCAGAGCCATCACCGTCTCCACCGAGCTGTCCGGCAGCACTTAACCCGATGCCCGCAGAAGCATCGGCCGTGGCGGAGTCTTCCGTGCTTGGCTCTGGGGCTTCCGGTTCGGGAGCGGGGGACTCCTGTAAGGAGTCGGACCCAGTTTCCTCATCCTGTGACGGTGGGGCCTCAGACGTGGGCTCGTCCGTGGTATCTTGAGCAGCAGCTGGGATGGCCAGGGCCCACACTCCCAACGCGAGGAACGCTTGCAATTTTCGCAACATGGCTTTGCTTACCGAGCCCTGACGCCTCACAGGGCGCGGGCAGTGTGAACGCTCACATTCTGCGTGTCAATACTGGTGGCACGCGAGTTGTCAATTCTCGTCTCAGCCCGGAGAACTCCGCCTGAGACGATGCCGGCCACTAGCGACCGGGGGCTCCTTACATGCCGTACTTGGCGCCGACGATGGCTGCTTGCAGGGCGTCCACCGTCTCTTTGCTGGCCGCGCCATTGGCCATGACGCCCTCGTAGAAGCGCCCGCCGTCACCGTCGCTGTTGTCCCCGCCGATACCGAGAATGATCGAACCCTGCTTCTGCATGGGGACGTAGCCCGGCTTTTCAGGACGGATCCCGTCGTACATCACGGTCAGTTCGCCTGCTTGCGCGTCACCGCCGTAAATCGCGAAACGCCCCCTGCCTTCGTTCTTGTCGGCCGTATCGCCCACGATGATCGCCGTGACGAAGTCGTGAAGGAGCGACGTATTGGTCGAAATGTTCCTGTCTTGGCCGTTTTCCCAGCCTGGGTAGAGGCCGTTTTCGAGGTCGGCCATGACCCATGGTCCGGAGCCGCTGCCGGTACCCCAGATGACGCCCATGCCGAAATACACGGCTTCCATCGTGCCGTTGCCGTCGTTGTTGCGCGTCGTTTCGGCGTTGCCGTAGTCGAAGCAGCAACCGTTGATCGTGTCGTGCTGGCTGGTCACCATGTACATGGTCTCGGGATCGTCCCCACGCGCCGTGCCTTGCGGGTTTTCCCAGTTGCGGTAGCCCATGCCGGGCCTGAACAGCATGCCGTAGACGTTGCGGCCATTGATCATCACCGGCAGGTCATCGGCGTTGACCGGGTTGCCCGGCGTTGGTTTGGCGCTACCAGAAGGTGCTTCGACTAGGTCGTTGGCCAGTCCGGACTGGTCGTAGATGATCTTGATGACGCAGCCACCGTCTTCGCAGAAAGCGTCTTGAGCGGTGCTATCGGCGTAGCCGTCTACCGAACCGACGTCGAGTGTCGTGCCGTCGGGACGCTCGACCTGGTACAGAGGGCCAGTGTAGCCGGGCACGACCAGACGCACGCTACTGTGCGCCGAGACACACGGATGCCCCGCAGCTTCAAACACGTCGCAAGGCAGCACTCCGTCGCCAGAGGGGAGATCGCCGGTGGGCGCGGCCGGCATGTCCTCACCGCCGGCACTGGCCCCGTCGTCCGCGTTGACCGTCACCCCGATGGCCCGCTGCCGTGGCTCCGGTCCACACTCGCCTCCTGGGCACTCGTACTCCCAACAGGCGACCGTCAAGGCGCCGAATGAGACGGGAAGCAGGACGAGGGCAAGAGCAGTGCGGATCTTTTTCATTGCGGCATCTCCAGTGGCATCGATCTCTCGATCTGGATGGAACTGGGGGAAGTCAGGACCAAAAAAAGCGTTCCGAAGGGGATTCCGGTATTCGCTTCGAACCTCGACATGATGCTCAAAGAATTCCAGAACGCAACCGGATGCTGCTGGAGGCTCGATGCGGTTCGAAGTCTCACCGTGGGTCGCCGTGGCTACGGGACTCAGTGCGGCAGGTGCTTCACACGCGAACGGCGGGGCTTCCGACCCGTGCTGGGGAGCCACGAGCCGCCACAATTTCCGTCATTTGGAACTGCGCCTGGGGTGAACGAGTCGGGCTCGGACTGGGCACTGCCATCGAACGGCGAACGGCGAAGGAAGATGGGGGCCAAGCGTGAAGGGAAGAAGATGAAATAGGCGCCACCGATCGCCGCCCACGCAGAATGCGTACCGGTATTGCGGCAGCAAGGGGAAGCTGCGTTCGGCGCGGTCCAGCCTCGCGGCGACTTCGAGAAGCTGCGCTGTGCTTGGTTCGTGTTGCCCGGCGGCAGGTGTTATCTTCTTACGTCTTGTTCGAGGCGTCCGTGCCAGGTCCAGCTGGAGTTGCCGCCGTCAGGGTCGCGACTCGCTGTCGTGCTCACGGCGGCCGGACGTGCGACGTACATCGCCAGTGGAAGAGTCGACCGTCACGGATCAATGCTCGAGCCCCTGGGGCCTTTTTGCGTCGCGCTTGCGGGAGGGCCCCTACGGGCCGCCCACGCCCGAATGGCTCTGCGCTCTCGCCGCGCCGAAGGACCGGGCAGAATCAACGAGCCCAAAGCCGGTAATTCGTTAGGATTGCGGCCGCCGCCGACGCCGACCGTATGGGATGCGGCCGACGCGCCGGCTTTCGCTCCAGATCAGCTCGAAATGGGCAGCTGCAGCCTGCGGGAGTCGAGTGTTGTTGACAGCAGCGCCGTGTAGAGGGAGGTTCAAGACTCTACCCCGTGGCTGGTCGCGTCTCGCGCGCGGCGAGGACAGGTAGGAAACGGCGACCGCCAAAAATGGGGTGCTGGACGAGCAAGGAGCCGATCGTGACGCGTTCGCAGTTGGCGCTTCGCGGTTGGTCTCGCACCTCGGACACGGCAGTCGTGCTCAAGGAAAGAAATCAGGAAAAGCATGTCGATGAAATTATTCGTTGGTGGTCTCAGCTGGGACACCGACACGGAGGGCCTGCGCCGCGGGTTCGAAAGTTTTGGTCAGTTGGAGGACGTCGCAGTCATCCAAGATCGAGACACGGGACGTTCCCGGGGCTTCGGCTTCGTCACGTTCGCTGATGCAGAGGCTGGCAAGACGGCAATGACGGCAATGGACGGCGCTGAGCTGGACGGCCGCACCGTGCGAGTTAACGAGGCAGCCGAGCGCGCGCCGCGTGGCGGCGGCGGTGGTGGTGGCGGCTACGGTGGTGGCGGCGGCGGTGGCGGCTACGGCGGCGGCGGCGGCGGTGGCGGCGGTGGTCGCGGCAAACCGAAGCGCGGTGGCGGCAGCCGTCGCGGTATCCGCGACAACCGCTGGTAAGCGGAACGGAAAAGCGGCGCCTTACGAAAGGCGCCGCCGCACCGCGCCAGCCCCGTTGTGAGGTGGCTGGCACGGTGTTGCTATGAGCCTGACTCCCGGCGCCATTGCCGGTTGTGCTGACGGGCGATCAAGCCGACGACGCCGCGAGGAAGTCTCGCCACTCCCTAGGTGCCGACTCGACGTCGATCGCCGGGGCAGTGAGCGGTAGCGCTTTGGGCTTGATCGGCGCATTGAGCGGCCACATTCCCGCCTCATCACAGGTGCGGTGTGCCTTCTTGTTGTTGCAAGGCTTGCACGCCGTGACGATGTTCGCCCACTCGGTGCGGCCACCTGCGCACCGAGGCGTCACATGGTCGTAGCTGAGAAGGAACGAGGGGAACTTCTGCCGGCAGTACTGGCAGGTGAACTTGTCGCGGGTGTAAACGTTGATGCGCGAGAACTTCACGCCGCGCTTGACGTTGTGGGGTGCGCGGTGCATCCGCACGACGGCGGGCACGTCGAGCTCGATCGACGGCGAGCGCACGACGGCATCGTACGCGACCAAGACGTCAGCCTTGTCGAGGTAGAGCATCGTGACGGCGTCTTGCCAGCGCAGGATTGCCTGCGGAAAGTACCAAGGGGTCAATACGAGGGTCTTGTGAGTCATGATGGTCTCTGATGAACGAGGCCTCTTCTCGCCAGCGGCGGAGTGCTCAGGGCGGGAGTCGAACCCGCAAGCCCAGAGGGCACCGAGGTCTGAGCTCGGCGTGTTTTCCGGTTTCACCACCTNAGCGAAGGAGGCGTTGGTTGTTGGGAAGGTGTGCCCGAGCGCGCGGCCCCCTCATGAAAGCCGCCCATTCGGAAACGCGAGGTAGTGCGGTTCCTCCGTTGCTTCATGGAGGCGGACATGCTCTCTGCAGCGTTGCCCTTTTTGATACGTGCTGTGAGTAACGAGTCATGGTCGTCGTCCTTGGTTCGGCCCTCGCGGGCAAGTTGTGGCGAAGCGACGACGTAGTTCGAACGCTTCGAGCGAGTCTTCTCGGGAAGAACTCGCAGTCCCCGCCAAGCGCCCACGAAGAGAATCGAACTCTCCTCACTCCGTCGACAGCGGAGCAGCTTCACCAGATGCTTACGCGGGCACGTCCGTCTCCCGCCGTCGCAACGCGGCGAAGTGCCGCGCATCGTCGTGTTGAGACGAGTCGGGTTGAGGCGGGGAATCGAACCCCTCTGCCCGGGTCACAGCCGGCCATGCTTACCAAAGCTACCCCAACGAAAGCGCGCGCCGCCGCCAGGAGCGGGGCACGCGCGAGCACCGAGTGATCACCCGGTGCGTTGGTCTGGGGCGCGGGAGTCGAACCCACCAGCACCTGTTCCCAAAACAGACGGCCCACCACGAGCCCTGCCCCAGTCAGAAAACCGATCGCGCCATCGCGCACGCGCGTAGGTCCACGCGTTTGCACAGTCGCGGCGCATCCATTCGCTGTGCCCCATCGCGATCGGCATGTAGAGCCCCCGTAGGGAATCGAACCCTATCCGGCTGATTACGAAACAGCTGCTCGACCATCGAGCTGCGGGGGCAATGCCCTGAGGGTTGGATTCGAACCAACGGCTGCCCCATCAACAGTGGGGTCCCTTTCCGCTTGGGTACCTCAGGATGAATTGCAGGAGAGACTGGCGCGCAGGCACATGGGTGCCCACACCGTCACGTCCTGTTGGATTGTCAAAGAACGAGAAGCTCGTGGCTTCTGTCAGTTCGGGAGGCAGGATTCGAACCTGGGCAGACGGATTCAGAGTCCGCCGTCCTTCCTCTAGACCACTACCGAATGAGTGGTTGGAGATGTGCTTGTTTCGTCTTTGTTCGTCGGTGGAGCGCTGGGTAGATCCGTCCTGGTCGTGCACTGCGAGAGGTGAATGCATGTCTGTCGTCGTCACTGAAAGTGAGTGCACGTTGACTCGCGTCAGGAGTTACCGTCGAGAACGGCGCGCAGTGCGACGCTCTCGAAGTCGGTTCCTTGCTCGAAAGCGAGTGACTCGGGGTCGTTCATGAGCCTCCGTTCGACACCCCAATGGGTGGAACGGGGATCAAACGATTGTCCACAAACGTTGAAAGCCGCCTCGGTGAGTAACCCGGGGCGGCTTTCAATAGTCCGAAACTATTGATAAATGCCCCTAAGTCACGGGAGCCTCCAAGCCGCACCGGGTATTCGGCTGCGTGGGCTGCTGGCTCGTATGCGCACCCAAAACCGTTCGATAGACGAACGTCGAATCGACACCGAACGAAACACCGAGTGTATCGATACAGCGAGGCGCAACTGGACGCGCATCCAGCCTGCATGACTGACCTGGCTGTAGAAGCCGCCAGGCTGTCATTCTCGTGTTGTCGTCTTTGGTAAACATGGTTCGAGGTTTCAGGTTGAGAGAAACACGTGGGCCTCAGCCCCGTGTGCGCACACAGTGATGCATTCGTGAAAGAGCGTCAAGGGCGAATCATCAGAAATGATCTGCGTACCTGTCTCGTTTCATTCTCGGTGCAGCGAGTGAATGTGTGACACCGAAGTCAGGGTGACGGGCTGCAGCACTGCCAACGTCACCTGATGCGCACTGGGGTAATTGTAGAAGGTTAATTGTCTCGTGTGTTCTGTGGCACGGAAAACGGCCCCCGGCTGGCTTCCGCTGAAGGGCTCCGCGCCGTACGCCCCGTCTCGTCACTGGATCCGGGCTGGTGTTGAGCTGAAGCTGCGTCGTTGAAAGGGGGGCGGTACCGGCACTCGCCCGCTTGGCACCCAGCTCCAGCAGCGTCAGTCACCGTCGCGATGCAACCAAGTATAGCGCGGCGTGCGACCCAGCAATAGCCTGGTTTTGCACGCTGAAGCGACCAGACTTCCGTCATGGGCAAGCTCGAGGTGCGGGAAAAAACAGTGACGCGGGCTGGAGCTCCCGCCACACGGGTGCTCGACCGTGTGTTGGCGCATCCAGACTTGCTTCAACGGGTTCGGAGTTTGGCGCCGTCGAGATTGGCGACCTTGGTCCGGGAGGTGGGGCTCGAGGATGCTGGCGAGATCGTGGCGTTAGCGAGCAGTACGCAGTTGGCGAGGCTGTTCGACGAGGACGTGTGGGAAACGGAAGCCGGAAGGGAGCAGGAGGAATTGGGTGCCGAGCGCTTTGCGCTGTGGCTCGAGGTGATAGCGGAAGCCGGCGACGAGGCGATGGCGGAGCGGCTCGTGAGTCTGCCGTTCGAGATGGTGCTGCTGGGTTACAGCAAGCTGGTCGTGGTCTTGAACGACGACAGACTCGAACGGTTGGTGTCCGATCTAGCCGAGCAAGACGCCGACGAGTTGGACAAGCGGCTCGATGGGTTCTCGCAGGAGCAGTGGCACGAGTTCCGGGTCCTGGCTCGCTCCGAGCGGCACTGGGACACGGCCTGGTCGTCTCTCGTGTCGCTGGACACCCGGCACACGACCGAGCTGAGGGCGATCCTCGAACACTGCGAACGCGTCTCCCATGAGGTGCTCGACGCGCATGAGGACATCGAGGAGTTGTTCGATGCGCTTGACGAGTTGGAGGAAGCCGCGCGCGGGGAACGTGACGAGCGTCGAGCAAGAGAGGGGTACGTGGCGTTGCAGGATGCGCGGGCATTTCTGCGCTTGGCGACGGCAGGTATCAACTACGGTTCCGCACGAGATCCGATCAGCCAGGCCCATTTTCGAGAGCTGGACGACGCGCCGGGTGGTGGCAGAGGGAGAGCACAGGCGCTCCCAGAGTCGAAGGGGGCTTGGGTCGATCGACTACAGCCGGCCGGCGATGGGCTCGCGGTGGACGCAGGCGATAGTTGGCTGTTTGCCGCTGCGCTGGCCGAACTGACGACGGAGGCGCCTGAGCTCGCCTCACTTCGAAAAAGCGAGGTTGCGTACCTGGTGAATGTTCTGGTGGCGGCTAGCCAGTCGCTCGAGCCGAAGCTCAGACCTGTGGAAGCGTTGGAGCTCGCGCTCCAGGTCCTGTCGCAGGGTCTGCTGGAGCACTCCAGCGGGAGTGGGGGAGCGGAGCTCACTGCGATGGCCTCTGCCGTCACGGTCGTCGCCGAAGTGCCCGCGGATCGGCTCTTTCGTACGGGGTGGCATCATGGGGCGGGGCTCGACGGTTGGGCCCAGGACTGGAGGAACCGCATCATCGCATCGTTGGGACCTTTGGCGCGAGGTGATGGCTAGCGATGCCGGTGCCTCACGCCGCGCGCTCACTCCCCTGCCGCTCCGCGCGTCGCAACAGACTCTCCGCGCACGGTAAAACGACGTCGCGCAGGGAGGCGCGACGCACTTCGGCGCGCAACGATTCGGGCAGCACGCCGTGGCGGAGCACTTGGGCCTCCTCGTGTGAGAGCGCGGAGGGGGCCACGGGCTCCGAGACCTCGGGGGCGAGCGCGCGGAATTCGTCGGCGGCGATGCGGGCCAGCTCCGGGGAGCGGGCGATCGCCCACTCGACGAAGCGCCAGGCGAGTTGCGCGTGGCGGGTTTCGTCCTCGCGGATCGTGGCCAGCGCTGCTTTTACTGCGTCGTCCTGGCAGTAGCAGCGAGCCTCGGCGGCCTCGAGCGCGGCGACGGTTTCCCCCACGCAGCCTTCGTGGATGACGAGACGCAGGATCTCGTCGAGGTGCACCGCGTCCAGCGCGCCGTCCATCGGGAGTGAACCTGCGGCGATGGGCCGATTGGCGTAGATACTAGCGAGCGAGAACGCGAGCTCTGCGTGCAGGGTCTCGTCGAGCATCGCGGCCTGAGAGTCTCGCAGCAGCGAAAGCGGCGCACCCACGTGCATCAGCTGCAAGCAGAAGCGTGCGAAGGCTGCGATGGACGCGTGCTCCATCAAGCCCACTGCCGCCCAATGCTCGGCCAAGCGGCCACGCAGAGCGGCCGGCAAGTGCTCGACGTTGGGCCCGTTGGTGATGGCTGGCAGCGGCTCGTCGAAAGTGTCGTTCGGGGTCGCCAAGTTGGCCAAGATGGCACTGCCGCGCACGATGAACGGACGGCCACAGGCGACGCCGGGGATCGGTTTGCACTGTCGAACTCCGTCGACCACGGCGCAGGAGTCGCTGTCCCCGCAGTCAGCGTCCGAAATGCACGCGTCTTCTGGCGATTGACAGGCGAACTGGGGCGGTTCATCGCAACCGATGCCGAAGTAGTCGAACCACTGGCTACATAGCATCCCGTCGCCGCAATCAGCCGCCGAGCGGCAATCGGCAGTGACGCACGTACCGATGTCGGGCCCGCAGCGACAGAATTGATCCGCGCCACAGTCGTCGTCCGAGACGCAGCCGTATTCGCACTCGTAGGTGGGCAACTGTCCTTGCGGTACGCAGCGCCCATAGGGTGCCGCGTCGCAGTCCGCGTCGGCGCTGCAGGCGCTCTCGCCGAGGTCGTCAT
>JBNKZR010000138.1:0-16887 GCA_050301735.1 Polyangiaceae bacterium | reverse complement strand
CTCGTTGGCGCGGAGGGCGACGTCGAACCCCGAATGGTCCACGCCGTGCTCGCGCACGACGTCAACGCTGAGAGCATCGTGCGCGCTCACCTGGGCACGATGTCGGTCGAAGACATCAGCAACACGCTCGGCGGACTGAAGCAGCAGTACCCGGAAGCGCCCTGGATTCGCACCATCGCGCGCGACCTTCCATCCTTCGCCACCCGGGGTGACCGAGCAGATCCGGTAGCCATGGCAACCATGGCACGTGCCATGGAAGAACTCGGAGAACTCAGCCGCGAGCAGGTGCAAGCAGCCCTAGGCCAAAACGGGATGTAGCCGTACGGGGTCAGTGAGCACCGGGTGAACCCGCACCATGTCGCGCCCCCGCGTCGCGCCCTTGCGGCGTTGCCTGGCTTACCTTACATGTGCGGTGTTCCAGGGGGCTCGTTGGAAGCCTGCCGCCGACCCATGCCTACCTCCATCCCGCCCAACGAAAGGCAAGCGCTGCTGGCCGAACTCACGACAGCCCGGCAGCGTGTCGCTGAAATCGAACATGCGCTCGCCGGACACGAAGTCTCTTCACCTTGGGTTGATGACGCAACGTTCACTCGCAGCCTTCTCACCCATCTCCCGGACTACGTCTACTTCAAGGATCGTCAGAGGCGTTTCACCCGCTTCAGTGCGTCGTTCGAGACACTCTTGGGACGCCCATCCTCGAAGATCGTGGGGCACCGCGATGAGGACCTCTTTCCGCCAGACATTGCGGAGGCGACAGCGGAGGATGACCGACGAGTGATTGAAAGCGGCATCCCGCTAGTGAACAAGTTGGAAGGGGGTGTCGTTGCGCCCGGAGTCGAGCGTTGGGTGCTGACGACGAAATTGCCCTGGCGTGATGAGAGCGGCACGATCTGTGGACTGTTCGGGATTTCGCGCGACATCACTGCCCAAAAGAGACTCGAAGACACTGTTCGAGACAGCGAGCGGCGCTTGCGCATCATCAGCGACACGGTGCCATTCCCCGTCGCTGCGACCCGTATCAGCGACGGCGAACTCCTGTATGGCAACCGCGCTTTGGCCGACTTCCTGGGCATTCCCCTGGAGCAGTTGGTCGGCAGCCGCATCCCCGACTACTACGACGACCCACAGCAGCGTGACGCGCTCATCGCTCGGGTCCAGAAGGAAGGCCGAGTCGAGGGTGTGGAGCTTCATCTTCGTCGCCATGACGGTGCTGTTCGCGTGGCAGCGTCTTCCGTCATTCCAATCGAGATCGACGGCGCTCCGGCGTTGATGGGTGCAGGCGCCGACATCACCGAATTGAAGGCCAGGGAGCGTCAACTCGTGGAGCTCGGTGCCCAGAAGGACTTGCTGCTCAGGGAGATCGATCACCGAGTCCGCAACAACCTCGCCACCCTCGCCGCTCTCATCAGACAGCAGGCCGACGCAGTGGAAGGCCCAGCGCGAGAGGTGCTCGAGCGACTCGACAAGAGCATCCAAAGTCTGGCAACAGTGCACGCCATGCTATCGGCGTCTGGTTGGGAACCGATAGCGATCATAACGTTGTGCCAGGACGTTCTTCTGGGGACGTTTCGCGGACTGAAGTCAATCTCCAAGCTGTCTGTGACGGGCGCCCCGACGCGCGTCTCCAGTCAAGCAGCCCACCAGCTCGCACTGGTTCTTGCGGAACTCGCCACCAACAGCATGAAACATAGTGGGAGCAACTCGGGGCTCGAGGTCACCGTGCACGTCGAAGCGTCGCAGGACGCCGTTCGCGTCGTCTACCACGACAACGGCGTTGGTTATCCTCGAGCCGTACTCGACGGTACGGAGGATGGCCTCGGTCTTCGACTTCTGAGGGGGCTCGTGGGCTACGGACTGCGAGGACGAGTAGCGCTCGAAAACGACGCAGGCGCAATGACGACGCTCCACCTCCCGTCCCTCGACAGTGCGTCTGCTCGGCGACCCAGCGCGGAAGGATGACAACCGTGACCTCGACTACAGCGGACCAGGTCAGAGTGCTAGTCGTCGAAGACGAGTTCCTTCTTGCCGACGAATTGAACCGAATGGTGCGAGGGCTGGGCTGCACGGTGGTTGGCCCCGTTGCAGATGTGGAGGGAGCGTTGGCCCTAGCAACCGAAGCTGCCATCGACCTCGCAATCTTGGACGTTCGCATCCGGGGCGGGGATTCGACGCCGGTCGCCGAGGTGCTTGCCGCTCGAGGTTGTCCGTTTTTATTCGCCACCGGCTACGGCACCGATGACGTCCCACTGATGAAGTGGAAAGTGCCGGTGTTGACGAAACCACTTCAGCAGAGCGCGCTGGCTGAGGCCCTGAAACGCTTGCTTCCGCGAGGCTAGCGGCTCGGCTCTTCCGCGTGCACGCTGTGACACCAACACACCGCTCTGGTTGGCAGCACGTGCCCTAGTACAAACATCTCCCGAACTCGAGCGAAAGTTACACGCTAGCCAGAAGAGTCACCCCCTGACGCGGTTGCTGGAGCGTCAGCATTGTTCGCGCTGAGCAAACCCGGAAGATTTCCATGAAGCTTGTGAGAACCAGCGGCATCAACCTCATTTGACGGCTTGGTGCCTCAGGCACGCGTCACGGAGGATATATGACATCTGAACATCGAACTTTCGCCTGGATTCTCGTCGCAGCTTGCTCGGCCAGCCCATCCCTCGCCCACGCTTCTGACCCTGCCGGTCTCCCGGTTCCACCCCAGGGCTTCGATGCAAAGAACGCCGGCATTCCACACGGTGAGGTCGAGTTGTCCCTCACGTACCCCACGAGAAACTACCCCGATCAGAAGGTGACCATCTATACGCCGCCCGGATACACCACCGACGAGACGTATCCGGTCGTCTACTTGCACCATGGCATCGGCGGCAACGAGGTGTCTTGGGTGGGTATGGGCTCCGACGAAGGCAACGCCGACAACGTAATGGACTACCTGTACTCGCAGGACATGGCGGTGCCCATGGTCGTCGTGATGCCGAACGGAAACACCGAGGGAGCCAACGACGGATTTGGGGAGTTCGGGGACGTCCTTCTCAACGATCTAATCCCCTGGGTCGAAGCCAACTACTCCGTCTCCGCGGATCCAGACTGGCGCGCCATCTCGGGCCTGTCGATGGGCGGCGGTCAGACTTTCAACTTCGGTTTCCCGAACACGGATGTGTTTCACTACATCGCGCCGTACTCGGCCGCACCGAACACCGTCCCGCCGCAGCAGAACGTCACGGATATCGAAGCGGTGCGTGAGAACGTCAGGCTCATTTTCATCTCGTGCGGTAGCGACGACGGCCTGATCAACAACAGCGAGAACTATCACAACTTCCTCAACGACAACGACATCGAGCACATCTGGCAGATCGAGCCCGGTCAGGGTCACACCAAGACGGTGTGGAACCGTAGCCTCTACAACTTCGCCCAGCGGGTTTTCCAAGACTTGGGCGCGGCACCTGAAGTGCCCGTCGACGACGGCATGGGCGACATGCCCGGGGTCGAACCGGACCCGATGGACCCGATGGACCCGATGGACCCGATGCCAGAAGGTGACATGCCTGCGGACATGGGGATGGAGGAGCCCACGCCCGGCGTCGATGAGATGCCCCCCGCCGTAGACGAGCCGCCGCCCGTAGCGGAAGAGCCACCGGTCGTGGAGGGGGCACCGCCAGCAAGCGATCCCGTCCCCCCGGCAATGGCCCCCATGCCGCCCGCGACCGACCCAGTCACGCCCGCAACAGCAGGCGAGACAGCTGGGTTAGCCGAAGGCAGCCCGACCGATACCACCGGTACAGGCGTGACGCCAGGAGTGGATCAGGGTAACACCGGAGTCGCCACAGCTGGCGGGCAACCCCCCGCTCCGGTCGCGCCGCAACAGCCCACAACCGGCCTGGAGCCCCAGGGAGGCTCCGACGTCGGACAGAACTCCGAGTCTGGTTGCGCCGTGCGAAGCCCTGCGCGTGAAAACAGCGGCGGCCTGGCTTTGGCGATGCTCGCGCTCCTCGTCGTGCGCCGACGTCGGCGAAGCTGAACCGCGCCGCAATCCCAAACGGGTGCTGGCTCCTGGGGGGACCAGCACCCGCCGCGACATTCGGCAGGCGTGACCGAGTGTCGACGTCGGCCGGACCGGGGCCGTCAAACGCTGGGCATCGGCACCACGGCGAAGTCGTCCTCTGCGACCCAAGCGGCGTCGCGAGAATCCTTCGCCCCAATTTTGGCAGAAGTTTGGCGACGGGTCCGCGCGGCACACACCGTGCTGGCGCAGTGCGAAAGTTGCGCTCTGAGCGTGTGAGTCGTGCCCAGCAGGAGGAGGGATGAGCGGGCTCCTCGGGCCCGGCGGTCCGCAGGTGGATTGCATGACAATTCCGTTGGGGCCCCGACAATTACGAGCATTGGGCAATCAACCAATGACCTCGCCGGTCCAGCGCGGCACCTCCGCCGCGCGACCGCCAAAGGAAGCTTCATGAGTGCAGGAGCGACAAGATGACTAAGACCCGCGAACACCATCGGAAATCCCGACCGAGCTTTGGCCTGGCGGCTCCATGGGTGGTTGTCGCACTGTGTGCGTGCAGCGGCACGGTAGACGGAAGCGACGGAGTACCGGCCAGCGGAGCAACGGCCCCAGGCATGCCGGCTGCCGGCACCCCCGTTGGCGCGGGAGTGGGCTCGGTTGGTTCGCCAACGGGCGCGGTGCCCTCTGGGGCGACGTCAGCGGGCACGCCCACCGGCGCGACGCCAGCCCCCGGCGCCACCACGACCAGCCCCGAACAGGGAGGCGCCACCTCTCCCGGAGAACAGGTGGACCCCGTCACCGGCATGGTCATTCCGGCCGAGACTCTCGTCGACAACGGGCTTCCTGGTCGTTCGCTCGTGCGTCGTCTCTCGAACGTCGAGTACGCCGCCACGATCGAGACCCTGTTCGGTGACAGCACCGACTACACCGCGGACTTCCCGGCAGACACGGCAGTCAACGGCTTCACGAACAACACGGATGTGCAGGACGTTGCTCCAGCACTGCTCGAACAGTACGTCTCGGCGGCCGAGTCCGTTGCGACCAATGCCGTACGAGACGTGGACTCGTTGCTCGGTTGTCCCCTGTCCGACGGCGAAGCGTGTGTCTCGGACTTCATCCAGCGCTTTGGCAAGCGCGCTTGGCGCCGACCGCTCGACAGCACGGAGCAAGCCGAGTTGCTCGCGCTATTCCAAGGTGAGGCGGATCCGACGACGGGTGTCAGCCTGGTACTGCAAGCCCTGCTGAACTCTCCGAGCTTCCTGTACCGAGCCGAGGTCGGCGTGCCGGTAGCCGGGGAGACATACTTCGCGCTCAACTCGTGGGAGATCGCGTCGCGGCTGTCGTACTTCTTGACCGGCACGATGCCGGACGACGCGTTGTTTGCCGCGGCCGAGGCCGACACGCTGACTTCGCTCGAGGGCATCGAGGCAGAAGCCAGGCGCCTATTGGCAACCCCGGCTGCGCGGGCCAACGTCGCCGACTTTTTCAGCGGGTGGCTCAACCTGTACGCCGTCGAACGCCTGCAGCGCGACACGGAACAGTTCGAAAACTGGGACAGTCAACTGCCGCCTCTCTTCTACGAAGAGACCCGTGAGTTCGCGACCAACGTGGTCTTCGATGGTGCGGGAGACTTGAACACGCTACTGACGGCAACCTTCACCTACGGCGATCCCTCCCTCGCCGAATTCTACGGCGGCACGGCAGGTCCGGCCGAAAACGGCGTGGCGCGCATCGAGCTCCCGCCGGGCCAACGTGCGGGCCTCCTCACCCAGGCTTCCTTCTTGGCGACGCACTCCAAGGAGATCCAAACTGATCCGGTCTCCCGCGGCAAGTTCGTGCGCGAGCGTATGTTGTGCCAGGGCATCCCGGCGCCGCCGCCCGGTCTGGTGGTGACCGCGCCGACCATTACTCCGGGGTCAACGACCCGCGAACGCTTCGCACAACACGAAGAAGATCCAACCTGCGCTGCCTGTCACCTCCTGATCGATCCTGTCGGGCTCGCCTTCGAACACTACGATGCGATCGGACAGTGGCGCGACCAAGAGCAGGGCCTCGACATCGACGCCAGCGGCGACCTCACGAACACGGATGTGGAGGGCCCTTTCGAAGGCATCGTCGAGATGGCGACCAAGCTTTCTGAGAGCGACCTCGCGACGGAATGCTTCGTCAGGTACTGGTTCCGGTTCGCCTTCGGCCGCGGCGAAAGCGATTCGGAATCGGCCCGCCTCGCAACGATCACCAGCGACTTCAATGCCGCAGACCAGCGCGTGCAGGACTTGTTGATCGCCCTCACCCTGACGCCCGACTTCCGCTACTTGGCCAAGGACGAAACGACGCCATGAATCGCAAACCAGTCTTCAGCATCCCTTCCAAACCTCTGTCTCGTCGCACGCTGCTCCGCGGCGCGGGCGGTGTGGCGTTGGCGCTTCCGTTCCTGGACGCCATGAGTCCAAGAGTGGCCAAGGCCCAAGCGGTACCCAAACGCTTCGTGGTCTTCTTCAGTGCCAACGGCAGCATCATGGACGAGTGGCAGCCGTCCGGCGGCGAAACCGACTTCACGATGGGCCGCATCCTGGCGCCGCTGGACGTTCACCGCGAGGACTTGTTGATCATGCGGGGCTTGAACAACGAGGCCTCGTACATCTACGACCCCAACGCCCACGATACGTCGATGGCGACGATGCTGACCGCTGATGCGCTCGTCGTCGGCCCTAGCGGTACCGGACGTGCGGGACACGTGCTCGACGGAGGCGCCAACGGCCCGTCCATCGATCAGGAGATCGCGGGGGTCATTGGCGACCAAACCAAGTTACCGTCCCTCGAGCTCGGCGTGCAATCGACCACGACCATCATCGAACCGATGCCTACGAGGATGTGCTACCGAGGCACCACCGGCAACGCCAAGTCGGTGACTCCAGAGGACGACCCACAGACGGTGTTCGCCCGCTTGTTCATGGACACGGACGTCGCCACGGGTTCGCTCGACGACTTCCTGCAGCAGCGACGAAGTGTTCTCGACTTCGTGAAGGGCGACTTCGAGCGTTTGAACGCGAAGGTCAGCGCCGCCGATCGACAGAAGCTCGAGCGTCATCTCAGCACGCTTCGAGACTTCGAACAGTCCCTGGAAAACCTCGGTTCCGTGGAGAGTACGGGCTGCCTCGTTCCGAGCGAGCCTCCGGACGTCAACCTCGATCCGGTCGATTGCGAGCAAGACGGCCGCCCAGCGCGCTGCTTCGGTGATTTCGAGGCACTGGGCAAGGCACAGATGGACATGCTCGTTTTGGCGCTGACGTGCGACCTGACCCGTGTCGTCACCCTGCAATGGGCAACAGCAGAGAGCACCGTCTTCCACAAGTCACTCGATGTTGCAGGCGAACACCACATAATGTCCCACGACGCAGTCGGCAACCGTGAGGATCTGATCAAGATCAACACGTGGTATGCTGAGCAATTCGCGTACCTGCTCGACGCATTGAAGGGCCATGCGGACGAGGATGGAAGCTCGGTGCTCGAAAGCTCCGTCGTGCTCTGGGCCAACGAGCTCTCCAACGGCGAAATCCACGACCGCCGCAATCTGGGCTGGCTCATCGCGGGTCAAGGCAATGGCGCCATCAGCACGGGTCGCAGCGTGCGATACAATAACACCACGACCAACCAGCTCTTCGCGTCTCTGATGACGATGTTCGGCTCCCCGACGAACGGTTTCGGCGCACCGGAGTTCAGCGGCACGCTCTCTGGGCTCGGCTGAGAACCGACCGCCGAGTGGGTTCCGAAGAGAAGAACGAACGGGTCGCAATCGGCGACCCGTTCGCGGGTAGCCGTCGTGCTCAGACGGCCTTCTCGAATGCGCCCGGCGTCAGTGAGAGCCAACGTTTGGCCCTGGCCGCTGCCAAGAGCTGTGCGGCCACGTGCGTGCGTTCTTTCGGCACGGCATCGAGCACTTCGCTGACTGTCGCGTGCACGAAGAACTTACCGCGACGACCCGCTACCTGCACCATCGTCAGTAGCACACCGCGTTTCATCGCGGCGCCGAAGCCACTACCCTCCATCACTGCGTGGTAGGACGAGCACAAACCCGAAATGTAGTGCATGCGCTTCGTGAGATAGTTCCGCACCGCTGCATCGGGCGCAGGCGCGTCCTGTGGGACTCGCGCCACGTACAGGACCGGTCCCCCAGCGGCGCGGTTCGCCCGCTCCAGTTCCCGTAGAATGAGGTCGATGTCTTCCTTGGTAGGCGCCCCCCATACGGCAAATACCCCCCCAGGAGTCGTCAGCATTTCAATCGCCATGCTCGTGGCACAGAGCCTACCCACTCACTGAGTACCTGCCACCCGCAGCCGCTGCAAAGCGATTCCATTGCCCCACTCCGACTCCCGTTCGTTCAGCACGGGCCAGTCTGACCGCAAACGCGCAGTACACCTCGTGATGGCTCCCAGCCCCGCCCTCTGGCGACAGTGAAATGTGCCCCTGCGCACAGGCAGCAATCCCCTCGTCCGCGCGTTGCGCGGTTTGACTACATTTCGCGTGGCCACTCACTTCAGACGCATGACCGCTTGCCCGGTGAATGGATTGGCAGCCATGGCATCGTAGCTCCAGCCATTGGCTTCCACGGCCTCGAGGAACGCGCGGTGTTCGTCTTGTTGCCAACCGCGGTGTCCGAAGTATTCGTCGAATACGATCACACTGCCAGCGACGAGCTGAGGGGATAGGTGCTCGAGCCCACAACGAGCGCTCTCGTAGAGATCGCTATCGACGTGGAGCAAAGCGATGGGCTCGGGGTGCTGCATGCTGTAGAGTGGCAGTTGTTCCTCGAACGAGCCGACCCAGAAGCGAGCGTCGACTTCCTCGGGAGCGCGGCCCACGGTGGTGAATCTCCCCTCGGGCACGTTCTTCCAGTCGTCTGGAAGTCCGAGAAAGCTGTCAAAACCGTGCAGCGGTCCAGGTCGGCACTGCGACAACCAACGCAAAGACACGCCATGGAATACACCCAACTCGAGCGTTGGGCCGTGGGCTGGGGCGATGGAGGCCGCGTAGCGAAGTGTTTCCCTGGCGCTCGAGAACAGTCGAGCACCAGACATACATTGGATCAGATAAACGGCAGCGTCGGCCAGATCCCTCAGTCGAGGACTGCGCGCTACTACCTGCTCCAACTCGACGAGCTCGGTGGGAGTGATTGGCAGCCCAGGCCTCGGGAGCCGCGCTTCCCCCGCGCTTTCCTGCCGCAGTGAGTGATGACGAATGAGCCACGCGAAGACCGCGGCTTCGGCGTGGCCCTGGGGAGTCTCTTGCGCTCGAGCCAGCGCTTCGAGGGACGCGCCGGGGGCCCGGCCATCGAACACGCAACGCGCCAACACGAAGTGAGCAGATGGATCGCTCGGCTCGAGTCGAACCGCCGCCTGAGCGGCTTCGAGCGCCGATACTCTGTCAGCGACCTCGAGACGCAATAGCGCCAAGTGCAGCCAACCGCCCACCAGTTGCGGCGAAAACGCGACGGCGCGATCGAGCGCTCGCGTTGCCTCCTCCAGGCGCCCGATGGTCTTCAAACCCAATCCGACATCCCGAAAGACGCGTCCGTCTTCAGGCGCGAGGTCCAGAGCCCGCTCGAAGCAGAGCAGCGCTTCCCTGGCACGACCACCGTGGGCATGCAGCGCCCCCACGTTCATCAGCGCATCCAAGCAATCTGGCCACTGCTGCAAATGCTCCTGGTAGCGAGCCAAAGCTTCCGCGCTGTGCCCTTTGCGGTGCGCGCGCAGGCCGGCAGCAAGCAGCTCGCTCGGATGCGACGATGGCGCCGCGTAGCGAACGGGCTTCTTGCGGGTTCCTCCCGCACGGGACAGGCGAGTCAATGCGGGCCTGATTGTAGCCCAACGAGCCGCGGCGAGTCGCCTGTTGGTCCGCTGCTGCAGAGCTCTCTGGGCAGGTGCCGAACGTCGAACCGAGTACGTCGAGCTCTCCCGGACCGGCGTCTAGCCTTTCTTGGCCGCGTCCTCCTTGGCTTTGGCGGCGTCCGCGTCCTTCTTCGTGCGGGCAGCTTTGCGCTTGTCCTTCTTTACTTTGTCTTTTGGTGATTTGTCGCCCATGTGGTGTTCCCTTTCAACTGAGTGCCGGACGGTGTCCGACGTGTGGCATCGTGATGTTGTCGATGAATGCTCGGCCACATGTCGTGGCGAACTGATCCATCACCGGCTGCTGGAAGCCCCCTCCGCGCTCCACGCGGCTTCCGTGCTATCGACGAGCAAGAGCTCCGTGTGAGCACGAATGTTCACGGAAACGGCACGCTCGTTGAATGCTCCCGCACCGTCTCCAGTGGAGAGGACGACGCCTCGCAACGCCAGCTCCCCGTGCACGACGTGCAGCCAAGCGCAACGACCTCGCTGGAGCTTGTACTCCACGTGCTGTCCGGCGGAGTACAGCGCGGAGTACAGCAGCATGTCCTGCTGCAAGCGCAGGGATCCATCTCGTGCGTCAGGCGACGCGATCAAGCAGAGCTTGCCTCGTCTGTCCGCGACCGCGACGCACTTCTTGTCCAACTCGAGCCTCGCTGCCCCGGCAGTGGGTGCCAGGAGTATCTGAAAAGCGTGCGTGTCGTCCTTCCGCGCGCAGGTGACTCCCGGCGGGCGCAGAGCGCGCTGCGACGCTGCCCACAGGAACTCTCCGGGCTCCAGCGTATCGATATCCCCCGCCTTGTCGCGATAGGCGAGCCCTCCTCGACGCACGTACGTGATGACCTCTCCATCGTGGTCCAATCCGCTCGACCAAGACGCCCCCGATTCCAGCCGCGCCTCGATCAGAGTCTGCAACGCACCGAAGCCACCAGGCGGCTGCCCCAGGGAGTCCACGCCGGGATGCCCCTGCCAGGTCTGCCCCCGAGGCGTCTCGACGGGACTACGCACGCGGGATACTTGAATCGTAATCATTGTCCCTTTCCCTTGCCCCACTCTCGCCAGCAGCGCACCCGCACGTCAGTAGCGAGTTGGGCTACCGCCGGGATCCGGCTGAAGAAGGAACCCTGAACCGGGTTGACGCTCTCTGGAACGACCGCATGCGCCACAGGAACGTAGGCACTGTGGCAGAAGACGCCGTGAGTCGGGTCGAGCCCACGCCACCCCGCGCCTGGGATGAATACCTCCACCCAGGCATGCATGTCTCCGCCCACGAAACCGTCGCGGTTGGGATCGTAGAGGTAGCCGCTGACAAACCGTGCCGCCACTCCAGAGCTGCGCGCCATGTCGATCAAAACCACGGCAAAATCGCGACAAGCTCCGACCCCATTTCGAAGTGTCTCTGGCGTGGTTTGCATGCCAGGGCTATCGCGCCGTCGATAGGTCAGCTTGGTGAACAGCGCACGATTCAACTCGAACAACCATGCGACGGTGTCCATTGGCTGTTGTCGAAAGTTCTCGGACAGCCACCGAGAGACGGCTGACCGCACCTGGTCCGGCGGTGGCGCCAAATAAATGCCTAGATTGAAGCGATGCAACGGTTCGTAGGCAAAAGGGAAACTGCGCGCGTAGTCGCGCACCAAGAAGTCGAAAGGCGGGATTTCCGAAGTGGTGACCTCGGAGTGGGAAATGATCTCCAGCGCGCTCGCCGGCTCCTCGAACTGCATGCTAGCCGGGAGGTTGTCGAAATCATCTCGCATCCACGCCACCTGCGCATTCGGGACACAGTCGAGCGAAAAGCTCCGCACCTCCAGCAAGGGATTTTCCCTCGGTCGAAGGTAGAGCAAGTGCGGTCCGAGCTGAACCTCGCGATCGTAGGTGAAGCGCGTCGTGTGAGTGATTTCTAGATGCATGCCCGGAGTACCAGCCCTTCGCCAACGACCCCTCAGTGTTCGAGAAAACCCACCATCGCCCGAGTCGTCAGCAACAAGGAGGCGATGGACGCCGCGTTCTCCAACGCCACACGCACCACCTGCGTCGCATCGACTATCCCGGCAGCCACCAGATCCTCGTACCGCTCTGACGCTGCGTTGTAGCCCTCAGCCCCACTGCGTTTCATGACCTCGGCCAACACGACCGCGCCTTCGGCACCGCCGTTCTTCGCGATCTGACGCAGGGGTTCTTCGACTGCCCGGCGAACGAGCTGCACGCCAAACTGTTCGTCCCTGGAGAGACTCAACGCATCCAGCGCTGAGCGCGAACGCAGCAGGGCAACCCCACCACCTGGGGAAATGCCCTCTTTCACCGCAGCTCGGGTGGCGTGCAATGCGTCTTCGACTCGGGCCTTCTTCTCCTGCAACTCGCTTTCCGTCGAGGCACCCACCGCGATGACGGCCACGCCACCCGCCAGCTTTGCCAAACGTTTCTGCAGAACGTCGCGCTCGGCATCCGAGCCCACTTCCTCCAAGCGCGCCCGGATCTCGCGCACTCTGCCGGCGATCTCCGGTTCTTTTCCTGCGCCTCCGACCAGCACGGTGGAGTCCTTGCTGACGATCACCCGCTTGGCCTGCCCGAGATCCTCGAAACGCAGGTTCTCGAGTTTCTCGCCCTGATCTTGCGTGAAGCACTTGCCGCCCAACACCACACTGATGTCGCGAAGCATTTCCGTGCGGTTGTCGCCAAAGCCCGGTGCCTTGACCGCACACACCTTCAGCGCGCCACGGATCTTGTTCAGCATCAAGGCCGTCAGCGCCTCATCCGAGACGCTCTCGGCTATCACGAGCAACGGTCGATTCGCCTTCGCCACCATTTCCAGGAGCGGCAGAAGCTCGCGCAGATTCGACAACCGCTTGTCAGCAGTCAGCACTAGAGCGTTCTCCAGGCTCGCCTCCAAGCGGTGCGTGTCCGTCACGAAGTACGGCGAGAGGTAACCGCGGTCGAACTGCGAACCTTCGACGACTTCGAGTGTCGTCTCGATCGACCTCGACTCTTCCAGGGTCACAACACCGTCATTGCCGACGCGATGCATGGCATCAGCGATGAGCTCGCCGACAGCCGCATCGCCATTGGCACTGACCGTACCGACCTGCGCAACCTGCTCTCGGCTTTCGACGGCTCTGCTCTTCGTCGTCAGGTCCGCCACGATCGCGCCCACCGCAATGTCGATCCCGCGCTTGAGGTCCATGGGGTTGGCACCGGCAGTAACCAGCTTCACCCCTTCTCGATAGATTGCCTGAGCCAGAACAGTCGCGGTAGTCGTGCCATCGCCAGCAACTTCCGCCGTTTTGGAGGCAACCTCCTTGACCATTTGTACGCCCATGTTGGCGAAGTTGTCCTCGAGCTCCAGCTCCCTGGCCACGGCCTCGCCGTCCTTCGTGATCGTCGGTGCGCCCCAAGCTCGTTCGAGGATCACGTTGCGACCTCGCGGTCCCAAGGTGACCTTGACGGCATTGGCGAGCGCGTCCACACCGCGACCGATCTTCTCTCGGGCTTCGTTGTCGAAAACGATCTCTTTGGTAGTCATCGCGCGGTTCTCGTTTCTGAAAGAATGACGCTCATTCTGGCTTCATTCTGCGTAGGTATTTGAATTGGTCGCTGTCCGTGGACAGAACGACTGTCGTATCTTTGGATATCGTGTCTTCGTACGATTGGAGGGTGGCCGTGAATTCGTAGAAGGCCACGGTCTCGGCGCTCTCGTTGTAGGCACCGGCGTAGATCTCGGTCGCTTTGGCGTCTGCCACACCCCGGATCTTCTCGACGTCGCGGTAGGCCTCAGACTGGATCTTGTTGAGATCCCGCACGCGGTTACCACGGATCCTCGCTGCCTCACCGTTACCCTCAGACACAAACCGCTGAGCGATCTGCCGGCGCTCGCTGATCATTCGGTCGTAGATCTTCGGGCGAACGCTTTCGTTGTAGTTGATGCGCTTGAAGCGGATGTCGAGCAGCTCGATACCGAAGACCCCGACCTTCTCTGCAGCGGCCGAGAATATCTCCTCTTCGACGAGCTTTCTCCCCTTCTGGATTGGTACGAGGGCCCCGATGTTGCTCTCGTCCCCGTCATCGACGAGTAGCGCGTCCTGCAGCGGGATGCGGTCCTTACTCGTGCGAATGATCTCGATCAGCTCGTGTTTCGCGACGGCGTTGCGCGTCTCGCTCCCCAAGATGTCGTCCAGTCGCGACTGGGCGCTGCGTTCGTCACGCAGCCGCAGAAAGTACTGAAGTGGATCTGTGATGCGCCAACGTGCGAACAGGTCCACCGAAATGTAGAGCTTGTCCTTGGTCGGCATGTCCGACGGGCTTCCGTCCCACTCGAGCACCCGCTTCTCGATGGAATTGACGTCCTGGACAAAGGGCACTTTGACGTGAAGTCCAGCATCGGTAATCGGTGTCCCCACCGGCTTACCAAACTGCGTGATGATGACCTGCTCCACCTCGCTCACCGTGTACAGTGCGCTCGCCAAAACGAACGCCCCTGCCAGCATCAGAATCAGACCAGCTACTCTCAAAAGTTGTTTCATGGCTGACCTTTCTGCGGGGCATCGAGATTCAAGAGAGGCAGAACACTGCGTGCGCTGTCGTCTACGATGACTTTGGAGCGCAAGCGCGGCATCACGCGGCGTAGCGTCTCCAGGTAGATCCTGCGCCCGGTAACCTCCGGCGCCTGTTCGTACTGTCGAAACAGCGCCGTGAAACGTGCTGCGTCACCCTCCGCCTCGTTGATTCGTTTCAACCGGTAACCATCCGCTTCGCGAATGCGCTGATCACGCTCGCCTTCTGCGACGGGGATCACCTTGTTGTAGTCTCGGCGCGCTTCGTTGATCAGCTTTTCCTTCTCTTGCTGCGCCTGGTTGACTTCGTTGAACGACTCTTGCACGGGCTCGGGCGGATTGATGTTCTTGAGCTGCACTTGGTCGATGCTCAGTCCCATCGCGTACTTCGTCGAGAGCGCCTGCATCTTGACCAGGCCCTCCGTCTCTATCTCCTGACGCCCGATGGTGATCACCTCATCCACCGTTCGGTCTCCAACGACTTCCCGCATCACGGATTCAGCGACGTAGCGGAGCGTTTCGCGGGGTTCTCGGACCTCGAACAGAAACTTGACGGGGTCGGAGATCCGGTACTGCACGACCCATTCCACCAGGGCAGCGTTCAGGTCACCTGTCACCATCTCCGTCTCTCGCCGCTGGTCGTCCTCCGAGCGCCTCGAACTCTGGTAGGGGTCGGTCCCTTCCGGGGTGGTAAAGCCGAACTCCTGCTTCAGCTGACGTTCGACGGGAACGATCGTCGCTGTGTCGACGCCCAAAGGGAGCTTGGCGTGCAGGCCAGGCGGCACCTGAGAGTGGTACTTGCCAAGCCTCAGAATGACGGCAACCGAATCGCTCGGCACGGTGTAGAAGGACGTCCAAACGAGGCCCAAACCTCCCAACACCAACACGACGACCCACATCGCCTTGGCCTTGTCACCCAACCAGTGTGCCAGCAATCTTTGCACGTCGCGGAGTTGATCTCGCTCGGGCTGACTGCCATTGCCTCCGTTGGTGGTCACTTGTTACCTTCAATCTCGGCTTCTCGTCTCACCCGAGTCGTCGTGGCGGTCTTCGTTTTGCTCATACGCATCTGTAGCGATGCAAAGCACGATCCGCGCCAACCTCGGACGCCACCGTCCGCTCCGGGAGCTTCGGGTGCCCATCTCCGGCAACTGAAGCGAGTTGGTTGGGATGCGGGCCGGACCTCCAACTACGGAGATAGTTGACGACCAGCACGACACTTGCCGAGTTGCATTAACGCTCTCAGGTCCATGGAATGTATCGAGAAGAGACGAGCCCGCCGACGGCACGACGAACGTCGTCGACGGCGCCTGCGGGTGACCGACTTTTGCGCGAAACGTCGCATCCGGCCTTCACCACATTCAGGTCACGAGCTGACGATGTGCGGGTTCGCTCGGTCGAGGTGATGTAGTGTTGTCATTCACTTTGAAGGAGATGCTGCATGCAGGTGGATGACCTCGACCACGAGGAGTTGCTGGAACTCGACCCAGAGGGGGGCGTCATTCGCTTTGCTGGACAACGAGCCCTCTTGCTGGACGCGGTCGCGATGGGATTGCTGCGCAAACAGCTGGTCGAAAGCTTCGGCTTCATCGCCGCGCGCGCCGTTCTAACCCAATTCGGCTTCGCGCACGGCTGGCGCATGGCGGGCGCGATGCAGGCGGAGTTCAACTGGGACACGCCGGACGAGTGGCGCTCGGCTGGAATGCGGATCCACGCACTGGAGGGGCTTTTCCTCCTCGAAGCCGGGAGCACGGACCCGCAGTCCAGAGCCGGCGCCACGTTGGCGGCTTCTTACGAGGCCGAGCAGCATCTGCTCCACTTTGGTCGCGCCGACGAACCCGTGTGCTGGACCATCAGTGGGCTGATCAGCGGCTACATCAGCCGCACGACGGGCAGCGAAGTCTACGTGCTCGAGGACCGCTGTCAGGGAAAGGGCGACGCGGGCTGTCATCTCATCGCGCGCACGCGCCTGGAGTGGGGTGACCAACGTGCGGACGAACTGCGGTTCTTCGAACCCACTCGGCTCCAGGAGTGTCTGGACGTGTCGCTCAAGCACGTCACCGAGACGTTGAAGTCGGCGGAGCGAAAACTGCTTGCGCGTAGCCGTGAGCTACGACGAGTGACGGCCAACGAGGACATGCCCCTGGGCACAGTGGCCAGTAGCGCTTCCATGGCGCAGTTGCTCAGTCTCGCCCGACGCGTCGCCAAAGTGGACTCGGCACTGCTGATCACGGGAGAAAGCGGCACCGGCAAAGAACGCATCGCGCGCCTGATTCATGACGAGTCCGCTCGGGCCGAAGGTCCCTTCATCGCCGTCAATTGTGGCGCGATCGCCGAGACGCTGCTGGAGAGCGAGCTCTTCGGACATCGACGGGGAGCGTTCACGGGGGCGACCAGCGACCGCTTGGGATTGTTCGAAGCCGCTCACGGCGGCACGCTCCTTCTCGACGAGATCGGC
>JBNKZR010000137.1:0-17047 GCA_050301735.1 Polyangiaceae bacterium | reverse complement strand
GCTCTGGAGCGCGGGGTCCGTGCCGTCTGCGAAATCGCCGGCGGACGCATTGATGCCGTCCACGTGCCTGGGATCCAGGGCGCACGTGACAGTATCGCACGCGCAAACGTGCCTCTCGCTCGGAGAGGACTCGGTCGAGTCGTTCAGTGCGAAACTGCACTCGTCGGCAGTCCTGCGCGCGTGAACCAGCTCCGGGTAGGGCTCCGTCGGTGGTTGCACGCCCTGGGGTGTGACCGAGCACGATACAAACCCACTGTCGCACCAAATGAGAACTGAGGGTGCGGGGTGCGCGCCGCCTCAGCGGTACCGGAAACCGTCCGGCGGTTCTTTTTGAGCGGCGACGAGTTTCCGATCCGGCGTCGCTGCACCGGGAGTATGACGCGGCGTGCCTTGTTGAATAAGGTCCTCGACCGTGGTTGGATTTACGCCAATTTCGCATCCCATGCCTCGCGAGCAAGCGATGCCGGACAGGCGGAAGCACGACGAGCAGGTCAGTTCAGTACCCGAGCGGTCCCGCTCGTCAGAGCCCCCAATGCCCCCGCCCACCCCATCTCGTCAACAAGCGAACACAAGCAGCAGATGAGTGGCGCAGCGACCCAGACAGAGAAGCGGCCCGCCCGGGTCCGAGTCGTCATCGTCACCTATCAGTCGCGTCCCACGATCGACGACGCGCTGACGCCCTTGATGGCGCCGGTGCGGAAGGGGCGTTTCGAGGTCGTCGTCGTCGACAACGCGAGCACCGATCGCACGGCGCAATACGTCAGCACGCGCTATCCCGAGGCGAAAGTGCTCCAGCCCGGAGCCAACCTCGGCTTTGGACGCGGGTGCAATCTGGGAGCCGCTGGTTCCGAGACGGACTACATCCTGCTCCTCAACCCCGATGCGGCCATCTCGGAGCCCGATGTCGACAAGCTCATCGAGTTCATGGACGCGCGGCCTCGGGTGGGCATCACGGCGCCCTCCATGGCCAACCAGCAGCAGCACGCGGGCATGCTCACCATGCCCAGAGACATCCTGGGTCAGGCCTGGGGCTTGCCGAACTACCCGGGCCGGCGGGTGATCGTTCCGGGCGATGATCCGTTTCAGACGAGTTGGGTCTGCGGCGCGGTGATGCTGATCCGCACCAGCTTGTATCGAGAGCTGCACGGTTTCGATCCACGCTTTTTCCTGTACTTCGAAGAGACCGATTTTTGCCGGCGGGCTACCGCCAGCGGCACGGAGATATGGGTCGTTCCGGACGCGGTCAGCAGTCATCGCGCGGGCTCGAGCGCGGGACGCAGCGGCGCCTCACTCGTCTCGGGCAACATTGCCCACCACTTCTACCAAAGCCGCTTCTACTACCTCGCGAAGCACCATGGTTGGCCGGTGGCTGTGTTGGCGACCCTGGCGGAGCTGCCACCGATCACCCTCCGCTCCCTGGCGCGCCGCGGACCGGAGGGGCGCGAGCAACGTAAGCTGCTCTTTCACAGGCTAGCGAACGGCCTGCGACCCCCAGCCTCCCCCTACCATTGAGGGGCGAAGCCTCGCGGCAGTGAGCGCCCGACGTCGAGTAGCGGCGAGCGGGCCTCGTTTTGCTGGGGTCAGGTAGACGAATTCGTCGCTGGCTGGCTATGCGATGTTGGGCCACAGTGGCCCGTAGTCCGCTTGGCGAAACCAGCCGCGACGCTCGGATAGCCTCGCGAGACGGCGCGCGGCACCGCGTCGAAGCGAACCGCCGCGTCGCGCCGTCACCAGGCCGCTCTTTTCGAAGTCGTGGTCGAAGGCCGCGTACTCCGGTGCCGACAACGCTTCTTCGAGTGAGCAGAAGCGGGCGCCGTGATGTCGCAGTCCCTCGACCAAAGTGAAGATGTTGCCAACGCAAACTTCCCCGAAGTGCCCGTAGGAGACGAGTTTGACCGGGCCTGGATTCGTCGTGGCCTCCATGGTGCTGTCGATGGACCCTCTTGCGGCGTTGCGAAATCGGCGCCCGATGTGCTCCAGCGCAAGAATGTCGCCACGCTCCTTGGCTTTTTGCAGCCGCAGTTCGTAAGCTTCATCGCGGAAAGTGGTGGAAGCGTGCGCCACGCGGTAACCGCGAGCCGTTACCTCACGTTGGAGCAGGCGTCGGTGTTCCGGATCGCGGCCCCGATCGAGGTACGGAAAGCGGAACCACCGGGCCTTGCCATCCTGGTAGCCGGCGAAGGGCGCGATCACTTCGTCGCAAGCATCCAACGAGCGACAGAATTCTTCGATGCTCAGGCGACTGGCGCGGTGATGCTCGTATAGGTGGTTGCCGAGCTCGAACCCGGCTTCCACCCACCGCTCGAGGTTCGCCTCGTGCTGCTTGGAGCTGGCACCGACCACGAAGGCGACACAACTCTCGATGCCAGCCGCCAACAACGCCTCCCGCATACGATCCATGCGGCCAGCATCAAAGCTGACCCCCGGCTCGTTTACGCTGGGTGCGTCGTCAAATGTGAGTGACACAGACAGCATGTCCTACAACGCTTAGCAGGCAATGGTGGGATCGGGCACCCTTTGCGGGTGCGTTTGCTGAAGGTCGCAGGACCTCATAGGAGCTCCTTCGGCGGGACTTCCTGCCGGGCGATTCGGTCTGAACGAGTTTGGGTATCATGTTGCGGCGTGTCGAACCTCGACGCAGCGCGCCGAACGATTGTCGCCGACGCGTCACTGCTTCGCGCACAAGCAAGCGCCGTGCGCAGAACCCGCGGATCGGTGAAAAAGCTACGAATCTGGCGGTTGGACCAGGTACCTTTCGTCCACGCAGGAAGCGCTGCGCGCTTGGATCGACTACGGGAATGCGCAACCGTTGCGGCTAGTAGGTAAAGGCAGAACATTTTCGCGGCGGAAGGATTGGAGCGGTTTCGTCTCGAGTGGACAGTGCTCGGATGCCATGCGGCGAAGGTCGCGCGGTGGCACGAGCCCCGTTCATGCTGAGCGCGGGGCTTTGTGCTACGCCGATAATCGTAGAAGGGTTTCAGACCAGTTGGGATATTCGTTCCTGGTGTAGGGTTTGAACCTCGCGAAAACGCCCTCTTGGTCGTTGCTCACAGCCGTGGGTGGCGAGGGGTGAAGTGGTCGCCATCGAGCCGTCGTCATCGGGATCCGCCTGCCCGCGCCAGCGGGGCGACGCCGCGTGTTTACTCGTCGCGCGAGAACGCATGCTGGACATGTCTGCTTCCGTTGTCCGCCGATGGCAAGTGGTGAGTCGCCGCTAGCTCGGTGGACGTCGCATCCGACAAGACCAGCCGAGTGTGTTGTGGGGGCCGAGAGCAGTCGTCTAGGTCGACGTCGCCGTGGCTGACGCCACCTCGGCAGCGTCAAAGTGGCGGCGATTGCCCCGGCGGACGTCAACCTCCGGCTGTCTTCGGGACGTCGTGCGGTGAGGCTCCGCGTTCGTACCGCGATCCCGGCCCTCGGCCGCTGTCGTTCCAGTACGGCTCCGAAACAGTGCAGGCGTCGCCTGCAAGCTTCTCGGATGAGTGAACGCTTCGGGCTTGACCCCCCGACCCGGCGCGGGTTCTATCGCTCGCGATGATTCACTACATGACGTCGAATGGTCTGGGCAACGCCTGGGTCGGCAACGAACTGCGTGTGGTGATGTCGAAGGGCATTCCCGTCCGACTTCACGCCCTCTACCGTCCGCCCGCGACCTTCTTCGAGTCGGAAGACATGAAGGCCCTGGCCGCCTCTGCGACGTACTTGTACCCCGCCAAAGTGATGCGAGTGCTGTCCTCCGTGGTGGCAGCGCCGCTGAAGTTCCGCGGACGCTTCTTCGGGGCGGCGTGGAACGCGTTGACGGGTGAGCGGGAGAGCCTGACGATTCGCGCCAAGGGCATCCTGCACCTCGCCGTCGCGTGCCGTTGGGCCACCGACATCGCCGACGAAGAGATACATCTGATCCACTCCCAATGGATTCACTCCGGGGGAACCGTGGCGATGTACGGCGCGTGGCTCCTCGGGGTGCCGTTCAGTTTCACGGGACATGCAGCAGACCTGTTCCGAGAGCGGGCGGCCCTGAAGGACAAGATCCGTCGAGCCGACTTCATCGTCTGCATCTCATCGTTTCACGAGCGCTTCTTCCTGGAGCAGGGAGCGCGCCCCGAGCAGCTCCGTCGCGTCTACTGCGGTATCGACGTGAGCCATTTCTCCGCGCCCGAACACAAGCCCGTCAAGCCGCGTCCGTTGCTCCTGTCGTCGGGTCGACTCGTGGAAAAGAAGGGCTTCGCCTACCTGATTGACGCGTGCAAGATACTGCGCGAGCGTGGAGTCGAGTTCGATTGCCGCATCGCTGGCAGTGGCCCACTGGAGGAGGAACTGCGTCAACACGCGGCGCGGCTGGGCCTGCAAGACATCGTCGAGGTGACCGGTAAACCCATTGCACAAGAGGAACTCCCCAACGTTCTGGGGGAAGCGGATCTGTACTGCTTGGCGTGCGTTTGGGCGTCGGACGACGACGTCGATGGGCTGCCTCAGATGTTGATGGAAGCGATGGCGTGTGGTGTGCCCGTGGTTTCGACGGAGCTTGTGGGCATTCCCGACTTGGTGATCCACGAGCGGACCGGGCTCTTGGCCCAGCCCAACGACGCCGAAGGGCTTGCCGACTGCCTGCAGCGTTTACTGCAGGACCCGGAGCTTGCTAAGAATCTCGCGCAGGCCGCGCGCAAACACGTGAGTGACGAGTTCGATATCTCCACCTGCCTCGAGCCGTTGACCAACGAGTTCAGACGCCACTTGAGTACCCCGTGATCATTTCCCAAACGCCATATCGAGTCAGCTTCGCCGGCGGTGGGACCGACCTGCCCGCTTTTTATCAGCACGAAGAGGGCTGCGTGCTGTCGGTCGCCATCAAGCAACACATGTACGTCACGGTGAGCCCGCGCTTCGACCGTAGCATCCGCGTGGCCTACACGGAGACCGAGATCCACGACGAGATCGATCAGATCCGCCACGAACTGGCGCGCGAGGTGCTGCGCCTGACCGGCCTGGACCGTCACATCGAGATCACCACGATTGGAGACGTGCCGGCAGGTACCGGCATGGGGTCCAGCAGCAGCTTGACGGTAGGGTTGATCAACGCGCTGCGCGCGTACAAGGGCGAGGTCGTCAGCAGTCGTCGGCTGGCGGAAGAGTCGTGCAGCATCGAGATCGACATTCTGGGCAAGCCGATCGGCAAGCAAGATCAGTACGCCGCAGCGTTCGGCGGGCTGAACTTCATCACGTTTCGCCCCGACGAGTCGGTGTCGGTGGAGCCCGTCCCGCATCGCCCCGAGGTACTGCGCGAAATGGAACGCCGCATGCTCATCCTCTACACCGGGGAGCAGCGCAAGGCCGACGGTATTCTCAAGAAACAGAGCGATGGGACTGCGAGCAAGCTGGACGTGCTGCGTAGCATGCGGGACCTGGCGAAGGAGATGCGTTCGGCGCTCTCAGGTCCAGGTGATCTCGAAGAGTTCGCGCGACTGTTGCACGAAGGTTGGCTGTTGAAGCGCTCGTTGGGCTTCGGCATCGCCACGAGTGCGGTGGACGAGTGGTACGAAGCGGCGCGCCGCGCCGGGGCACTTGGTGGCAAGTTGTTGGGCGCCGGCGGCGGGGGCTTTCTACTGCTGACGGCACCCGTCGAGCGGCACGACGCCATTCGACAGGCATTGGGCCAGCCGCGAGAGTTACCGTTCAGCATCGAGCCGCGCGGCAGCCGAATCATCTTCATCAGCGACCGTTACTCGTTCTGAGCCAGGTAGCTGACCCGAGGAGAACCGAATAGATGAAAGTACTCATTACCGGTGGAGCAGGCTTCATCGGCTCCCACACAGCGGATGCACTTCTGGCCAAGGGTTACTCCGTTCGCGTTCTGGATAGCCTGGAGGAACCGGTGCACCGAGGCGGAGAGAAGCCCGCCTACCTCGATCCGCGCATCGAGTTCGTCAAAGGTGACGTCCGAGACGCAGAGACCCTGCTCGCGGCGTTGCGCGGCTGCGATGCGGTCTACCACCTCGCGGCTTACCAGGACTACTTGCCGGAGTTCAGCCGCTTCTTCTCCGTCAACGTCACGCCCACCGCGCTCATCTACGAGTTGATTCTGCGTGAGAAGTTACCGATCAAGAAGGTGATCGTCGCCAGCAGCCAGGCCACCCTAGGCGAGGGCAAGTACCTGGATGCGGCGGGCAAGGTCGTCTTGCCCGGGCTGCGCAGCAACGAGCAATTGGCGAACGGAGTGTGGGAGATCCAGCCCAGTGGCGATCAGGTAGGTCCCCTGCGCTGGCAGCCGACGGACGAAACGGTTGCCAACCCGCAAAATCCCTACGGGATGAGCAAGATTGCGGAGGAGCAGGTCGCGCTCAACCTGGGCCGGCGGTGTGACGTGCCCAGCGTGGCGTTGCGCTACTCCATCGTCCAAGGGCCGCGCCAGAGCTTCTACAACGCTTACAGTGGTGCCTGTCGCCTGTTTTGTCTGAGTTTTCACGTCGGGCGCGAACCCCTGATCTACGAAGACGGTCAGCAGATCCGCGACTTTGTCAACATTCAAGACGTCGTGGCCGCGAACCTGTTGGTGCTCGAGGACGAGCGTGCGAACTACCAGATGTTCAACGTGGGGGGAGGCAAGCCCATCACGGTCAGTGAGTTCGCCAAGACGGTCGCCGACGTGTTCGGAGCCAAGAGCTACGACCCCGTTCCGTGCGGCAAGTACCGCTTCGGCGACACGCGCCACATCTGCTCCGACATCAGCAAGCTGTCCGCGCTGGGGTGGAAACCCACCCACACTACGCACGACAGCGTCACCGCCTATCGCGAGTGGATCCACACCGCTGAGGTGGCCGACGACATCCTGACTTACAGCAATCAACAGATGGCGAAGCTCGGCGTCGTTCGCGACGTCGTCAGCAAGTGAATTCATGGCGCGAACGACCAAGGCACTGGTGCTCGCGGCAGGCCTCGGGACGCGACTGCGTCCGGTCACCGAGCACACCCCGAAGTGCTTGGTAGAAATCGGTGGCAAGCCCTTGCTGGGCTATTGGTTCGACGCCCTGGAGGCCGCGGGCGTCAATAACGTGTTGTTGAACACGCACCACCTCGCCGGGCCGGTCGAAGACTACGTGTCTCGAGTAAATGAGTCCGGCAAGCTGCGTGTGGAGACGACCCACGAGGCCGCGTTGCTGGGTTCGGCGGGGACCATCTCCAACAACGCGACGTTCGTGGACGATGCCGACCAGTGCCTCATCATATACGCCGACAATCTCTCGAACGTCGACCTGGCTCACCTGCTCGCCGAGCATGAACGCGGCGCGGAGCCCTTCACGATGCTGCTCTTTCACACCTCCAAACCGAAAGCCTGCGGCATCGCGACGACCAACGCCGAGGGGCGCATCGTTCATTTCGTGGAGAAGCCTGAGAACCCCGAGAGCGATCTCGCCAACGCCGGCGTCTACGTCACGAGCCGGGCCGCCTACCAAGAGATAGCGGCCATGAACGCCTTCGACCTGGGCTTCGACGTGATTCCGCGTTTCGTCGGCCGCATGCGTGGCGTGGTCCACGATGGATACCACCTGGATATCGGCACTCTCGAGGCCCTGGAGCGAGCGCAGAGTGACGTCCAGGCGGGGGCCTTTACCGTGTCGGGTTCGAGGAAGTGAGCGCGAAAGACGACGAGCTGGAGCGCAGCGTCGGGGCCGGGACGACGCAGGCACGACGTCCCGCGGTGTTTCTGGATAGAGACGGCACCGTCGTCGAGCACGTTCACCACCTGCACCGCGTGCAGGACATTCAGCTCATCCCGGGTGCCGGCGCGACGATTCGTAGGTTGAGGGAGAGCGGCTACGCGTGCGTCATCGTGACGAATCAGTCGGTGGTTGGCCGCGGAATGATCGACGAGGACGAGCTGGCCGAGATCCACGACGAAATGCACCGTCAGCTGGCGGCCGAAGGAGCGGCGGTGGACGCAGTGTACTACTGTACGGTCGCGCCCAACACCCGAGACCAGAGCGTCGTCGAGCACCCGGATCGCAAACCTGCACCGGGCATGCTGCTCAAAGCCAGCGATGAGCTGTCACTCGATCTGGCCAACTCGTGGATGGTGGGGGATAGTTGGAGCGACGTGCTCGCCGGCAAGAACGCCGGCTGTCGGGGCTCGATATTGGTGCTGACGGGTTTCGGTCGCCAAACCCAGGTCGACAGAGGCTACGCACCGTTCGCAGAAACGATTGTTGAGGCTGGAGGCCTCATCCTAGACGATCAAAGGAAGCAAGCATGAAGATCCTGATCACTGGCGGAGCTGGCTACGTTGGAAGTGCCTGCCTGCGGTACGTTGGAAAAAAGGGGCACACGCCCATCGCGTTCGACAATCTGAAGGAAGGGCACGCCTCGGCTGTCGGTGAAGCGGAGCTCGTCGTAGGCGACATTGCCGACACGCAGTTGTTGGTCGAAACGATTCGTCGCTATGAGATCGAGGCGGTGATGCACTTTGCTGCCGCGACCTACGTAGGCGAGTCGGTGACGGACCCGGAGTACCACTACCGCAACAACATTGGGGGCACGCTCAGCCTGCTCAATGCGATGCGCACGACGGGCGTCAAGCGCATGCTGTTCTCGAGCACCTGCGCGACCTACGGCATGAGCGGCGATGGTCCTATGACGGAAGAGACGCCCCAGGCGCCGTTCAGTCCCTACGCACGGACGAAGCTCGCCGTGGAGTGGATGATTCGTGACTTCTCCCACGCCTACGGACTGGGTTTCACCCTGCTGCGCTACTTCAACGCGGCCGGGGCCGACCCGAGCGGCGAGTTTGGCGAGTACCACAACCCAGAAACCCACCTCATTCCGCTCGTGCTAGAGGTCCCCCTGGGCAAGCGCACTGGCCTCAAGGTCTACGGTAACGACTACCCGACGCCTGACGGGACGTGCATCCGCGACTATGTGCACATCGACGATTTGGCGTCGGCCCACCTGCTGGCCATCGAGGCAACGACTCCCACCACGGAGGAGGTGTTCAACATTGGCACGGGCTCCGGGCAGTCCGTTCTGGAGATCATCGCGTCCTGTGAACGAATCGTCGGCAAACCGATTCCCTACGAAGTCGTCGAGCGCCGCCCAGGCGATCCACCGATGCTAGTCGCCAATCCCACCAAACTGAAGTCCCAGCTCGGCTGGCAGCCACAGTACACGTCGATTGACGAAACGGTGAAGACCGCCTGGGCCTGGCATCAGAAGCACCCAGAAGGGTACGGCGCCCGCTAGCCCGGGTGCCGCCTGCAGCCAGCTCCAGGCCGGCGTTGACTGGAGCTGCCGGACTGCATACACCTGGCAGAGGAGGTAGCCCTGTGACCGAATTCAAGGACTTTGTCGACGACTACTACGCACGCTTCGTGCAGGCACTGCAGTCGTTCGACCGCGCGCCGCTGCAGGGAGTGCTCGCCGTCATCGATCAGGTGATGGCGGCCGATGGTGTCGTCTGGGTTGCTGGGAACGGTGGCAGCGCCGCGATAAGCAACCACGCGGTATGCGATCTGACTAAGTGGACGCACGTCGAAGGCCAAGCGACATTGAGCTGTCACTCTTTGGCGTCGAACATGCCGATGGTCACTGCGTTGGGCAACGACATCGGCTACGAGGACGTGTTCCGTCGTCAGTTGCACTACTACCTTCGTCCCAAGGATGCGGTGCTCCTGGTCAGCTCCAGCGGCAATTCGCCGAACGTCGTCAATGCCTGCACCTACGCCAACGAGCGCAACGTGCCCACGATTGCGTTCGTTGGGTTCAAAGGGGGCAAGCTGAAAGAGCTCGCTACGCACTGTGTTTGGGTGCCGGTCGAGAACTACGGCATCGTGGAGGACGCGCATCAGAGCCTGATGCACGTGCTCACGCAGTACATTCGTGTTCGCGCGGACGAGCGAAAGGCCCAAGCACATGGCGCGTAAGGGGATCGTTCTGGCTGGCGGCGCGGGCACGCGGCTGCATCCCATCACCAAGGCGGTGAGCAAGCAGCTGGTTCCCGTCTACGACAAGCCGATGATCTACTATCCCATCAGCGTGTTGATGTTGGCGGGAATTCGCGAGATGCTCGTCATCAACACGCCGCACGAAAGCGAACAGTTTCGGCGGTTGCTCGGAGATGGCTCGCAGTGGGGCCTGAAGATCGAGTTTGCGGTGCAGCCGAAGCCCGAAGGTTTGGCGCAGGCTTTCTTGATCGGCGAAAGCTTCCTCGATGGTGGGCCCGCGGCGATGATCTTGGGGGACAATCTTTTCTACGGCCACGGCTTGCAGGACATCGTCCGCAAAGCCGCCACCTCGACGAGCGGCGCGCGCATTTTCGGCTACTACACCAACAACCCCAGCGCTTATGGTGTGGCGGAGATCGACGCTAGCGGGCGCGTCCTGAGCATCGAAGAAAAACCCGCTGCGCCCAAGAGCAACTACGCGGTGACGGGCCTCTACTTTTACGACGAACGCGTTTGTGAGTTTGCCAAACAGCTGCAACCTTCACCTCGCGGGGAGCTGGAGATCACCGATCTCAATCGCACCTATCTGGAGGCAGGCGAGCTGCAGTTGGAGAAGTTGGGTCGGGGCATCGCTTGGCTGGATACCGGAACGCCGGAGGACATGTTGAGCGCGGCCAACTTCATTCACGCCATCACCTCGCGCCAAGGGCTTCAAGTCGCCTGCATCGAAGAGATCAGCTATCGCAACGGTTGGATCGATCGCTCGCAGCTCGAGCAACTGGCGGAGGAGCTCGGCAAGACCCGCTACGCCACCTATCTTCGTAACCTCGCCGCGAGAGACGTGCCGTGAACGTCGTGCCCCTGTCCATCGCAGGCGTGCTGCGGGTGGAGCCCAAGGTGTTCGCGGATGAGCGGGGAGCATTCTCGGAGTTGTGGCGCGCGGATCGCTACCAGGAGCACGGTATCACCGTCTCCTTCGTCCAAGACAACGTCTCCTACTCCAAGGCAAGGGTGCTTCGAGGCCTTCATTTCCAGAAGCCGCCCCACGGCCAGGGCAAGCTGGTCAGCGTACTGAGCGGTGCCGTGCTCGACGTTGCAGTGGACGTGCGCCTGGGGTCGCCCACGTTCGGGCAATGGGTGGCAGCGGAGTTGAATTCCGACAATCGCCATCAGCTGTATATCCCCCCCGGCTGCGCGCACGGTTTCTGCGTGACCGGTGATCACGCCGTCGTCAGCTACAAGTGCACCTCGTTGTACAACCCCGCTGCCGAAGCTGGAGTGCGCTACGACGACCCGGGTTTGGCGATACGTTGGCCGGTAGCCGAGCCGCTGTTGTCTCCGAATGACGCGGTGCTGCCTCGCTTGGCAGAGATGCCCGAAGCAGATCTTCCGCGTGCTTGAAGCGCGTAGCGCGCCCCCGTATCGAGGGCGCGCCGTTGCGCCGGGTGGTCCCAGTACCCCGGTTTGCGCCGTCCAGCGCGTCGCGTGGCCAGTGTGCGCGCCGTGCAACGCCCGAGCATGCGCGCTGCGTGCCCAGTCAGCTCCCGTGCAACGCTGCAGGTGAGCGCTCTGTGTGGCCAGTGAGCGCGCTCTGCGGCGCTCCGGGTGAGCGCTTTGCGCGGCCCGGTGCTTCAGTGAGCGTTGCGCTGACGCCAGACGAAGAGGACCGTCTTGAGGATGATCTCCAAGTCCCAGCGGAGGTCCCAATTCTCGATGTACTCGAGGTCGTACTGCACCCTCGAACGCATCTTGTCCACGGTATCGGTCTCACCACGGAAGCCGTTGATCTGCGCCCAACCGGTGATACCGGGCTTGACCTTGTGGCGCAGCATGTAGCCGTGAATCAGGCTGCGATACAGCTCGTTGTGCGCCACCGCGTGAGGGCGTGGCCCGACGATCGACATGTCGCCTTTGACGACGTTGACGAGTTGCGGCAGTTCGTCCAACGAGCTGGAACGAAGGAACGCGCCGATGGGGGTCACTCGGCTGTCCCCCTTCGTTGCCTGAGGCACGTCCGGGCCATCCTGGGCGCAGGTCATCGTGCGGAATTTGAGCACGCGGATAGGCCTGCCGTTCAGACCATAGCGCGTCTGTGCGAAGAACACTGGTCCGCCGGTGGTCACCTTGATCAGCAGCCCGATCAGCAGCATCAGTGGCATGGCGGCGGCGAGGAACACGAGCCCCAAGACCAAATCTTCCATGCGCTTCACCCAGCCGGAGGCGCCGCTGAACGGCGTATCGAACAGCGATACGGTGGGCAGGCCACCGGTCGTACCCCAACGCGCACGTAGCAGATCGAAGGCGCTGAAGTCCGTCACCAGGTGCACGGTTGCCGTCGTATCTGCCAACTCGGCGACGGCCTTGGCGATGCGTGACTCCGCTCGCAGCGGTAGCGTGATGTAGACGATGTCGATCTTGCCGTCGCGCGCGTCCTGGATCGCGTCTTCGAAACTGCCAGCGAGCGGAGTACCGTTCAGGTGTTCTTGCACACGCCCCAGACCACGAGAGTCGTACACTCCCACGACCTCGATGCCGTGCGTGGCGTCCTTCAATTCCGTCAACAGACGTTGCGTGAGCGCGTTGGCGCCGATGATACCGGCGGTGCGCGAGTTGCGCCCTTGGCTGCGAAGCAACCCCAACACGCCCTTCTTCAAGGACCGGCTCGCTGCCAAGCCAACCGCTGCCAAAGCGAACCAGCCGAAGGTCGCCACGCGGGAGTAATCCTCCGACGTCTTCGTGGCGAACAGCCAGAGCAGCACGAGCGGTCCCGTCAGCAGCCAAGTCCACAAGACCACCTGGATCTCGCGGCGGACGCCCGTGCCACGCCAGCTCCTGTAGACGCCATTGGCTTCAGCGAAGAGCAGGTAACCGATGACGGAAACGAGGGCCAACGTGGTGTCTCGCAGCGTCCACGTGCCGACGTAGGCACGCCACATCAGGGCTCGGGCGCCGACCACGATGACGACGTCCAGCACGCGCTGGCCGAGCGACACAATGCCCGAGTACTCTCTGATAAACCCGCTCTTCATTATACGGAGCCCCGTAGTATCCAGCGTTCGCGGGCGAGTTCAAGCGGACAAAACCAATAGTTTCACTGCGGTCTAAAAAGGGTCATCGAATTTTCGGAGTCGTAGTAGTCGCTCCGAAAGCGTCGTGCCGCTTGTCTCCCAGTGGCACACATCGCACGTGTTCATCTTGCGCGATTGCGTTGCGCGGCCGCGTCGCGTACGACCTCCAAGAGGAAGTGCAGATTCCTGGCGTAGCGGCGGCCCAAGCGTCGCGGATCCTGACTCAAACGGTATAGCCATTCGAGGCCAGATCGCTGTAGCAATACAGGGGCGCGGCGCACGTCGCCTGCCAGGAAGCTGAACGTTCCGCCCACGCCGATGAACCAGGCTTCGGGGAAGCGCTTTCGCAGTGGACGAATCACGAGCTCCTGCTTGGGTGAGCCCAAACCGACCAGAACGATTTGGGCTGTATTGCACCGGATCCGCCGCTCCAGCTCGTCGAGCTCCAAATTCGTTGGAGGAGCGGAACACTGCACATCTGAATGCCCAACAACGTCGAGCTCGGGGTGCTGTTCACGGTATCGCTCAGCCGCGCGTTCGGCGCTTCCGGGGGAGCCACCCAGCAGACACACCGGCCAATGTCGACTGGCGGCCAGGGCCAGCAAGCGAACACTCAGGGTTGAGCCGGCAACTCGTTCTGGCAGGGGCCGACCCTGCACTTTGGATGCCCAAATCAGCGGCATCCCGTCCGCAATTCTCAAGTCAGCGGACATATAGGCGCTCTGCGCCACGGGATCGCGCACGAAATGCATCAATATGTCGAGATTGGCGGTCACGATCCAGCCGCCCCGTTCTTCCTCCAGCGCTCGAGCCATGTGCTCCAGCAACTGCGTCTCGGTGTAGCGGGCGATCGGCATCCCCATCAGCACCACGTCCTGTCCCGGGTTGGGAGATCCTACGGGCGGGGTCGGGGAGTTGGTCATCGGGCAGGGGTGAAGTTGGTCAAACCGACGTACGCCAAGTAGCGGACACACGCGCAGTTTCTCACAGCGTTGGGTAGTTACACCAGATCCGCAGATGTCAGCCGCTCTAGGTGAGTGTACCACCCCCATTTCATGCTAATACGGCTTGGGTCAAGTGCCTACTAGTTCCCCACCTTCGTCCGGCTCTCGTTCTCTCGAGCGCAAGCTGCAGCGGCTGGCCCCGACGGGGGGGAAGCCGCGGGCGTTTCTGCTCCTGGTAGAAGGACCGCGCGCCGGCAAGTTGCACCTCCTGGGCGACACCGAGATGGTCATCGGTCGCTCGGACAATGCCGATATCGTACTCCAGGACCCAGCCGTTTCGGGTGAGCACGCGAGGATAACTCTGCGTCCAGACGGCTTCTATCTGACGGACTTGGGATCCCGCAACGGGGTGATGCTCAACGGCGTGTTAATCAGCGAGCGCAAGCTTCGCAAGCGTGACCAGATCCAGATCGGTCAGAGCATTCTCGTCTTCTTGGAGGAAGCTCCTCACGAAGCCACCTTGACCGTTGCTCTGCATCAGGATGCGCCGAGTACGGAGCCGAGGCCGGCACACGTGGCTTTCGAGACGGCACATCCCGGATTGCCGGAGCCCCAGGAACCCAACCCCTTCGAACAACTGGTGCGGCGCGTCGTCACCGCTTGGCATTTCGTCAAGCGCAATGCCATTGCCTTGGCGGTGTTGCCCGCTTTGGGGCTGGCTGGCGGCTACTACAGCACGCGCGTCATTCCTGCGCCGGAGTTCGCGCAAGCGACCGTGAAGTTGGTGCACTACAAGCAGCCCAATCCCGTCGAGCGCGCGACGAACATGCGAGGGGAGGCGATGTTCTTCGAGGACCCAAGCCGCAACTTCGCAAACCCGGTGTTGGTCCGGGAGACCTTGGAAGGAATGGGGCTCGAGCCTGCTGATCGTGTGGTGGGCTCGACCACGGGTGGGCTTTCGATCGAGGCCGGCAAGAGCGGTCAGTACAAGGCGAAGTTCGAGCAACCGTCGAAGCCGCCACCCGAGTTTTCGACGCTGGGGTTCTTGGAACGTTACCTCGACAACTACCTCACGTACGAGGTCAAGGAGGCGATCAAGGTGTGGCAGTCCGAGGCCGACTTCTTGAAAGGCGAACTGGCCAAGGTCGAAACCGAGCTGCATCAGGTCGAAGAAGAGCTCCTGAAGTACCGCAGCAAGCACTTGGATGCCCTTCCTGAGCAGGCGGGTGCGGCGATGAACAACAAGCAGATGTTCTCGCAGAGCAAAGCCGAGCTCGAACTGGAGATCGAGCGGCTGACGGTGCAGCTTGCCAACGTCAACGCGCGTATCCAGCAGAACGACAGCGTCGTGACGAAGCGAGTTCAGGACTTGAAGCCGCTCCAATCTCAGATCGACACGAAGCGTCGAGCTCTCAGCGCTTTGCGCGCCAAGGGCTACAAGTCCGATCATCCCGAAGTCAAGCAGCTGACTGAGGAGATAGCGGCGTTGGAACGTGAGGTCGATGCGAAGATGAACTCGCGAGTGACCAACATCGAGCTGCAGACGGACGCGCAACGGCAGGACCTCGAGCAGCAGAAGCAGCAGTACGAAGGCGACTTGCGCGTCGCCGAGTCCGCCTTGGCGCGGGTCAACAAGCAGCTCGCTGGGGCTGCCGGCACGGTCGCTGCCGTGCCGCTGGTAGAAACGACGATTCAGCGCCTGTCACGCCGCCAAGGGTCGCTTCAGGCACTGCGTGGGCAGCTGTTCGATCAGCATCGCAAGACCTTGGTACAGATCGATCTGGAGAAGGCCAATGTTCGGGCGCGCTACGAGATCGTCGCGCCGCCGAAATTGCATCGCGGACAAACTCCCATATTCCTGGGCAAGAGGCTCGGCCTCGGCCTCGGCGTCGGCTTGGTGCTCGCATTGCTCGTCGCTGGTGTTTTCGAGGTGATCCGATTGCTGAAAAGACACCCAGACCTGCTGCGTGCGTGATACCTCTCGCTGCACGATGACGAGGTGGCTAGCAATCTCATTGCTGTTCGGCTCATTCCTTGTGCAGTGCGCCGGTCAGCAGTCGTATGTTTGGTACAGTGAAGTCCCCGCTGCCCAGGACTTGAAAGCGCGGACTGCCATCGCGGCAGGGGATACGATCCTGGTTCAGGTTCAGCAGCAGCCGGACCTGTCTGGAGAGTTCACCGTCGGCGCCGCGGGCTCTTACAATCACCCGCTGGTGGGCTTGGTCAAGGTCGCCGAGCTGGAGCCGGAACAAGCCGCAACGGTGTTGGCGGAGAAGCTCTCCAAATTCATCGAGAAGCCAGCGGTCACGGTCACGCTGATCGCGTTTCGACCTCTGATGGTCACGGTGGTTGGAGAGGTGGGGTCGCCGGGCAGTTTCGAGGTGACCCAGGGTGCAGGTCTTCTGCAAGTGCTTGGTACCGCGGGTGGGCTGACGGACTTCGCGTCCGACGACGAAATCTACGTCGTTCGCACCAAGCCCAAGCCGATGCGGATCCGTTTTCGCTACTCCGACTTGACTCTTCCAGAACCGACGGCAGCTGGTTTCGCTCTGCGGGATGGCGATATCGTCATCGTAGAATAAGGGTTCGACGGGGCGTTCGATGTCGGCTTGGAGTGTCGTGAGCCTCGCGCTCGGGCTTCAGATCAGCGGGGCCGTGGACACTCAAGTGGGCGTGGCCGAAACACCTGGAGGCGGGCAACAGAACCGCGTGGCGGCCACTGCGAGCGTGGACCCGAGTGCGACTTTCTCTGCGGACGGTCAGTTCACGGGTCTGTTGGCGAGCTACGCGCCCCGTGCTTTCTGGCGCTATCCCGCACGTCAGGAGCCCATTCGGCCGGCGATCTTGCACCGGCTGACGTTGGCGTACTCCGACCCGAGGCCGGGCCGCGCGCGTTTGTCGATGTTGAATTCGGTCACCCTGGGCCAGGTCGACTACAACAGCGTGCCGCAGGTGATCGGGACGGACCAAGCCGGGGCTCCCCCGCAACAGTTCGTGGACATTCTCACGGCGAACCTCGCGCTGAGCTACTCCTACGCATTGACGCGGCGATTGTCGCTCGGTTTGGGGGTACCGATACTCCACCAGAGCTCTCTGAACGCTT
>JBNKZR010000136.1:0-17059 GCA_050301735.1 Polyangiaceae bacterium | reverse complement strand
GTGCGGCATGCAACCCGTGTTCGAGCCCGATTCCGCCATCGAGTTGCTCCTCGGCTCGTACATCGGCGAGGTACTCAGGCTCTCACACCGAGGTGAGTGGGTCGGAGCTGCGGCGGATCCAGGCAATGCACGAGTGCGTGCTGGCTCGTACTCGTGGCGCCCGTTCGTCAGTGCTCACCATTGGTTGGCGTCGGGGGGCCGGACTTCCCTCATCGGCGAGTTGACGACAGGCCTGGCGCGACCGGGTACCGTCGCCTGGAAGTCCTATGCCAGCGTGAAGATCGCGCCGCGGGCCCTGTGGCAAGGGCAACCCGAGGTGGACGAGTTGAGCGTGCTCGGAGAGGCCGTCCGGAGTTCGGTGCTCGGCCGAGCTTGCGAGCTGCTGTACGCCCACGCCCTCGACGGGTCGATCGCGAGTCTCGATGCCCTGGAGCAGCTGCTGCGCACCCTGGTCGCTTCCGCCCACCCACTGACGGGGAAAGAGCCGTGGCTGCAGCGTTTGGTGCTCCTGGGCGGGGCCTACCTGGGTTCGGTTGTGTGCGCCGAAGCGCCCGGGCAATGGCTCTGCGACCCCGCCGAGCCCATCGGGGCGCGCTACAAGCTGCGCTTGCCCTCCGGCAAGGAAGTGACCCCCATGTCTCACATCCTGTTTCGCGCCATCACCCAACGCCCGCTGGATCTCGAGTTGTTCGCGAATCTGGCGCTGAACCGAGGGTTGTGATCCGGATCGCAGGCGCGTAGCGCCGATTATGCGCAGACGCGCAACCACCTCGGCGTACCTATCGCTATACTCCCGCCAAGCATGGAACTGGGCCCCACACTCCCGGTCGAGGTCGGCGATACCATCGCCGGCAAGTACCGCGTCGATGCCGTCATCGGAGCCGGTGGCATGGGCATCGTGCTGGCGGCGACTCACGTCGAACTGGAGCGCAAGGTCGCGGTCAAACTGATCCGCCCCGAGCTGACCGAAGATCCGGCGATCGTCGAGCGATTGATGCTCGAGGCGCGGGCCGCCGCCGGCATCCGCAGCGAACACGTCGGCTCCGTGCTCGATGTCGGCAGGCTGGAGGGCGGCGCGCCGTACATCGTGATGGAGTTCTTGGAGGGAACGGAGTTCGCCGCTCTGCTGACCTCCCGCGGCAGGTTGCCGATCATCGAGACCGTCGACCTCATTCTGCAAGTGTGCGAGGCACTGGCACACGCCCATAAGAAGCACATCGTTCACCGCGACCTGAAGCCAGAAAACCTGTTCGTGGTGACTTCGCCCGACGGCGGGCAAACGGTGAAGGTGCTCGACTTCGGGATCGCCAAGCAGCTCGGAGACGCCTCGGGTCGCGCCTTGACCAATCCAGCGACGGCAGTTGGCTCGCCGCAGTACATGGCGCCCGAACAAATGCAGGCCAGCGACATCGACGTGCGCGTGGACATCTGGGCCTTGGGGGCGATCCTGTACGAAGCGTTCGCCGGAGCACGGGCCTTCGACGGCGAAAGCATCCCGGTGATCTGCGCCAAGGTGTTATCCCAGGAGCCAGAGCCTCTGCAGAGCGCGGCAGCGCAGCTACCGGACGCACTGGCAGACATCATCCACCGGTGTCTGAACAAGGACCGGCAGGCGCGCTTCGCGGATGTGGCCGAGCTGGCGAGCGCACTGGCTCCCTACGGCAGCTCTCTGGCCCAGACCTACGTACCGCGGATACGCGGCATCTTGGGCTACCCCGCGACGAACCCAGTGCTGAACGACCCCGCACGTGGGGTCGGCTACGATGGTACCGTGCTCGGCAGCCACGTGCCCGGCACCTCGGCCACCACCGCAGTCGGCTTGGGTGGCACCGCACCCGGCGTCGTCGGCGCTGTGCCCAACGGCGCGCCCGGCGCCACGACACGGGGCGTGACCTTGGATGGGGAGTCTCCAGCCGCCACTGCGCAGCCGAAGAAGAAGGCGCCTCTGTGGCCCGTCTGGGCAGGTGCCGGATTCGCAGTGCTCGCCGCCAGCAGCATCTGGTTGTTCAGTCAGAAATGGCTCGAGCAAGAGCGAACGGAACGCGAAGCAGCGCAGGCAGCCGCGCGAGACGGCGACAACGCCGCCCGAGACGGCGACAACGCCGCGCGAGACGGCGACAACGCCGTCCGGGACACCGCCGCGCCCTCGGCGTCGGAGAGGAGCGCTGGCTCGCGGCCGCCGAGCGCCAGCGTCGGTGCCGGAACCGATGCCGGGGCGGCGTCCCCACCCGCACGAACGCCGGCCCGCGGCCAGGCGCCAAGTCCGCGGCCAGCGCCGCGCCCGGCACCGGCCACCACCCCCGAACCCCGCCCTGGGCAGAGCGACGGCTCGGACCCGTGGGATCCGGACAATTTCGGTGGCCGCCATTGATCCGCGACCCGAGCCATCCGCGCCGCTCCTCGCGCGACGGTTGCGGTTCCGGGGCGGAGCCAATAAAGCTAGCGCGGCAAGCCGGACGGTAGGAGCGATGGCGCGATTGAGAATTGGGATTGGACTGCTTTTGGTGCTGTTTTTGGCGGGCCTGGCGAATGTTGCCACCGCGCAGCCCGCTGCCGCGGACAAAGCCGCGGCCGAGGCGCTGTTCAGGCAGGCCAAGGCGCTTGCAGACGACGGACGCTACGCCGAAGCGTGCCCCAAATTCGCCGCGAGCCAGCAGCTCGACGCGGGCCTCGGCACTTTGTTGCACCTGGCGAACTGCTACGAGCAAGTGGGCAAGCTGGCGAGCGCCTGGGCAACCTTCGAGGAAGCCGCGTCCGTAGCTGACACTCGGGGGGACACTCAACGAGCGGAGTTGGCTCGAGTTCGCGCCGCAGCCCTGCAGCCGCAGCTCGTCAGAATCACGATCGAGGTGCCGGCTGAGACGCCAGAAGGCTTCGAAGTCAGGCGCAACGGGATGAGCATACCGTCACCCTCCTTCGGCACACCTCTGCCGGTCGACCCCGGCGATTGGCTGATCCGCGCTTCAGCACCCGGCTACGAACCGTTCGAGCAAGCGCTGCACGTCGTGGCCGAACAGAAGGAGCCCTACGTGGTTCGCATCCTGCCGTTGGTGCCTGTTGCGCCAACCCCCTCCCCACCACCCGTGGCCGCCCAAACGAGCGACCAGGCCAACGACACCGCACCGGGCCCTCTCGCCACCGAGACGCAAGCCGACACGATGGAACCGCTGGAAGAAGGACCCTCGCAGCGCACGCTGGGCCTGATCATCGGCAGCGCAGGTATCCTGAGCGGCGTCGTGAGTGGGATCTTCACCATCATGGCCATCAGCAGCAACAGCAACTCCAAGGACCACTGCACCGCGACGGATCAGAACTCCTGCGACCCAGAGGGGGTCGACGAACGGGACCAAGCCCTCACGCAGGCAGCCATCGCCACGGGGGCAGGTATCGTCGGCATCGTCGGGGTGGGTGTTGGGACAACGCTGTATTTCACCGCGCCAAGGTCTACCGAAGGGGGCCAAGCGGCCATCGTGGGCGTAGGAGGTGCCTGGTGAAACGACTCCTGACGAGTTGCTTGCTGCTAGCCACCGGCGCGACCGGTTGCGCGAACATCCTGGGCATCGAAGAGGCGCGTTGCGACTCCCAATTCAGCGGTTGCCAGGGCTTCGTGGACCCGAGCGCGGAGACGGAAGCGACGGACGGCACCGACGCGCAAGATGCGACGGACACGGACACGGACACGGAAGCGACCGACACCGCGACGCCGACGGACGCCGCGGAAGCGACCGATACGGGTCCGGTGAGCACCGACGTGGTCACAGATGAGCCCATTGCGCTGACGGACGAGACCGCTGTGACCGACACCGTCACCGACGACGCGACGGGCACCGACCTGGAGCTGCCCGACGCAGCGGCAGAGACCGACACAATCGACGAAGTCGATGCCTCGATGCCACCGCCGGACGCTGTTGCGGACGCCGGGCGCGATGCTGCCCCCCCCGACGCGGCCACGCTGAAGTCGCGATTGTGCGCCGAATACTGCGCGCTCACCCAGAGCAATTGCAGCGGTGACAACGAACAGCACGCCACCGAAGAGTCCTGCCTCGAAATCTGCAAGGACATGATGGTCAGTGAAGCGGAGACCGAGCCTTCGAGCACAGACACGGTCGAATGCCGGCTGGCGGCGGCGGAAGATGCCGAGATCGCCGAGCCCGAGTTCAACTGCGTCGTCGCTGGCATGACGGGAGGCGACGTGTGCGGACAACCCTGCCCGGTGTTCTGCGACATGATGCAGCGCGTGTGTCCCGATCAGTTCGCGGAGGCGTTCACCAATTGCGACGAGGAGTGCCTCGAGCTGCCGCGCGAAACGGATCCTTTTTCGCTGAACATGACCTCTGGCAATACGCTGGAATGCCGCTTCAACCACCTGCGCTTGGCGACTGACACGCAGCGTCCCGACGTGCACTGCCCGCACGTCGCGGGCAACTCCCCGTGTGCCGACTGACACCGCGCGCGTGTCGAAAACGGCACGCCCGGAGTTGGGGGCACGTGTTCGCAGCGTGACCTGGGTCGGCGCCACGTAGCTCCCAAGCGCTGGCAGCCTGGCCGGGCTGGGGACGATTACTCGATTCGTCGGCACTCCCCCACACTCGAAAACGGCGGTACGCTAGATGCATAGGTTGCCGTCGTGAACGTCACAGTCTTCGATCTCGGATCCAACAGCTTTCAGCTGCTGCAAGCTCGGCGTACCGATGCTGGCCGCATCGAGCCGCTATTTTCCGCTGTGGAGTTCGTCCAGCTCGCCCGCTTCGTCGACGCCCAGCACCAGATAACGCCTGACGGCTTCGTCCAAGGCGTACAGGCGGTCAAACGCCTCTTGGCACAAGCGCCGGCAAGTGCGGTGGACGGTCCCGTCGTCGCGGTAGCCACCTGCGCCATCCGCGATGCGAGCAATGGCAGCGAATTCTTGGCTCGAGTCCACGCCGAGACGGGGCTCAAGACGACCATCATCAGCACCACTCAGGAAGCGAGCCTGACCTACACGGGAGCCATCTCCGAGTTTGCTCCCAGCGACCAAGCCTTCGCAGTCGTCGATCTCGGCGGCGGCTCGACCCAGATCGCGTGGGGCCGCGGTATGCTCTGTGAACGCCAAGTCGGCATCCCTTTGGGCGTGTTGGCTCTGGCGGAGCGCCTGGCGGGGCTGCCGAACATCGGCAACGCCGCGCTCGATCAGATGGCGACCTTCGTCCGGCGCACGATCGAACCAGCAGTCATCAAGCACCAGCCACAGCACCCGAGCCACCTGGTCTTCGCATCCGGGGTGGCCCGCGTGATTCTATCCCTGGTCTATAGCTACGGGTTGGTGAGCCGGGGCACCGTGGTGCCTTCCCACGTGCTAGCGGACTTGGTCCCACGGCTCTTGGATGCATCAGAGCGTGAACTGATGGAGCGCGGGGTTCCGGAAAAGCGCCTGCACAGCGTGGGACCGACCGCGGTGGTCCTGGGCGTCATCACGGATCTGTTCGAACTGGAGCGCTTCACGGTGGCACGCGGTGGCTTGCGCGAAGGCATCGCCCTGACCGCGGAACACGTGGGCATGCAAGCGTGGCCACGCGTCAGCTGACGTCGCTGTTGGCGCCGCAAGTACCCGGCTGGCACAATCGCACGACGCGCTCAGCTGCCGGGCAGCATGAAGCGGTAACCCACGGTACGCACCGTCTCAATCAGCGCACCCGCCTGCCCCAGCTTCTCCCGTAGGCGTTTCACGTGGGTGTCGACGGTGCGCGTGACGACGTTACCCGGCATGTTCCAGACTTGGTCGAGAAGTTGTCGTCGTGAGAAGACGCGCCCAGGCCGGCGGACGAACAGCAGCAGCAGCTTGTACTCCGTGTGGGTCAGCAGGGTCTCTTCGCCCGCGACGAATACGCGGTGAGCAGCTTCATCGATGACGATCGGTCCGCTCTCAATCCGAGCAGCGACGGCAGCGCCACCGTTCTCCGAGCGTCGAAGCACTGCTTTTGCCCGGAGAATCAGCTCCCGCACGCTGAACGGCTTGACGATGTAGTCGTCCGCGCCGGTCTCCAGTCCCGCCAAGCGGTCGCTCTCCTGGCCTTTGGCCGTCACCATCAGGATCGGGACCTGCTGAGTCGAGGCTTGGCTACGCACTTGTCGACAAACGTCCAGTCCTGGAATGTCGGGCAGCATCAGATCGAGGATCATCAGATCGGCGGGGGACTCGTGCATCAGCCGCAGGGCGCGCGCGCCGCTGTCCGTGACTCGCGTTTCGAACCCCTCGCGCTGCAGATTGAAGTCCAACACGGCGCTGATGTCCGGATCATCTTCGACGATGAGTACCCTGACCATTGCTCACACCTCGATTCCCGCTGCGCTGCCGCGTCGACTTGCTCTGCAGCCCAAAACCCCAGGAAGTGAGGGTTCCCAAGCCGTTGCCCAGGCCCCAACGCTGCATTTCGTTGGCTGTTTCATGTTCACACTGCGACTCGACCGAGCCACACCCTGGACATAACGCGGGGCAGTGACGAGCCTGTGACACGAGTGACACAGTTTTCTGTCACACCCACCGCGTACGCGGCATACCGCGGTCCGTGCGACGTTCGACGTGCTCCAGCCGAAGCGCAGGTTTCGGCTACGAATCGAGCGTCAGCGTGCAGACTCGCGAGAAGCGGCTTGTTCCGATGCCAACTCGAGTTGCACGCTGAAGGTCGTCCCGTGAGGTTCGGCGTCGGCAACTCGAATCGTTCCGCTCATCGCCTCGACCCAATGTTTCACGATGGAGAGCCCCAACCCCGTGCCGCCCAGGGCGCGGCTGCGCCCGGCGTCCACCCGATAGAAGCGCTCGAAGATGCGGCTTCGATGCTCTGCTGGAATGCCGGGACCATCGTCGGAAACACTGACCACCGCAGCATCGTCCTTGCGCTGAACGGAAACACGCACCTTGGATCCCGGCGGACTGTACTTGATGGCGTTGTCCACGAGATTGCCGATCACGTGCTGCAGCCCACGTTGACTCGCCAAGGCGACCACGTCACTCGGCACGAGGCAGAAGAGCTCCGTCTTCTTCTCACGAGCCGCGGGCGTGAAATCGTTCATGATCGACTCCAAAATGGGCCTCAGGCGCAGAGGTTGGATGTCGAGCTCGATGGTGCCCGACTCCAAGTGTGACAAGGAAAGCAGGTCGTCCACGAGCGTCTTGAGCCGCTGCGCGTTGCGGCTGATCATGTCGAGAAAGGTGGCGCCCTCCTGCTTGGGCCCCCAAACGCCCTCCAACGTCTCAGCCGCCGAGATGATCGCGGCGATAGGCGTGCGGAGTTCGTGCGACGCGTTGGCAACGAACTCCTGCCGCACAGTCTCCAATCGTCGCTGCTCGGTAATGTCGACCAACACCGCCAACACACCGCCGTCCGACAGGCCACGGACTCCGGCCAACAAGGTGCGTCCCTTGAGCTTTGCCAGCCTCAACTCCGCTGACTGGGACTCGCCCGCCGCGACCAGCGCCAACAACTCGCTGAGCTCTTCGTACTCGATGACGCTCGAGACGGGCTCTCCCTCCGGGTTCGGCGCTAGATAGAGCATCTCCATCAACGCGTTGTTGACGAGTTGCACCGTCCCCCCCGCGTCCACGAGCAACACGCCCTCGCTCATGCTGGCCAGCACGCGCGAGAGCCGGTTCCTCTCCGAGCGCAGCTGCCGCAGGGTGTCGGAAAGGCTTTCCGCCAAGGCGTCGAGCGCACGTCCCAGCACGGCCAACTCGTCGTTGCCCTGCGCGTTGGTGCGAACGGAGAGGTCGCCGTCGGCCATCTTCGTCGCTACGGCAGTGAAGGCCCGAGCTTTGCGCGACGCCAGGTGCGTCGATGCAAACGCGACCAGAACGGCCAACATCAACGCCAGAAGCGACCCTCCCAAGAGTCGGCCATCCAACTGTTCGGACTCCGCAGCAGCGGGGGACGAAGCGACCAAGCGCACGACTCCCACGACCGCTCCGGCCGAAGTCCAGGGCACTGCGACCACCAGGTGTTCTCGCCCCTCGACGACGCGTGTCGACAATGACAGTCCTCGCGCCTGAGCCTCGGCCACTTCGGCGCCAACAGCTGGCAGCGTCGAAGCGGACGTGGCAACGACGTCACCGCCACGGGAGAACAACGTTACCTCAGAACCACTACTCGTCGCAAGCAACTGCACGACCCGCTGACAGCCGCGCTCGTCCGTCGGCTGCAAACGCCGCTGCGCGACGACCTCGGCAACCAAGCGCGCCTGGCTTTCCAGGCTGGCACGCTCCCACGGGCGCACTTCCGCCACGGTACGGCCATGCAGATGCCAGTACGCCAGGAACAGCGGCCCCAGCAGCAGCGCCAGGGTCACGACGAAGATGCGGGTGCGCGTACTGAGGCGGTTCGTCATGGCGCCGCGAACCTATTCCATCCTTCGCTGTCGGCAATAGCCCGAACGCCCGCAGGCGGACTCATCGCGAGGCCCCAACGAGACAAGCCATGGGCATCACCCAGACGTCGGCGGTTTTTCGTCGACGTAGTCGAGCTTGTGCAGCGGCATCAGCACGCTGGACAAGAGGTTCAACAGGTGCCCGGCGATGCGCTTGTAATACCGGGTGCCGAGTGCCATGTCGACCGCCACGGCAGAATCCAATCCAGAGCCTGCAACCCTCCTGATGAGCGCGTCGCAGGCGCGCGAGACCTGTTTACCCTCGAGCGCCAGCTCCTGAGCACGGGCCTGATCGTTGCGACGATAGACGCCGCTGGCCTCGGTGGACAAGCCCTCCACGAAGTCGGCGATGCGACGTAGCTCGATGGTCAATTCACCCTGCGGTAGATCGCCGGCGCCGCGGTCGCACAACTCGTGAAGCTCGGCCAGGTTCTTGGCGTAGTCCCCGAGCCGTTCGGCATCCTTGACCAGGCTCATCAGCAGCAAGCCGTAGGGAGTGTCCGGCGTGGACGTACCGGACAAATGCAGGATCACTTCCTTGCGGATCCTCCGCTGCAGCTTGTTGACGGCAATGTCCGTCACCTGCAACTCCTTGCGCTCCTCCGGCGTGATGTGGCTGCCCCAGTACGCCTTGCTCGCCGTGCGGATCATGCCCTCCACCAGCCGCAGCATCTCCTCGAACTGATCGCCCGCGTTCTTGAGCGCGTCCGTGTCCGAGAATATCTTCAGCAGTTGGTCGAACATCCCTCTTGACCGAGCCTAGCGACATCCGTCGCTGAGGGGCAATGGGAGATCGCCATCGTTGCCGGGCTTCGTGGCTCGGCAGCGAGCGACCGCATCGCTCTGGGCCGCGAGGCCGGGCCTCCACGCATGTCCGGAACGCGGACCCCCACGTGGGGCGAACACCCGCCGCGGCCCCCACCCGACTTCACACAATCGGCACATGCCGACCTCTGGGACGTCACCGAGTCGTCGCACAAAGCGGATCGACGGCTCATAGCGCCGTCTGGATATCCCCTAACAGCAGGTGTGTCGAGGTGCGTGTCACGAAGTCGTTTCACGGACGTCACGCTCGAGCCCTGCCCATTCGATAGTTGGGGAGCCAGCAGAAAGCCCGTTCGAACATGACAAGTCTGAGGCCATCATCCCTTCCCAAACTGCTGCGCTCGCGCTGGGCGTTGCTCGTTCTCGCAATCGGACTGACGAGCGTCGTGTCCCATCGAGCAACCGCTGACACCAGCGAACTCGCGGCGCGCCTCGCGAAGCTGCGCGGCGAGGTCGAAACCCTGGCGCAGGAACTGAGCACCAAGAGCACCGAGTCCAAGGAAGCCGTTCGTTCCCTTTCCAGGCAGCGTGCGGACCTCGAGCTGGAGGTGCAGCGCGAAGAAACGCGGGTGCAGAAGCTGTCAGCGACCATCGCCAAGCGGCGTGCGGAAATCCAAGCACAGAAAGCCAAGAGCGACCGCCACGTACCTCTGTTCAAAGAGTCCATCGTCAAGGTGCGCAACTACGTCGAAGGCACGCTGCCGTTCCGCCGCGAGGAGCGCCTGAGCGCCCTCGACAAGCTCGACGAGCAGTACAAGTCGGGATTGCTCACCGCCGGACGCGGCTTGGCTCGGCTCTGGAGCTTCGTCGAAGACGAGTTCCGAATGACTCGGGAAAACGGTCTGTACAAGCAGACCGTCAGCGTCGACGGCGAGGAACGCTTGGCTGAGGTCGTGCGCCTGGGGATGGTGATGATGTTCTACAAGACGGAGGCTGACGATACCGGTCGAGCCGTCAAGCGCGACGGCAAGTGGTCGTTCGAGGCCGTCGACGACCCCGACGGTCGACGCGCGATCCTCGAGTTGTTCTCCAGCTTCAAGAAGCAGATCCGCGTGGGCTACTTCGAACTGCCCAACGCGCTGCCCCAACTGAGCGAGTGATGGTACCCCAGATGTTCAACACCCCGCACGCGTCCCCCCGTTGGCTCGAGCTGCTACGCGCGATCGCGTCGTCCGCCCTACTGACGGCGGTCTGCCTGGCACTCGTGCCTCGAGATGCACAGGCCGACGTTCAATCAGCGTACCAGCGCGAATTCGCCTTCCTGGAGGCCGAAAAGACGTCCCTCGCTCAGCGCCTCGCGGCCCTGGAGGCGCAAAGCAACGGTAAGCAAGAGGCCGCGAAGAGCGAAGTCGATACGCTGCAGGGTCGCGTGCTCGCTCTGAGCACCCAGGCGGATCGTATGAGCGAGCTGCTGAGTGAAGTCGAACGCGAAGTCGATTCAGCGGGCGAAGAGGAAGACCTCATGGGTTCCCTGCTGTCGCAAGCTGAAGCCACCCTGGACAAGGGCGGGCTCAAACTGCCCGAAGCCGAAGAAGGCGACGCCGAAGCACAGCTCGGCCAGGTCGACTTTGCCTTCGACAAGGCGCTCGAACTGCTGACGCGCTTTTCGGAAGTTCGCGAAGAACCGGGTGAGTTCTTCGCCGTCAACGGCGACAAGATCAGTGGCAGCATCATTCACCTGGGTCGCGTCGCCAGCTACGGCATCTCGGACAACGTCGCTGGAGCGCTAGCCCCCGCTGGAGCCGAGCGACTCAAGCTCTGGCCTGAAGGGGACACCGCCAGCGTAGCGCGCAACATCGCCGCCGGCTCTGCCCCTGCCACCCTGCAAGTCTTTCTTTACGAATCCCTCGACAAGGGCATCGAGAAGAAGAAGGACAAGACGCCGCTCGAAGTCATCGACAGCGGTGGCGTGATCGGGTGGGTCATCGTCGGTGCTGGCTGTTTGGCACTGTTGATGGCGTTGATCCGTGTCTTGTTGTTGCTCAACGCCGCGGCCAACACGACCAAGCTCGGAGAGACGATCACTCCCCTGCTGGAGCGCCACGAGATCGACGCAGCGATCGAGATTTGCCGCAAAGCGCGTAGCGCGGGCGGTCGCGTCTTGGTTGCAACCCTCAAGCACCTGCACCGCGAGCGTCAAGAGTTGGAAGACATCATCTCCGAGGCGATCTTGCACGAACAGCCGCAACTCGATCGCTTCGGCTCGACCATCATCGTGATCGCCGCGGTGGCCCCACTACTCGGATTGCTGGGCACGGTCACCGGCATGATCGCCACCTTCGACATCATCACCGAATTCGGCACCGGCAACCCGAAGCTGCTTTCAGGCGGGATCTCGATCGCCTTGGTGACCACAGAGCTCGGTCTCATCGTGGCCATTCCGGCGCTGGTGATCGGGAACCTGCTGTCTGGTTGGGCCGAGTCCATCAAAGACGGCATGGACAAGGTCGCCCTACGCGCTGTCAACGTCGCTACCGGTGTGCGGCTGTCGATACGCCCCCAAACTGCTCCGAAGAAGGAACTCCCGACGGACGAGCCCCTCGCCGCCACCTGAGTCGAGCGATGGACTTCCTGCTCACCGTCCCCGGCAAGATGCTCCACTACCTGGAGCTGGGGGGCTTCGTCATGCCCCCTTTGGCCATCGGCACCTTGCTCTTGTGGTACTTCCTGGGTCTGCGTTCTCAGCTGCTCAAGCGCGGAAACCGCCGCAGCGCGCGCGTCTTGGTCAACCGCTACCTCGAAGGTTACGCCCGCAAGCCGAAGGGCATCATCGATACCGCAGTCGTGTGGGGCATCGACCTGAAGCAAAAGAACCAGGGACACGACTTGCGCCCGGTGCTGCAGGACGCTTTCAGCGAGTTCAACCCCGAGCTGACGCGCGGCAAGTTCATCATCCGCGTGATCGTCACCGTGGCTCCCCTAGCTGGTCTTCTGGGAACGGTGATTGGCATGATCGAGACCTTCGATTCCTTGGGGGAGATGGAGCTCTTCAGCCAGTCTGGCGGCATCGCGGGGGGCATCTCCCAGGCGCTGTTCACGACCCAGATGGGGCTCGCGGTCGCCGTACCCGGCATCATCATCGGCCGCGTTCTCGACCGCAAGGAAGCACGCTTCAGAGAAGAGCTGGACCAGGTCCAGGACATGCTCTGTGCCGAGCCCAAAGCCACCCTCGAACCCGAACTGACCGCAGGAGGATGACCGATGCGCCGTAGAGAACGTAAGAGCGACAACGCCGACATCGACATCTCCCCGTTGATCGACATGGTGTTCATCTTGCTCATCTTCTTCATGGTCTCGACGACCTTCGTCAAAGACATGAAGATCGAGCTCGAGCGTCCGAACGCCGCGAGTGCCAGTCGAGCGTCGACCAAGTCGCTGCGCATCAACATCGATAGCGCCGCCAACGTGTTCATCAACGGCAACCCCGTTCGACCCTGGATGGTGCAGAGCCGAGTGCGTGAGTTTCTCGAGAGTGCCGACCAGAAGTCGGTTCTTGTCATCACCGATCGCCGCGTCCCAGCCGACAAGCTGGTGGAGGTCGTCGACCAGTGTCGTTTGGGAGGCGCAACCGAAGTCGGTGTCGCAACCAACAAGGAAGCAGGAGGCTGACCGGCAGCGGCAGCAGATCTGGAGGTCCCATGATGAAGTCGATGTTGATGAAACACGGATACGCCCTCGTCTCGATGTTGGGCGGGGGCTGCTTGGTTTTCTCGACGGTCATGTACATGAACCAGCAAGAGAAGCCGCCGAAAGAACAACCCAGGGAATCGAGCGTCGAGTTCAAAGTCGAACAGAAGCCGCCGAAGAAGAAGAAAAAGGCCAAGCAGCAACGTCAGCGGCCCAGGCGACAGAACCGTTCGGCTCCTGCCCCCAAGACGCCGAACTTGTCGTCTGCCATCTCCGGCGTCGCGCTCCAGTTCGACGGGCTCGGCGGCTTCGCCATGGGCGGCGTCTCCAACGACCTGATCGGCCAGTTCGACAAGAAGGGCCCGATGACGGAGGGGGCACTCGACAATCCTCCGAAGCCGACGTCGAGGCGGGGCAACCAAGAGTACCCCAGGGACGCTCGCAAGCAGGGGGTGGAGGGCTACGTCACGCTCAACATCTACGTCAAGAACGACGGCTCCGTCGGCGGCGTCAAGGTGTTGGACTCGAAGCCTTCGGGTGTCTTCGATGCGTCCGCCAAGAACTTCGTGCGCGAGTGGATGTTCAGCCCCGGCACGTACGAAGGTGAAACGGTGGATGCCTGGGTCAAGCAGAAGGTCGTCTACAAGCTGCAGAAGGGCTGAAGCGTCTCGTCTCTGGACAGCGCGCCAAGGCAAACATGTTGATAAGCAATTCGAATCGCAGCAGGCAGCTGCAGCGGGCTTGGTTGACCGGGGTCCTACTGCTGCTGGCAGCCGCCCCCGTCTCAGCCGAAAAGAGCGACGACGAGCAGGCGAAAGGCGCCGAGGTCGAAGTCGATCACCTGGGCTTGGCAGCCCGCCTGCTTCACGACGAGCACTACGACCGCGCACTGGCGGTGCTCTCCGAGCTCGACCCCGACGACCCCACGGTGGACGCTGCGCGCTTCTACACGTTGCGTGGTCTGGCAAATCTCCAGCAGAAGCACTACGCCGAGGCGCGGAGGGACTTCGCCCGAGCGGCAAACGCGGGGCAAAAGGACCCGAGTCTTCATCTGTACGAGGCTCAGACCTGCTTCATGCTCGAAGACTTCAAGTGCGTCCTCGATGCCTTGAAGAAGAGCGGCAAGCAAGCCGACGACAAGGCGGCAACGCTGCTGATGAAGTCCGAGGCCGAGTGGCGACTCGGCCGGCGCGCGAGCGCACTGAGCACGCTCGCGCGTGGGGAGCGCAAGTTTCCCCAACAGCCGGAGTTCCAACGCCTCCAAATCTTCTACCTGATCGACATGGGCCTGTACCTGAGCGCCGTGGACGTCAGCGAGCGCTACCTCGCGCGCACGAGCATCGAGGCGGCCGAGTACGTAGCGATCGCCGAAGCGCTACGCTCGGCCAAGGCGTTCAAACGCGCTCAGCTCCTGATGGAAGGTGCCCGCTTACGCTACCCCCAGGACGAAAACGTCCTCGTGCAACTGGCGCACTGTTACCTCGACGCCGGCAGGCAAGTCCCGGCGGCCATGCTGTTCGAAGAGGCCGCCCGCATCAATCCGAAGTTCACCCTCGAAGCCGCGGAACTCTACAAGCAGGCTGGGATGCTGCACCGAGCCGAGTGGCTCAACGCCCGAGTGGTGGACCAGAAGGCCAAAACGAAGCAGCGACTGAGCTTGTTGGTCGAGAGTCAGGACTTCGAAGCCGTCACGGCAATGTTGCCAAAACTCTCCCGATTGGGCCTGCTCGCCGACGAAAACATCAGGTACGCAGTGGCCTACGCCCAGTACAAGACTGGGCAGTTCGACGCCGCGGAAGAACAGCTCAAGCCGATTCGAGACCCGCAGTTGTTCGAGTCGGCACTGCAGCTGCGAAAAGCGATGGCGGCCTGCCGCGAGGCGGGCTGGGAATGTAGCCCCTGAAACCTGGCCGCCCCCTAGCCCTCGGCTGCCTCGAACTCCACCCCACATTTCGGAAACACTCGTGCGCTTCATGAGTTTACGTTTACCCTCGAGCCTCCTCATGTGGGTTGGTGTCGGGCTGACAACACCCAACCTCGCCTTCGCTCAGGGAGATGCGGACGCCGATGGCGCGACCCCCGCGGCGCCCAGCGCGCCCCACTCGCAACCTGCCCCCTCCGAGGCAGCGGCATCCGAGGTCGTCGTTCTTCTGTTCTTGGAAAACAGCGGCCCTTTCGGCGCCGGGATCACGGTCGAGACCGACGAGGGGCACAGGGCGCTGACCTCCGACGACGGCGCGGCCCGCCTGCCGGCGAGTGAGGGCAAACGCACGCTCGCCCTGACCATTCCGCCAGAGCTCCTGCCGGCGGGCTCAACCCTTGCCAAGCGCGTCGAGCTGGGAACGGTCTTGGTCGCCGCGGGTGAAAGCACACAGGTACTCGTGAACCTGAAGCCCGACGGCCAGGTCGCCAGCCTGGATGTGGAAGGGGTCGGCAGCGAAGAAGCGGAAGCGACCGAAGCCGCGGAGCCCGAAGAAGAGGTCGTCATCGAGTACGGCTTCATCACCGGCCGCGTCGTCTCCAGCGAAGAGGGCACTCCCGTCGTCGGGGCACGCGTGCTCGTGCGTGGCGTCGATGCCGAGGCGGAAACCGACGCGAACGGACGTTTCCGCATTCGCACGCCGGTGGGCACGCAGTCCGTCTCCGTGATCCACACCCGCTACTCGCTACAGACGACCAATGACGTCGAGGTCCAAGAAGAGCAGTCGACAGAAGTCGACATCGAACTGACGCCGGCCGCTGCGCAACTGGACGATGTGGTCATCACCGCCCCGTACATCGAAGGTGGCGTGGCGAGCGTGATGGCGGAGCGTCGCAAGTCGACGACCGTGCAGGACGGTTTGGGCAGCGACGACATCGCCAAGACACCTGACGGATCGGCCAGCTCCGCCACGCGCCGCATCGTGGGCGCCTCCGTCGTGGGCGGGCAGTTTCTCTTCGTGCGCGGCCTCGGCGGTCGCTACTCCAACGTGCGGCTCAACGGCGTGCCGATGCCATCGACGGATCCGGACTTGCCCGGCTTTCAGTTGGACTTGTTTCCCACCAGTCTGCTGTCCGGGCTGACCATCTCGAAGACGTTTTCCCCGGACATCCCAGGCGACTTTGCGGGAGGTTCCCTCAACGTCGAGACGCGTAGCTTCCCCGAACAGTTCCTGCTCAAGGTGTCGGTCAAGGGCACCTACGACACGCTGACCACGTTCCAGGACGTGCTCGACTACCCCGGCGGTTCGACGGATTGGCTGGCGATGGATGACGGCACCCGCGCCCTGCCCGACCGCATTCCGGCTGAACAGGTGCGTTCACAAACCCGCTTCAACCCCGACGTGGGCTACTCCTCTGAAGAGATCGGCGAGATGGCGGCCAGCTTCCCGAACAATTGGAAGCGAAGAACCACGATGGGCCTACCGAACCTCAGCCTGGGGTTGAGCGTCGGCGACACGATCAAGACCTCGGCGGGTGACATCGGTTACTTCTTCACGCTCGGATACAAACACCGCCAAAGCCGGCAACTGTCAGTGACTCGCGGCGTGCGGCTGACGGATGGCGAAGTCTCCGCTCGTGACGAACTCGACCAGGAAACCGGCACGCAGGAAGCCCAGATCGGCACCCTGGGCACGGTCAGCTACGCCCCTAGCGACAAGCACAGAGTCTCGCTGGTGTCGATGCTGACGCAGACCTCCACCGATACCACGCGCAACGTCAACGGCTTTTCCGACCGAGAAGGCGGCGACGTCGATCTGACTTCGTACCAGTTCGTCGAACGACAGCTGCTGTTCAATCAGTTGCTGGGCGAGCACGAACAGCTCGCTGACTTCCTCGATCTGCGCTGGCAGGTCAACGCTTCCCGCGTGCGACGCGACCAACCCGATAGCCGCACGGCCGTCTACCGCCAAGATCCGGACGGTTTGCGCTTCTGGGGCATCCAAGGCAGCGGTGAGCACCTCTTCAGCGTGCTCGAGCAAGAAGACTACGGCGGCGGTCTCGATCTGAAGGCCGCGCTGTGGGGCGACGCTGCGCTGAAGACCGGCTACATGGGGCGGACATCAGATCGTTCATTTGCGGCGCGGCGCTTTCAGTCCGTTCTGCTCGAAAACGAAGATACGATCCTGCCACCAGAGCAGCTGCTCGATCCTGCAACTGCGGGCGAACGCTGGACCATTCAGGAGATCAGCACGCTGACCGACGGCTACCAAGCCAACCAGGACTTGCA
>JBNKZR010000135.1:0-17101 GCA_050301735.1 Polyangiaceae bacterium | reverse complement strand
GCCGCCAAGGTGAGCAGTCGCTCCTCCGTCGGGTCTTCTGCGTAGGCGGCAGATGCTTCCGAGAGGACTTCTGCTGCAGCCCCGAACTCGCAGTACCTCAGCTGGGTACAAGCGGCCACGGAGCGCAGCAGGTTCTTCTTCGAAAACGAGGCGTCGGGATCAGGGCCCGGGCCACACTCCGCCGTGAACTCGTCACCGGTTTCCGTGCCGCCGTCGGAGTGCGGGAGCAGGGCTAGCGTCGAGCCGTTGTCCGTCTCCGCATGGGACCGCTCTGCCACCTGCTCGCGGGGTCGAGGAGGTGAACATGCGCCGATCCAGAGCAGGGACAGGCAACCGGCGAGATGAGTCAGCGCCAATGCACGATCGCTCGTTTTCGGGGTGGGGCTGACCAGCTTCCCAGAAACGACGGCAGAGCGCCCAGCATGAATCACCCCGACCAAAGACTGCGCTCGCTCACCTGGGCCCAGGCGCGCCATCAGTTCTCGACCCGGAATACGGCGAAGAAGCCTCCGTCACCGACGGCAGCTATCAGCCCTTGTCGTTCTGCAACACCTCGCACATTGCCCGCGAAGTCTGGAAACGAGGCGATGCCCCCCTCGCCGAAGTCGCTCCACAGCTCTCCGTCGAAGTCAGTCACGTACATGGCTGCGAAGCCTCCGTACTTGCCCACATGAACCAGGCGCCCGTCATCCAAGGACACGATGTCGCGTCCACGATCCTCGGTACCGCTGTCGCGAATCAAGGCGCCGGCGGTTCCATAGTCCGTGTCCATCGCCTCGCCGTCGAAGCGAAAGCTGACCAAGTCCTGCTCGGTGCCGGAGTCAGCGACGGGCTCGCCATAGCCCGTGGTGACCAGGCGTCCGTCGGCTTGCACCGTCACCGCGTACGCTTCCGCGTAGCCTTCTCCGATGAACGGGTTGATGCAGATCACCCCATCTTGCTCGGTTCCGCAGTCGCTGGCGCCGTCAGCGAAGCCGAAGTCGCTTGCGGGCTCCCCGTCGGCGTCGAGCTGCAGCAAGAACACGTGGTGCAGTGTCTCTTCGAACTGCGTGTACCCCGAGGAGACGATCGAACCGTCGTCCATCACGTACCCGCGTCGAGTTTCGTCTTCGCCCTCCTTTTCGCCGAAGTCGATGGAGAAGATGCCGTCATTCGCGAACTCAGTATCCAAGCTGCCGTCGTCCGCCATGATGCGCACGACGTAGCGGTCCATGTCGATGCGCCCAGTGCTCATTGGGGCGGGCGATGCCCCGAAGACCACCAATCGTTCTTCGTCCCCGCTCGGGTCGAGCAGCACGTCGTAGGCTGTCGACAGCGGCTCGGTCTCGCCACCGGCATCCGTCCACTCTTCGCCAAACGTCCAGTCCGTCATCGGAACCGACGCGATGCCGTCCTCGCCGAAGTCGCGATCGAGTTCACCGCTGGCATCCAGACGCGCGAGTACGACTTCCTTGCCGAGGTTGTCGTCGTTGCGAGTGATCAGGATCGCAGCTCCCCCGTCTCCCAGAGCGGCGATCGCGTTCGTCGTTTCCTCGCCTGGCACCAGTGCGTCCGGATGATCGTCGTCTGCCAAGAGCGAGTTGATGACGACGTACCCGTTCTCGCCGAAGTCGGTGTCGAGTTTGCCATCACCATTGAAGCGCCCGACGAGGATGGCGGCGTCGCCGTCGTCGTCGGTGTTGCCCGCGACGTAGATCAGACCATCTTCGGTGATCGAGACGCCCAGCAAATCGGCGGCGACTTCCACCTGTTTTGCTGCCACTTCGTCGATTGCCGGCAGCTCGGGCCCGGAAGGACCGCCGTCTGCCGTTAGGTCGGCATCGGTACCGTCCGTTGCTTCGCCGGGATCCCCGGCGTCCGTGTTGTCTGCTGCTTCCGTGTCTTCGGCGTCTGAAGCGTCGCCCTCGGTCTGCTCAGCGTCTGAACCGTCGCCCCCGTCCGCTTCGGTGTCTTGTTCGGTTTCGTCGCCGTCGTCGGGCGCGTCGCCGCTGTCGTCACCGCAGGACGTGGTGACGAGGCTGAACGCCAAAGGCATGAATCGGAGCCATGTGTGCAGTGTTCTGGAAGCCATGATTTGTTGATCTCTGGTTTCTGTTACTCGTCGGAGCCGCGAGGCCATGACCTTCCAGGGGTAAAGCAGGACGAGCATTGGTCAGTGATTTCAGATATTTGTGCGCCCAGAGGTGAGCGCAGGTACGTTCAGGAGCGAAATGAATATCAATATCATTAGTGGCTAGCAAGTCACCTCGCTCGAATTTTCACAGACGAGGCGCACATCGAGGCTCCAGTGGTCCAAAACAGCGCGCAATTCCTTCGCTGCGACGCCGGCTGACGGCCTTCCCGGTGGCGGCTGCGCGCGTCCAGGGCCTGCCAACTAACTGAATGCCATTATCATCAGTGTAGGACAGTTCCTGCTGATCCAGGGTCGAGGGTCGCGGTCGGAGCTTGCGTCGCGGGCTACGTGGCCTCGCCCAGACCTCGCGTGCTACGCGACTTCGAATCGAGGGGGTGCGGGGAAGAATCCCGCGCCCCGCCGGTTCTTCGACGAACGGGGCACGGTTCCCGAAGGAGCTACGATGAAACACGAAGGGCGGTCGATGACGTTTCTCGAACACTTGGGCGAACTGCGGCGGCGCTTGGCGTGGTCTTTCGGTAGCCTGCTGGCAGCGCTGCCGCTGGCTTGGGCTTTCCGTGTCGAGCTTTTCGAATGGGTCAAGGCCCCTTTCGATCTCGCTTGTCATCGAGTGCTGGGCGCTGCCTGCCCGATCATTTACCCGTCCCCCACATCGGGCTTCGCCGCTTACATGGCATTGACGTTGACAGCCGCCGCCGTAGTTGCGTTGCCGGTGATCGCCTATCAGCTGTGGGCCTTCGTGGCTCCAGGGCTGTACCGTCATGAACGTCGCGTCCTGTTGCCGCTGGCGCTGGGTTCCGTGCTGTTGTTCCTCGTGGGCGCCGGATTGTGTCGCGAGTTCGTTCTTCCTCGCGCATTCGAGTTCCTTTTGAGCAACTCGCCCGGCGAGCCGATGATCCAGGTGGAGGACTACCTCGGGTTCCTGGTGCGGCTGGTGCTGGTTTTCGGGCTCTTGTTCGAATTACCGCTCGTCGTTTTCGTGTTGTCTGCGGCTGGCCTCATCAACCATCGGCACTTGCTTCTGGGCTGGCGCTACTTCGTCGTTGCGGCATTCGCACTCGGCGCACTTCTCACACCGCCGGATCTGGGCTCACAGTTCGCCCTCGCGTTGTCGTTGTGCGGACTCTACGTCGTTTCCATCGCCATCGCGTGGCTCGTTGGTCGCAAACCGAAGGGCGATGGCGTGCTCGGTTTGGCGCTGCTCGTGTGGGCGTGGCGATACGGCGCCCGTCGACGCGCTCACTCTTTCGGGCAGCTGTCGTCGGAGATGCAGTCGTAGACGGCGAGCTCTCGGTCCTCGCCCTTGCCGGAGACGTCGTCGCGACGCATCGAGCGAGGGAACTCAGTCTGCCATCTGTGACTTTGCTGCCCGGCATCGCGTGGAGTGCTTCGGGTTCGTTTCGTGGGTCCGACCTTCGAGCCCGCGCGACTAACCGAGCAGATGACCACTTCGAGCCTGCGCGGGGAGAGCGGCGAGTTCGACTTCGACGAGCTCGCGGACGAGTCGGTGCTGTTCGTTGAGCTGGAGCACCAGCGCCGGGAGCACGTGGAGCTGTTCAGCTTCTGCCCGCTTCTGGATTTCGTCGGCCGTCGCAGCCATTTGGGGAGCCGCCAGGGTGAGGCAGCTGCCCTTGATCTTGTGGGCACAATTGCGGATCCGTTTGACGGACCCGGAGCTCACCGCCTGCTGCAACTGTTCGAGCTGCTCAGGCATCTGCTCGAGAAAGAGGCTGAGCAGCAGCGCTGAGCGATCAATCGCTGGGTCGAGCACGGCTGTGGGGGCCAGCGCCGTTGCCGTCGGTCTGGGTTGGGGTGGTGAGCTACTCTCAGCGCCTTGCTCGGCACCATATTGACGCAGCAACTTGCGTAGCGACGACGGGTGAAATGGCTTGCTCAGAAAATCGTCCATCCCAGCCTCGACGACTCGCTCGCGTTCGCCCTCGAAGGCGTGGGCGGTCAGCGCAATGATGGGTGTGGGTTTCAGATCGTGCTCTCGCTCGTGCTTCCTGATGGCTCTGGTTGCGTCGTAGCCGTCTAGCAATGGCATTTGACAGTCCATCAAGATGCAGCTGTAGCGACCCTGCTTGAACAGCTCGACGGCTTGCTCGCCGTTCTCGGCGGCCTCCGTTCGGTATCCCAGTCGCTGCAGATCCTCGAGCACGACCATGCGATTGATCTTGTTGTCGTCGACCACCAGGATCGGATCGAACGAGTGCAGGGGGAGGGGTTCCGGAGGCAAGTTTCGCCGTTCGGAGGAAGTGCCGACGAGGTCGCCAGTGATTGCGTCGAACAGCTCTGCGCTGCGAGCAGGGGTGTCCAATTGAACCCGCAGCTCGGAACGGATCTCGGAGGAGACGGTTTCGGCGCCCGGCTTGGAGAGTCCGATGATTGGGGTCTGTAAGTCCAACTCCTCGCGGATTCTCACCAGAAGCTCCGACAAGTCCATGTCACCCAACGTGGCATTCGCGACCACGACGTCGAAGGTACGGTCCTTAGGCTGCTCCCGGAGGGCGTCGAGTGCCGCTTGTCCGCTGCTGACGGTACGCGCTGCCATCCCCCACGACGCAGCAAGCTCTTCTGCGATTTCGAGCCAGCGTTGACTGGGATGGACGAACAGAACGCGTTCGTCTGTCGACTGGGCGTGCAATGCACGCTGCTCGGCGCGCGGGTCGACAGCCAGTTTCGCGGTGAATGAGAAGGTGCTCCCCTGTCCCAGCTCGCTCTCGACCTCGATCTTGCCGCCCATGATGTCCACCAGCCGTTTGGAGATGGCGAGCCCCAACCCCGTCCCCCCGTGCCTGCGAACGGCACTGCCGTCCACCTGCGAAAACTCCTCCCACAGCCGCGGTAGTTCTTCTGGGTCGATACCGATACCCGTATCCGTCACCGAGATGCGAAGCACCAACTCCGTGCCTCGTCGATTCTCTACCTCGGTGTTGATGAACACTTCACCCGACTCGGTGAACTTCACGGCATTGCCCACGAGGTTGGTCACGACCTGCCTCAGCCGGTCCGAATCCCCGACGACAAGCGCAGGAATCTCGGGGGCGAAGCGATACATGACCTCAAGGTTCTTCTGATGGGCGTGGATGGCGAGCAGCTCGGCGACCTCTTGCACGACGGCACGCAGGTCGAACGGCTCGTTGAGCAAAGTGTACTGGCCGGACTCGAGCCTGGAGAAGTCCAGGATGTCGTTGATGACCGTGACGAGCGCATTGGCAGAAGCGTCGATACCGTCCACGTAGCGCTGAAGCTTGGGGGACAGCTGCTCGCTGCGGATGAGCCGCGTCATTCCCAAGACGCCGTTCATCGGTGTGCGGATCTCATGGCTCATGTTCGCCAGGAACTCGCTCTTGAGTCGCTCTGCGGTGAGCGCCTTCTCCTTGGCTTCCTCCAGCTTGCTCATCGCCTCTTCGTTCGAGTCCTGCATTTGGTTGAAGGCTGCCGCCAGGACCTCCACCTCGTCGCCGCTCGAGGCGGTTACCCTCACTCCTCGCTGCCCGCTTGCGATCTGGTTCGCCGCGGCGGTCAGTTCGCCCAAGGGGTGCGTGATGCGCGCCGAGGACCGGATGACCCAGAACACCCCGATGAGCAGCGTGGAAAGCCCCGCCAGCACGGTCGTCAGAATTGCTGCCCGCTGAGCACGTCGCGATCGACCTCGAGCCTCAGCCATCGCTTGGCGCGTTCGTTCGACGCTGAAGCCGTAGATGACCCTGCCCAGTAGTTCGCCGCGCTCGTCGACTACTGGTGTGCTCACCTCGTACACCTCCTGCCCGAACACCTTCTTCTCGGTGCGAACGTGCTCGCCGTTCTTGCGGAGCGCTGCTGGCGTGAGGGCCAGTTCCTTGGGCAAATCGACGGTGATGTCGTCATCGACATCGTCAGCGGTGAGCGGTGACGAATAGGCCCAAGGCAGATCATCGGAGCCCACCAACAAGCCGTACAGCATGTCGGTGTCATCTCTCACGGTGCCTCGGATCAGCTGTCGCACATCACTGTAGGCGTTGTCCGCGACGAGGCCTCGCAACGCGAGAGCGTGTCCCCGAGCCAGCGTCATGGCCCTGCTCGCGATGCTTTCGTGAATCAGCTGCGTCGTCTCCTGCAGGCGTTCCTGCTCGGCTTGACGATTCGACCAGGCCAGTGAGATGATGGTGGCCACCACCGTGAGAAGCATTATGCTGAGGGTTATCTGCAGCATCTTCGACTTGAGCGTCTTCCGCGGGTAGGCTTTCACTCCGATTCCCCCAACGTCGCGATCAGGTCGTTGCCATTGCTGCATACCGAGGGCTGGATGGAACCGAACAAACGAGCATTGGTTGTGGATGACGACGACATGGCCCGGGCGCTGTTGGCGTCGATCCTGAGGGAGGGCGGTTTCGAAGTATTTGAGCTTTCCTCCCCCATCGGTGCGACGCAGACGATTCTGCGGCATCGTATCGACGTGTTGGTGCTGGACGTGTTCATGCCGTCGATGGATGGTGACAAGTTCGCGCGACTATTGCGTGGGAATCCCAAGCTAACGCAGCTTAACATAGTGCTCGTTTCCGGAGCCAGCATGGCGGAGCTCTCCAAGGTCGCCAGTCGGGTTAGCGCCAGCGCCGTGATTCCGAAAGACCAAGTCCGAGAACGACTTCTGGAAGCGGCCCTGGAGGATCGGGGGCGTTGGACGCAGCCACCCGCCTCGGGGCAGGGCTAGCTTTCTTCAGGCGGACAGGGCGGAAGCCGTCTCTCTCCCCGAGATGCGGCAGCTGTTCGTAGTTCGTTCGAGGCAGATCGAATGAGCGCACAACCGATGGGGCGCATCGTGCGTCTGCTGGCGTTGTGGGTCATGGCGCTGCCGCTGCTGACCCCGAGCAACGCCAGCGCGGACCCGGAGCCGAAGTTCGCCGTCAAAACCGAGGACCTGTTCGCCATGCTCCAGTTTCGCTCGATCGACGCAGTGCTCTCGTCTGAACGTGACGTCGAACGCTTGCGAGAGTTTCTCGCTGGTGTTTGCGCAAGACACAGCTGCCAACTCGAGTGGGGCGTCGTCCTGGCCCTGGTATCGCCTTCTCCACACACTCACACCGTATGGGGCAGTGTGAGCGAGATAGGAAGGCTGAGGCCGGAATGCATCGCCAAGTTGGGAAACGGAGCGATGAGTCTCTGCCTGCGGTATCAGGGGAGATTCTGGGCCCTACCCGCCGGCGGTGGTCATGATGGCGTCGTTCTTCGAAGCTCAGCGCCCGGCACTGGAGAACACGACGGATATCGTGCACGAGGTTCCGGCGATCACGACAATCCGGGTGCTTTCGTGCGGCTTCCCGTCACCAGCGTTGGCATCACCCACCGTCAGGGCTTCGCCCACAGGTCTTTCCAGTTGCCGCGCGGCGTCGTTCTGTCGGGCGCCCGGCAGCTGGTCGCAACAGTTTGCGCAAAGCTTACGCATCTACGTCCCTGGACATCCCTACAGGGACTCGTTACGCCTCGACGCGGGTGCTCGAATTTGGGCACCCGCAATTGAGGAGAGGTGATGAAGGGACTACTCGTATCGGGAGCAGCGACATTGCTGTTCACCAGCTGTGCACCATTCGGTGTCATCTATCACGACGTTCAAGCTCCGCCGGAGGGTGTTCCTCTGACTCCCGTCGACGGAACGCGAACCATCGTCAAGACGGGCAAAGCCTGTGCCCACGGCGTGCTCGGCTTGGTCGCCTGGGGCGATGCCAGCCAGCAAACAGCTGCACTCAACGGCGGTATCACCACCGTTCACGCCGCCGACGAGACGCGTATGGGCGTGCTCGGCTTCGTTTATAGAGAGTACTGCACCGTGGTGTCGGGCGAATGAAGCAGGAGATGAGAGACATGTCGTTCCAGAAGTCATGCAAGACAGCCATCGTGCTCCCGACGCTCCTGGGCTTCGCGCTTTTGGCGTCGGGCTGTGCCACCGCGGGTCTGATCTACGAAGACGTTGGCCATCCCCCCATTCACATTACCGGCGTTGGAGATTCGGCGGGTATCGGTTGGGACCCCAACCTGAATGCGTCCATGGGTGGACGTCAGTTGGTCAAGCGAGGCGTGGCCTGCTCCCAAGACATTCTCAAGCTCGTCGCTTGGGGTGACGCAACCCAAGCCGCCGCTGCCAAGCAGGGAGGCATCACCGAAGTGGTCGGTGTGGACTTCGACAACAGCGCGGTCCTCGGGTTCTTCTACACCAAGAACTGCACGGTCGTGTACGGGACCGGAGAGACCCCGCCAAGTGGCGAGATGGTGCCAGCGCCCGAAGCCATGCCGGCGCCAGAGCCCCCCGTTGCTCCGGAGCCAACAGTGGCTCCAGCGCCGACCCCGATGCCCGCCGAACCTGCCTCGCCACCCGCGACTGGCGCCGCTGCCTCCGGTGCGCCCGACACGGCCGCCCCGGTACCTGCCCCACCCGCAGCTGGCTCGAACTAGCTGCAGGCTCTGGCTGGCACCGACCGTTGTGCGAACGGTCGTGACGCGGACGGCTAGTTCACCGTCCGCGTCAGGCTTGGCCTTCGGTTACTGGCCACACAACTCGACGGCTTCCGTGCAGGTGTCCCAGGCAGAGGCCGTGCTCTCGAACTCGAAGCTGTTCGACTCAGCGCTGGAGTAGCAGCCGCACTGCCATACGCCTTCGGAAACGAGCTGGCAGTTGGTGCTCGCCATTTCGGCGATATCGACCGTCACGTCTCCGGTGGTCGCGGTCCTGATGCATGACATCTGCGCTTCGCACCAATTCTGGCCTGCTGATTGGTACGCAAACTCGCACTCGGGATCGCCCTCGGGTTCGAGGGAGTCGGCCGAGTCGCAAATGTCCAAGGCCGAGAGGCACGGTTCGATACCCTTGCCATCCGCCAGCTCGAAGCTCATGCTGCCCTGAGGCCCGTAGCACTCGCAGCGCCTCGGGCCGCCCTCCTCCTCACTGGAGCAATTGACCGACTCGTACTCGGACAGGAGTGCGGTGGCACCGCCCTCGAGTTCCGCGGATTTGGAGCAGCGCATGGACATGTCGCACCATTCGTCGCTCGCCGACTGGTACTCGGGCACGCACTCCGGCTCACCGCTGAAGTCCGGCTGAACCTCCGACGTGCACAGATCCATCAGCGTCCCGCAGGCTTCCGAGATCGACACTTCCGTCAGCTGGTAGTCCGCGTAGCCGAATCCGGTTTCGCCCTCTCCGCCGCAGCTACAGTACATGACCCCGGTGCCTTCGTTCCAGCAGTTGCCCCACATATATCCGCTCTCGCATGAGTAGCTCACGTCGCAGTAGTCTGGCCCTTGGGAGGGATCCTGCTCTTCACATTCGCCCAAGTCTGGAATGCTTGTGTTACCAGGGCCTGCCGGCAGCGGAACACCACGCGGAGGAGCAACCATCCCGATCGGCCCAGCCACAGGAGTCGCGACAGCCACCCCGCCGCTGGACGCGACGTCGACGCTGTCAGCGCGCGATACGGTTTCAGGTGTGATGACCCCCTCCTCGATCTGATCGGAAATCTCCTGGAGATCCTTTTCGTCGAAGGTGCCGTCGCCGGTGACGTCGAGTTCCTCCTCGTCTACGTCGTACTCCTCCTTCGCGATGTCAGCCAGATCGTCGACGTCCACGTCGCCGTCGCCGTCCACGTCCTCGAGATCGATGTCGAGCACCTCCGACACGCGGGCTAGCTGCTCGTCCTGCTCATCGACGTCACCGTCTTGATCGACGTCCTCGGAGAACGTCTCCTCGTCTCCCCCGATGCCTTCGTCTGGTTCGGCTTCATCAACGTCAGCCTCTTCGGAGGCTTCGTCGGTCGCGCCTTCTTCGACTTGGTCCTTGCCGTTTGCATCGGATGCTGCTTGGCCGCCGCAGCCGGCGATGAGCATGGGAGCGAGGGTTGCGAGGAGTATCCAAGAGGTTTTCATGCGAGCGTTCCTTAGGTCAGGGGTATTGAGCGCAGTGACTCTACCACGTCGTCGCACGGGCTAAGACGGAAGCGGTAGCGGACTAAAAACGTCTACCCCGATTGTACGTCCCGCCGTGGTTGGGCCGGTTCAGTGGCGATGGTGGCGGTGGGACACCAGAAACGGCGCTCCCAGCTTCGCAGTAGGCCAGGAACCCGTTCGCGGTCGTCGGGCTGCTGGGGGGGCGGCGCGGCGCTGATGCACCCGTTTGCTCCAGGCTGCGGCCGTACGCGGGGTAGCGCCCGCGCGAGGCGGTACGGCACCAGGGGATTGGTCCGGACGAACACTCCCATGCACTGTCACCGGACCATCCACCCATCGCGAGTCGCTCAGGGCGAGTCAGCTCAGCGCGGTAGTGACGTCGGTGCAGTCGTTTTGAGTTAATGTTGCACCAGGAGTAGGGCTCCTGAGCAAGCGGTGTCCTCTCGGGGTGGTCGTTGGGCACGAGTTCGGCGGTCTCGTGCGATCTGTCGCCCTGCGCGAGTTGGCGGCAAACTCGGTGGGCGTGGCGTCGTGTTGTTCTCAGGCAATTCCCGAATCGCCTGAAATCGATGGCAGTCCTCGAACCGGGAACCCGTGAACGTGATCTGGATGCCGGTGTTTCGTCGCCATCCGCATTTCACGAGAACCGAGACCAGAGCAAGTTGCCGTCTGTACCACCGGTTCAATGTTCAACGCAGAGCCGTTGGGGTAGGTAACCTATTGCAGTGTAGCTACATGGAACGCCATTTCTGGCGATGCGGGCTTATGTCGCACAGCGGGTGGTCGTGATTGCAGGCAGACCTGGAACGAAACACCGTGTAGCAAATTGGGCGTTCACGTGCCCAAAGCGGACGCTTCTTCCGGGTATTTCCCAGTTGAACTGCAAAACGGAACCGTTCCGAGGAAGCCCCGCACACCCGATGAGTCGCCCACTAGCCGAACCCCTAGAGACGGCCCTCCGGCGCAACAACGCCGAGCGTCTGATAGAAAAATCGAGCGAAATTCGGGAGATCCTGCGAGAGCCGGGGGTCGAGCAGACGCAGACCCTCAGGATGGTGGATGCGCTGATCCGTAGCTTGGCAGCAGAAGGCATCGATACGGTCTTCGGCGTTCCTGGCGGTCTCTTGCACCCCTTCTTCGACTCCGTCGAGTGTGCTTCGGAGATGAACCTGGTCGTGACTAGGCATGAATGTGGAGCCGCCTTCATGGCAGATGGCTACGCCAGGGTCAGTGGTCGAGTGGCAGTTGCGGCGGCCACCTCCGGGCCGGGCGCGACGAATCTCCTGACCGGCGTCACCTGTGCCTTTGCCGACGGTGTGCCCATGCTGGTCATCACGGGGCAGGCGCAGAGCAAGACCTTCGGCAAGGGCGCAGCTCAAGAGACCGCCGCTGAAGACATCGACATCGTCAGCATCTTCAAGCCGGTCACCAAGTATTCGGCGATGGTGATCTCGCCCGATCATCTGGCGCACCACTTTCGGCGAGCCATGCGCTTGGCGACGAGTGGGCGACCGGGGCCGGTCCACCTAAACGTACCGGTCGACTTCTGGATGCAGCAAGTCGATGCGGAGCAGTGGCGGCCCGAGACCTACCGTCCTGCTGCCTTTCTCTTCGATCGCCACCAAGTCAGCCAGGCTGCTCGAGCTTTGTTGCTCGCCAAGCGCCCAATATTGCTCGTTGGTTCGGGTGCTGCATCCGATGAGGCTCGGGATCGCGCTGCCAAACTCGCGGAACGGCTCGGTGCTCGGGTGGCCACGACTCCTCGCGCCAAAGGTGTGTTCCCGGAAGACCACCCGCTCTCCTTGGGGGTGTTTGGCTTCGCTGGGCACGACGCCGCGAGGAAGGCGTTGATCGACGGCGAGGGGGAGGTCGATCTGCTGTTCACCGTTGGGGCGTCGTTGAACGAAACGACGACGCTCAATTGGCATTCCTCACTCACCAAGGGGCGCACGCTGCTGCAGCTGGACATCGACGGGGAGCGCATCGGCAGAAACTACCCCGTGGACGTGCCGCTGGTGGGAGATGCAGCGACGATCCTGCTCGAATTGCTGTTCCAGATTGAGCGTGACGTCGGCCGCGGCGTTGTGCCGTGCGCTACCTGGAGTGAGCTGCCCGCGCCGCCTCGAGGCGAGGCGCGCTACGTCGAAAAGTCGCAACGTGCGTCCGCCAGCGTGCCGCTCGCGCCTGCCCGTTGGCGTCGCGAGCTGTGTGCCGTGCTGCCTGAAGATGCGGTCGTTTTTTCGGACATCGGCGGGCACATGCTGTTCAACATTCAGCACCTGGAAGTCCGTCGTGAGCAACGCTTCGTGCTCAACCTGGGTTTCGGCTCGATGGGTCACGGCACCGCGGCGTGCATCGGCAGCGCTCTGGCCGTACCGGGGCGTCCTGTCGTGGCCATCATCGGCGATGCCTGCTTCAGCATGCTGGGGATGGAGCTGATGACGGCGGTCGAGTACGGCGTTCCGGTCATTTGGATCGTCGAGAACAACCAGATGCACGGCATCACCTGGCACGGCAGCAAGCTCGTCAACGGCGGGCGCCCGATGGAGAGCATCGTTTACGAGCGGCCGTTGCGGGTCGCGGAAATCGCCCGCTCGATGGGGCTGTCGGTCTGGACGGTGGACGGTCCCGACCAAATTGCAACTGCGTTCGAAGCCGCGTTGTCCGCGGGCGGGCCCTGTTTGATCGATGTGCAGACGGACCCGTCGCTTTCGCCACCTCTGGGCGATCGTGCGAAGACGGTTGCTGGTTTCAAGAAGAGGTGAGAGACGATGAGTGACATGCACAGCGGGCGCAGCGCGGGCCCGATCCGTCGAATTCTGGTCGTTGGTGGGGGCACAGCCGGCTGGCTGAGTGCCGCCTACCTTCAACGCGCCTTGTCTCCCGAGACGGAGATCACGCTCGTCGAGTCTCCCGAGGTGCCGACGATCGGCGTCGGTGAAGCCACCATTCCGACGCTCCGCTTCACCTTCGAATTCCTCGGTTTGGACGAGGCGGAGTGGATGCCCGCTTGCAACGCATCCTTCAAGCTGGCGATCAAGTTCGTCAACTGGCTGCATGGAGAAGGTGAGCACTACTACCACACGTTTACCAACCGCGGCAGCGCGCGACCAGATGCACTCATCAATCCCTGGGGGCGCCCCTACTTTCCGGAAGTGGGTCAAGGGCTTTCGCCCCTGCACTATTGGCTCCAACAGAAGCTCGCGGGTAACTCCGTCGAGAGTCTGGCCCACGCTTGTGTGCCGAGCACGGTGGTCTGCGAGCAACAGCGAGCACCGCGCTGTCCAGGGCGCCCGGAGATGGATCGGCCCGCTGCCTATCACTTCGATGCGGCACTCGTCGCGCGCTACTTGTCGAAGGTCGCTCAGGAGCGCGGAGTCACGCGCGTGCCCGGCCATGTGGAAAGCGTCGAGCGGGCGGAAGATGGCTTCATTACCGGTGTGCTACTGCGGGATGGGCGCCGCTTGGAGGCGGACTTATTCATCGACTGCACTGGATTTCGCAGTCTACTGCTGGGGCAAGCACTCAGTGAGCCGTTCGAAAGCGACGCCAAACACCTGCTCGTCGACTCTGCCGTGGCGATCCCGTGCGAGCACCATCCCGAGCGGGACGGGATACCCTCGTACACGACCGCGACGGCCCAGAGCGCCGGCTGGACTTGGGACATTCCCCTCTATCACCGGCACGGCACGGGCTACGTCTACTCCAGCGCTTTCATCGACCAGGACGCCGCCGAGCGCGAGCTGCGCGGGTTTCTCGGTGCCCGCAGCGACGCAGGCACGGCTCGGCACCTGAAGCTTCGCGTCGGCAAGATGCGCAACCTATGGGTGAAGAACTGCGTCGCGCTCGGGTTGGCGGGCTCGTTCCTCGAGCCACTCGAGTCGACGTCCATCTTCATGACGGAATACCAGCTGGCTCAGCTGCTCACGTTCTTCCCCGACCGGCGCTTCGCCGAAGCTCGCGTGCGGGCGTACAACACGGTCATCAACGAGATGTACGTGGACGTTCGCGACTTCATCGTGCTGCACTACGTGCTCTCGAAGCGGCAAGACACGCGCTTCTGGGTGGAGTCGACGCGCGAGGAGGTGATGACGGACTCGTTGCGAGCGCGTCTCGCCTACTTCCGCGAGGGGCTACCCGTCGTCGAGCGCTCGGCCGTGCCGCTGTTCAGAACCATCAGCTACGCGCAGATACTGGCGGGGATGGAGTGTCTGCCGGAGTATCCGACCCCGCTCTTGGCCCATGTCGAGGACCATCACGGCCAACGCGCGATGGACGCCTTGCGTCAGGAACGTGAAGAAGCGCTGGCAGCGCTTCCCTCTCACTACGACTATCTGCGATCGTTGCACGCCGCGTACACCGCGCGCCAGCCAAGGGGGGAGACGAGCCATGGCGGCTGAGCCGAGTGATTGGTTCGCGAGCCCCCAATTCGCGACGCAGCTCGAGGCTCGTGTCGTCGACGATTCCGGGTCGGAGCCGAGGATTCACGGTTTCGGCGTGCGAAGCGATCTGGCGAAGCATTTCGCCGTAGCCGACGTGATGTTCTTGGCTTTGACGGGTGAAGAGCCGCTCCCGCGCCAGAGTGAGTCACTGAGGAGGGCGCTCGTCTTGCTGGCTCCGATTGGAGCGGGCAGCGCGCCGTCGCATCTCGGAATTCTGGCGCACATGGTGGCTCGCGACTACGCGGCGAGTCTGGCTTCGTCAGCGGCGGCCCTGGCCGAACGTGCTGCGACCGTGGTGGCGGATCGAACTCTGCTGCTCGCCGCCTTGCGCGAAGATCGTTTGCCACGAGAGCTGCCGCTCGCCCCCGAGGAAGAAGAAGCGGCGCTGGAGATTGCAACGCTCTTCGCGGACTGTTCAGAAGTTGCGAAGCGCCCGTGGTTCGTCCGTTTGGATGCCACGTCAGCAGCGATTGCGGTGCTGTTCGAATGTGGTTTGACGGACAATTGGCAACTCGAAAGCATGTTGTTTTGGGCTTGGGCTCCGTGCGTGATGGCAGAGATGGGAACTCGTGCTCGCGATCCGATGGATGCCTACCCCATCAACCTCCCGAGATTCCGCTATGTCGAACGCTGAGCACCCAGACGAGCTGACCACGCGGGTTGGTCGCGTCTCTCCTACCGAGTTGTCGTTCTGCGGGTACGACGTGGGGGAGCTGATCGAGTACGACTACTGGCAGCTGATGTCGCTCAGCGTCGGTGGGCCTGCGCTGGACGCTGCCGCTTGTCGTTTGCTCGACCGTTTGACGACGTGCATGCTGGCGTGCGATCCGAGAATCTGGCCGCTGAAGGTCGTACAGCTTGCCGCCTGCGAGGGTAGGGTCTCGAGCGGTCTCGGTGTTGGCGTGATGGCGATGGAAACGTCGCCGCTTTCGCACTGGACCGCGGGTGCTGCCGCGCGCTGGCTGAGTGAGCAGCAGGCGCGCCTCCTGGCTGGGGAGGAGATGGCGCAGCTTGGGCTTGGGGAAGGACCTCCCCCTGGCTTTGGTGTCACTGGTCGAGACACAGACCAGCGTGTCGTCTTGTTTAGCCGGTGGCGCGAGACTTCGCGCACGGATCGGGGCGCCCACGAACGTTTGTTGGCTTCGCTGGAACCCGCCGTCAAAGAACGTTGCGGTCAAGCTCTGCGCGTCGACGGACTGGCAGCTGCGGTGCTGTTGGACCTGGGTTTCTCCGTCGAGCACATCTCTGTCGTCGCCGGCATTCTCTTGGGCTTCCCCAACATACTCGCGAACGCCTACGAGGGAGCCCATCGAGGGCCCGCGCTGCGGGAGCTCCCGAGCGCACGCGTCAGGTACGTGGGTCACGCGCCTCGGCGCTCTCGCCGCGCTTGGGCTCACGACGCCACGCGATGAACGCTCTCGCTTCTCGGCTCAAGATGCGACGCGCTGAGTTCCCGTCGCGGCCTCACGGCAGCGTCGGATCACCTCGGCGACATCATGCGCCGAAGCGTTGCCAACGACGAACGGCTGGACCCAAGAGCAAGCTTCCTCGCGTTTGCGGAAGACGCGCTCTTTGTCGAGCCGACTCGACATGGAATTCTGAATGCCCAAGAGCGCGTTCAGCACGATGCTGGCCCAGAAACCTTGGCCATCTACCAGGTTGGCGAGTACCAAACGATCACTCATCTGCGCCTGGTGCTTGGCCACGAGCGCACGGCCGTCTGCATTCGGAGGTTGGGATCCAGGATCGAGCAAGCTGAGCACCACGACGGTTTCGTACTTGTTGGACAGCTGCCGGATCTCCCTGAACACGACGCTCAGGTCCCTCACGGCGCACTCGCCGGACCAGCGCATCACGTACAAGTTTCTGGCCTGCGCACGCAGGAGGTCACGCGTGATGCTGAGGATCTGCAGTTCTGAAGCGAGGCCGACCTTCTTCGTGGTCGGGGCAGTACCGGGGACAGTCGAGAACATAGCCTTGAGTGTTTGAACGCCTACCGAATCTATCACGGCACAAAGCCCGCGCTTCTCTAACGATAAATTCGGTCGCATGTGCCCGCACTTTGGACACAAGTCGCACTCCAGGTGTCAGAAACGGCGCACAGGTGAACATCGCTGGACTGGGGTAGCGTCCTGGGTGCTTGCCATCAAAAAGGCGACTTGCGTATGCGACGTCCGCTCGGCTTCTCCACACCGCCTGAGTCGCTCAACGGAGGCTGGCGCTCCGTGAGGCACGAACTGGCGCGCGGAGGCACTGAAGGTTCCACCCTGGCAGGAAGCAGTGGGTCGAACTGAGTCATTTCGTGTAGAAACTCCCATGCCGGACCTCGCAGGTCCTGGGCGCCACGCACCGGAATTTCGGCGCTGGTGCCCCGCCGAGAACCGGTATACAGGCCCGGCAAGTGCGGACATCGAGCATGAAGATAGCGATCGTCGGGTGTGGCTTCGTCGCCGACCAGTACATGAGCACCCTGGCCCACTGCCGCGAGTTGGAGCTCGTTGCAGCCTACGACCGGGATGCAGAGCGGACGGCTTCCTTTGGCACGTTCTTTGGAGTCACCCCGTGCGCGTCGTTGGACGAGTTACTGGCCACGCCGGGCCTCGAG
>JBNKZR010000134.1:0-17148 GCA_050301735.1 Polyangiaceae bacterium | reverse complement strand
CAGCTACCTTCATGGTGAGCGTGGAATGCGCCATGGCGTGCTCCGACACTCGCGACGCTTCGACGGCCATCGTGGAGGCAGAGCCCCACATCGACGGAGGGCTCGAAGGTCGCGCACGCGGGGCAGACGCTGGAGGCCCCAGCGGCGGACGTCAACCCGAGCCGCCGCCAGAACCCACGAAGCCGAACTCAGGCACCCCGGGCTCCGGTGAAGGGTCCGACCGCGTGCCACTCGAACCGATGGATGCGGGGTGCCAGGGCGACGACTGCACAGCCCTCGGAGGTGCCACGACAGAACAGCTCTGCACTGACATCGAGTCCAATCCTCCGCTGTGTGGCGACGGCTTCATTGGGGGAGCCGAGGAATGCGACGATGCCCATCCCGAGAGGCAAGACGGCTGCTCGGCTGCCTGCTTGATCGAGGAAGGCTACCGCTGCCGCTTCGAACCGAGCGACTGCCGCTACCTCCCAACGTGCGGAGACGGCACGCTCGATGAGGACGAAGAGTGCGACGACGGTAACGATCACTCCGACGACGGCTGCTCGGTGTTCTGCACCCTCGACTTGGCCGGCTTCGGAGAACCCATCCCCATCGTCAGGCGCTGCGGGGACGGCCGCGTCGACAGCGTCGAAACATGCGACGACGGCAATTTGGCCGCGGGCGATGGGTGCTCCAGTGGCTGTTCGACGGAAGCCGATTGGCAGTGTGAGGGAACCCCGAGTCTCTGTCACCAGCCGGTTTGCGGCGACGCAGCCGTCGAGGGGCGGGAAGCCTGCGACGACGGTAACCAAGTAGGCGGAGACGGCTGCTCGTTGCTCTGCACCTTGGAACCCGAGTGCGACGCCGAGGGCAACTGCAACACCGTTTGTGGCGACGGCATGGTACCATCGGACTCCGACGAAGAGTGTGACGACGGCAACCTCGTTGCCGGTGACGGTTGCAGCGAGAGTTGCCGACAGGAGCCGGGGTTCGCGTGCGAGTGGGGCGCCACCCCCAACGGGGCTGAGGTTTTCACGGAACTCGCCGCCGTATCGTTGGGTATTAGCGAATGCCAAGCCGTGTGCGGCGACGGACTCCGAGTCGGCACCGAAGCGTGCGATCTGGGCGAAAACAACGGGGCTCACACTGGTTGCACGACGGAGTGCAAACTCGGCCCCAGCTGCGGGGATGCCGTCGTCAACGGCGATGAAGACTGCGACGACGGCATCAACGCCGGCGACTACGGCACCTGCGGTCCTGGCTGCCGCTACGCGGCGCGTTGCGGTGACGGTCGGGTCGACGTCGAATTCGGCGAAGAGTGCGACGACGCGGGACAGTCCCGGTCCGACTACGGCGGCTGCAGGCTCGGATGTCGACTTGGCCCGCGCTGCGGAGACGGCCTCATGCAGTGCCTAGAGGGTGAACAGTGCGATGACGGCAATGAGGAGCCGGGGGATGGTTGCAGTCCACTTTGCCAGCGAGAGCCGTGATGTTCACCTACCGCGGCGCAAAATGTTGAGCCAAGCCCGCGACGCCCTTTCCTCAGCGTGCGAGACAGGCGGCCACTTCTGGGTACACTTCATCAGGAGCGGTGTCGGCCCACAGCAGCTCCTGCAGGTTGTAGCCGGAGAAGACGCGCTTCGTGCAGTCGCCGCAGCCGTTGTTTCGTAACCATTCGTACATCGAGTCCATCGAATCACGATGCCAGACTTCGTTGCTGGCTGCGGCAAATAGCGCCATGCGCTTGTTCTTGAAGTGACGGTGGTCCAGATCGCTCAAAGCCGTGGCATTGGCGCCCACGCGCTGCGAGATGCGCGAACGGTCGATGACGTCGGCCTCGTTGAAAGGAGCTGTGTATCCCCGACGCACGATCTGCGCCGCGTGCATATAGAGTCCCATATGAAGCAACCCGAAGAACGGTTCGACGGCGATGTGCCGAAAATCGGGATGCAGACGTTCCATCGCGAAGGGTTGCCCGATCATGAACGTCAGTCGCCTCAAGAACTCTCGCTCCGGCATCCACGCATCCGGCCAGAGCCGGTAGGCACTCTTCATGGCGTGTGGCCACTGCTCGAACTCGGCCGGGTTCAATCCCCGGCACTTGGGCTCCTCGTCAACGACCCGCTCGAGGAAGAAGTTTTCTGCCTTGAACCAGCCATTCCACGGGACCTCGCAAAACAGACCCAGCGTCATCAACACGACATTGCGCAAGCCGAACCGCTCCAGCCTGCCGCGGGCGATGGCCATGCTGACGGCTGCGCCACTCAGGCAGTGCGCGACAATCGACAGCGGCTGAGCGTCACCCACGCGCTCTCGTATCAGACGTAGCGCCGTGGGCAGGTCGTGGTCCACGACGGCATCGAGAGTGTAGGCGCGCCGCTCGACAGCGTGCGAGCCACCCGGAACATCCGGCAGCGCCCGCGTCACTTCTGGGCTGCCACGCCAATCCAACAGCCAAACGTCGAACTGCGACTGCAGAGCACCCGCCAATCCACCGCGGGGATGCAGAAAGATATCGCTGTGGGTGTTACCCCCATGCAGCAACAACACCGTCGCTCGATGCGGAGACGCAGTCTGCAGCCGTCGCAGCCTGAGTCGAAGCCGCAACGTGTCAGCTCCCACCTCGAAGGGATGCTCCTCGAACTGAAACGTCACGGCTTTTCCGCCTCCGCCTCATTCGAATCCCGCGCGTCCAAGTCGCGGGCCAGCACCGAATCAGAGAAGTACGGCGAGTGCAGACCGCGCTCGAGCTTGGCGGAGTTCGTACCGAACAAGGATTCGATCGCAGCGTTGAATTCAGGAAAGTAGACGCGCTGCAAAGTACCGAAGAAGTAGGAGGCGAATCGTCCGGCCGCCCACACGCGACGGGCGGGGTCATCGCTACCGGTGGCCTGAATCGAAGGCACCTGTTTCGAGAGGAAGTCGACCAGGTCGACGCGAACGGCACCCGCTGCGACGACCTCACTAGGCTTGCCACTCTCGTCAGGGCGCCAGAGTTTGACGTGAAGACATGAGACGTCACGCCACGCCTGCGGACCCGGCTTGTCGCTCAAACGCTTGAAGCCAGTCAGCCGCCAGCCGGGGGCGTCGTCCAGGTCCAAGGCGTAGAGCATGAACTGTTCATCGCCGTCCGCTACTGGCGCTGGAGCCCGCGCGTCATCGCGAACCGCACCGTAGTCGATACCGCTCAAACGTCGTTGGGCACGCCTTCGCCGACCCTGAGCCTCGGTCAACGCGTAGGGCTTCCGGCGGCGAACGAACAGCTCGAGGTGACCCTTGACCATTCGCCTCTTCGACACCTTTTCCCCCGGCAAACGCAGTCTCACAGTCCCCTCGATCCACAACCGATGACGTTCGTCTTCGATGAAGCGAGCGAGACTCGGAGCGCGCAGGACCAGCTTGGCGCATACGGGATACTCAGGCCGCCCACGCCTCTCCAGCATGAGGTACTCGTCGTCCGTCAGGCTGCGAGGGTCCCTTCGGGAACCGTCGGCGCGAAGGAGCAAGGCATCCGTCGTATGAACGTAGCCGCGCATCTCCTCCGCGAATGTGATGCCCAAAGGTCTTGCTCGATAGCCCTTGGCTTTCGTTGCAGGGGGTTCCAACTGCCAGCTCTTGGCACGTTCAGCCCAGGTCTTGGCGCTTTGCCGTTGGCGCGCGTACTCTCGAGCGCCGTCGTCCGCGTACGCGTCCGGCCAACGTCCGTCGGCGAACCGCTCATGGGCATTGATGAACGCGAGCACGTTGCGCTCCGCAATGGCCGCGATGGTTGCCGACGGATTGACGCCGACGGACGTGCAGAAGAGTGCCGCGTCCATCACGTACAATCCCTCGACACCGTGCACTTTGCCGTTCGCGTCGGTGACGCCTTCATCAGGGTCGTCACTCATCGGACACCCCCCCTGGTTGTGCACGGTGATGGGCTTGCCCAAGAAGCTCCACGCGGGGTTCGTCCTCAGCTCGCCACCGAGCATCGTCGCGAAGTCCGCCATCAACCGTTCTTGCTCGGAGTAGCCCGGCACCAGGTGATAGAGGTCCAAATCCGCGATCAGCCTGTCGTGCTCGGGATCGTATTCCAGCAGCCCAGGTGCTGCATCGCGACCCATGGCGAGCAGCATCAAACGGTATTCAGCACCCGTGTCGTCGTAGCCCAGCACGCGCTGAGCTAGCTGTTGACGTGAGCGACCACCGCCGCTCAGCAACGCCGCCGCCGCGTGGTCTGACAGCGCGGAAACCCCACCGTAGAGCTTGTGAAGCGCCCATTTGTCGACACTCACGAGCCACTTCATCAGGGGGCTGTCCTCGCGTATCCAGCCCGTTAACCAACCGCGCACATAGCGCTCGATGACGGCAAGTTCGACGGTACGCTCGACGACATCCGGTAGCAGCGCCGGCGCCTGAGCCTCCTTGACGAAGACGAGCAGATCCTTCCGGTGGCCGCGCAAGGCCACCTCGAGCAGTCGACTCGAACTGGCATCCAGAACCTGGTCGAGCACGGAGGGCAGTTCGGACCTACCGGTTTTGGATGAACGACTTGGACCGTGCTTTCGTTCGTCGTTTGGCGAGCGAGTGAGTCGATTGCGGCCGACCCACAGCGGTGCTCGCAGCGTACCGACCAGCCGTGCCAACTGCTCGGCGTAGCCGCCATCTTGCAGCAGAAAGAAGCGACCCTTCGCTGAGTCCTGCCATTGCACCACGCTGGTCGTTATCGTCGGACCGCGGCTTGGTGCCGCTTTTCGATCTGTGTCGTAGACCACGCCAACCGCGTCGCCTCCGGGACTGAATCCGACGCCGATCAGAGAGTTGGATGCCGCAGAATACCGCTGAGCGCCAGACTGCCGCCGAGCGCGCCGCTTGTGGTCCCAACGCAACAGCAGGCGTGTGGAGTGGGTGGACCCAGCGCAGAGGAAAACATGGCGAGCGACGATACGCTTCTTCGTAGCCTCGAAGTGGTCGACGTAGTGCACTACCCACGTCTCGTCGGACTGCTGCTCTAAGTCGATGACCTCGCACTGCGTGCGTGCTCGTGCGCCGTGACGCTCCGCGATTGCGAGGTAGTTCAGATCCAAGGTGTTCTTGGCGCGGATCGGGCAACCGGTGCAGCAGGCACCACAGCTGTTGCACGCTCGTTGGTCCACGCCGTGAACGTTGGGGCCGTCCTGGCGAGAAATGGCCAGCGGTGGACGAAACGGCTCGCGCCCCAGCGCGCTGGCGGCCTGCGCGAATTGGGCCGATTTCGGACGAAGCTCGCCCTCGGGCAGCGGTCGTACCTCCAGCATGGATGCGGCCAGGTCGAAGTACTCGTCGAGGCCGCCGCGACCGCGATACGCCTCCGGCCAACGTTCGTCGAAGACCGTCCGAGGTGGACGGAGGTGAACATTTGCGTAGATCAGCGAACCGCCCCCGTAGCCGGCGGCCGTAACGCTCGTGATCTCCCCCAAGTCTTCAACATCCCACAGACCGTGTTCTGGTCCCCAGAGCCAACGGCGCGTGTCGGGGAGCAGCTCATCAGAGCTCGGCAGCGGAGGAAAGTCGCCGTGTTCGTAGCGGCGACCACGCTCCAGGATGACGACGGCCAGGCCGGCCTGGGACAAACGACAGGCGGACACGGCCCCGCCAAAGCCCGAGCCCACCACCACCACGTCCGCTCGTTCGCCAAGTTGGCGGCTACCCCTGCTGGACCCACTGGTTGGCTCTATCTGAGACATCACCCCATTCCTGTCGCTTTCATCTCACGTAGTCGCGGCAGCCGCCAGATGGTTTGGCCGAATCGTCACTCGCGCAGCACGGACCTAGGCGAATGGTAGGGAATGCGACTATTGGATCTCCATGGCCGCGGACCGCCTTCCCGAGCTCAGGGCTGAACCGCCTCCTTCGGGAGCGCAGGCACCTGACCTGACGCTGGGAACCCTGCTGGCCTCTCGATTCGAAGTGCGACGACGCCTCGGGGCGGGAGCCATGGGCCAAGTGTATGGCGTCTACGACCAGGAGCGTCGGAGTGAAGTAGCCCTCAAACTCTTGGGCAGGCTCACGCCACACACCATCGCAGAACTCAAAGCGGAATTTCGAGCAGCCTCCGAGCTCGTGCACCCGAACCTCGTGCGGTTGCACGAGCTCTTCTGTGAAGGTGCGGTCTGGTTCTTCACGATGGATCTGGTCGAAGGCGAGACCTTGCCGGAGCTGCAGCAGCGCGTCGGCAACGACCCGCACGTCGTTCGGGACGTGTTCACCCAACTAGCCCAGGGTCTGACCGCACTTCACCGCTCCGGAGTGATTCATCGCGATCTGAAGCCGTCAAATTTCCTCATCACCCGCGAACAACGACGAGTCCTGCTGTTGGACTTCGGGTTGGCTCAGCCAATCGGGCAACCCGGCAAGACGGAGATCGCCGGGACACCCGCGTACATGGCACCCGAACAGTACTGGGGGGAAGCCCTGACGGAAGCTGCCGATTGGTACGGCTTCGGGGTGGTGCTCTACGAGGCTTTGGTAGGCACATTGCCGAACCGCGTGCCCTCACGTGAACAACTCGCGAAAGCGCCGAGAGACTTGGCGAATCTGTGCGTAGAGCTGATGAACCTGGACGTCGCACGGCGACCCACGGGTGAGGAAGTACTTGCGCGCCTGAACGCCACATCCGACAAGGGCACTGGTTCCCTGAGCGGCGGGCTTCCCCAAGCCACCGCGCTGATCGGAAGGCGCAGGGAACTCGAGCGCTTGAACGCAGCGTTCGAAAGCATGCTGCAAGGACAGACCGCTTTGGTGCTCGTCGCGGGTCCCTCGGGCATCGGCAAGACGGCGCTCGTCGAGCATTTCGTGCAACGCGTACGCGCCCAAGGCGCGTTGGTCCTGGAGTCGCGTTGCCGAGAGCGCGAGTCGATGAGCTACAAAGCAGTCGATGGCCTGATCGACGACATTGCGAGCTTGCTCGACGAATTGCCGCAGACTGAAGTCGAGCAACTCCTGCCGAAGGGCATGGCGCAGCTGGCGTTGCTGTTCCCGATACTGCGCACGGTGAGGGCGCTGCGCCACGACTCGAGTCCGCCTCCCCACTTCGAGCACACGGATCGCAGCGTGCTTCGAGCACAGGCGGTCGAGGCCTTTGCCGAGTTGGTGACCGCCCTGCGGCGGCGTAGTCCGCTCCTGCTGTGGATCGACGATCTGCAGTGGAGCGATACTGAAAGCGCGTTGTTGCTGGAGCCGTTGCTCGTGCGTTCTTCGCGCATTCCCATCACCTTGATCGCCAGTTTTCGGGGTGAGCCGAACGGCGACGGCGGTCCCCTGTTGACAGCGCTTCGCAGGGGGCCTCGCTCAAACCTACCCCACGTGGTCGAGGTGGCACTCCAGGCGCTCCCGCCCCGCGAAGCCGAAATGCTCGCCAGGACGATGCTACCGGGTGAAAGCGCGCGCTTGGCCCGCCAAATTGCCGAGGAAGCGGCGGGCCATCCCCTGTTCGTGCAAGAGCTCGCGTTTCTCAAGGCGTCACCGGACTTGGATGACGACGAGGCGCGCCATTCGTTCACCGGTATGGTGGATCGTCGACTCGTGATGCTTTCAGATCCTGCACGCGAAGTGCTGGAGCTCACGGCATTGGCAGGAGGACCGACCTCACGCACCACGCTCCGTCAGGTGCAGTCACTCGCGCCCAACGAGATGGAAGCGGCGCTGGACGTGTTGCGGGCAGCACGTCTCGCGCGAAGTGAAGGCCTGAGAGACGAGAACTTGGTCGAGGTCTATCACGATCGGGTTCGAGAAATCGTGCTGCGAGGGTTGAGCGAGTCGACCAGGCAACGGCGCCATCTGGCACTGGCCAACGCACTGCAGACTGAACCCAGCACAAAACCCGAGCAACTCGCCCACCACTACGAAGGAGCGAAGCAACTCGAGCTGGCGTCGAGCAACTACGTCAAGGGGGCAGACGCTGCGGTCGATGGTCTCGCGTTCGCACACGCTGCAGAGCTCTACGAGCGGGCCCTCGCCCTGATACCAACCGGAGCGCAAGACCGCGCTGCCGTCGAGTTGCGGCGAGCACGGGCCTTGTCCTACGCGGGCATGGGCCCTGCGGCAGCTGAAGCCTACCTTGCCCTGAGTGAACGCGCCGACGGAGACGACCGCATCGAGTTGTTGTGGCGAGCAGCCGAGCAGCTGCTCTATTCCGGCCACGTCGAGAAGGGCTTTTTGCTCATCGAAGAGGTTTGTGGCGCGCTCGGGACGAGCCCCCCGCGCCTCCACGGCACCGCCTTGCTCACCATGTTGCTGGGACGCGTGCGGGTACGCTTGCGCGGGTTGCGCTACCAGAACCGCGATCGGGCCGTCCCTCTCACCCCGCGCCAGCAGCTCCATCTGGAAGTCGCTTGGACGGCCTCTTGCGCGCTCACCTTGATTGATCCCATTAGCGGGGGGCGCAGCCACAGCGAACACATGCTGCGTGCGTTGGAGTATGGCGATGACTTGCACCTGCTGCGCGCCCTGACGTTGGAGGCAACCTACGCCGCAACGCCCGGTGGCAACCCCACGAAACGAGTGAAGCAGTTGACAGCCCTGGCTCGACAGCTGGCGGAGAGCTTGCAGACCGAGGCTGCGCGAGGCCTTTTCGAGCTGACGCAGACGCTCATCTACTACCTGCAAAACGACAACGAGGCCTCTGTCGAGCACGCCGACAGAGCAATCGAACACTTCAGTCGGGCAAAGGGTGCGTTTTGGGAGAACATCACAGCGCAGCGATTTGCCATCAGTGCCCGGTTTTTTCTGGGCCGCTTCCGTGAGTTGGGCAACTTCGTACCGCCGTTGATCGAGGCCTACGAAGGCACCGGCAATCGCTACGCAACGATGTGTTTCCGCTCCGCCTTCAGCACGGTAGCTTGGTTGATCCGAGACGAACCGGACGAAGCGCGGCGCCAACTCCAGCACGCAGCGCAGGAGTGCGAGACAGGACACTATGACCTTTCGCACTACAATCTGCTGCTGGGGCAAACCTTCCTGGACCTCTACGACGGTGAGGCACTTCGAGCGCACCGTCGACTCAATCAACAATGGCCCTCGTTGGAGCGCTCGCACCTGTTGAAGATTGCAGTCGTGCGAATTCAGGCGCTGCAGCTTCGAGCGAACGTGGCCTGCGTCGTAGCGGACATCATGTTGACTCGCGACGATCACTCGGAGGCCGCACGATTGATGGCGGATGCGGCCCGTTGCGCGGACAAACTCAGACGGGAGCGCGTGGCTCGCTGTGAGCCTTGTGCGGATTTGATCGCCGCGTCTGTGGCCCTCTCTCAGAACCAGCAACGAAACGCCGTTTCACTGCTGAATCGGGCGGCCGCAACGTTCGATGAGCAAGGCCTGGCCATGATGGCGGCGGCAAGTCGCGTCCGCCTCGGTGAAATGATTGGCGACGCCGACGGCGAGACTACCTTGAACGCAGGTATCGAAGCTTTCGCAAAAGAAGGCGTGCAGCAACCCCGCCGAATGGTCGACGTTTTGGCTCCGGGTTTCCAGTACCGAGGTTGAGCCGACGCACAAGTCGCGCGTTGCCAGCAAGACACCTTCTGCTAGGCTCGCGGAAGAGAAGAGGAGGGCAACCTATGCTTCGTGAACCATCCCGCACTCGATCGTCAGCGCCCGGCACGCCGTCGTACAGGCGCCCGTTCTCGACGCTGGCACTGCTCTGCTGCACGTCGTTCGTCGGCTGCGGTGGCGATGCTCCGCCGCCGGAGGAGCCAACCGCCCCGACTCAACAAGGGCCGACGACTCACAAGCTCGGTGCGCCCAAGGACACCCGCTACATGGCGGACATCGAGGCTCAGCGCGGTCGCATCCGCGTGATCGTGCGCAAAGAGTCGCGTTGTGATCTGATCCCGATTCAAACCGTCGTCGAAAACGGCGAGACGCACTGGGTTGCCGGCAACCCCACTCAGAGTCAGCCTTGCGACGAGGGCTTTGCGCGCAACGTGATCATCTCTCTGGAAGTAGCGGGCAACACTTACCGCCTCGGGCAACCCAACGCCTTCGGTGAACTGCAAACGCAATTGAGCGACCGGATCTTGCGAGACCTGTACGGGCAAGACAAAACCGCTGTACCCGTTGCCCAGGTGATGCTGAGGGATCGCAAGGGGCAATCCCACCTCATCGGGTCGGTGGCGTTGACCCAGCTCGCGGAGGCTGAGCAGCGCCTGGACCAACTGCTGAGCGAATTCAAAGCATTGCTGGACCGACCGCAGAGCAAGCTCAGCGGCACGGACCTGGCTCGCGCCTATGAGCTCTACGAACAGCTTTCGGCGTTCGACAGCAGTGACCCGCGCATCGGCGCGCTTCAGGCGCTGTTCATCGATCGGCTCTATCAGCGCAAAGCCGACGAGGCTGCGGAACGTTTCAAGAACAACCTGGAGGCTCTGAACGCAGCCAAAGACGTGTTGAAGAACAACAGTACGGTGCTCGTGTTGCCCGGCTTCGTCACCTCTGCGTTGAACGCGGGTGCGCTGGATGCCCGTACGGTCGCCTGGGCGCGAGCGGAAGTCGCACTCAGCGTGCGGCGGCAACGCGGCCTTTGCGGCGATGCTCGGTCGGCGTTCACCTGGTCTCTGGTGAACCTCAGCCCACCCAAGTCACAACTGGCATTCCACATCCTGCGCAGCGCGTACGACGACCCCTACCAGGACCAAATCCGAGCCCTGTGTCAACGCGTCGTGATGTAGCCGCAACCCAGAAACGGGGCCGGGGAGCCGCCAGCCACCGAGGCCGACGAGGACGCTCGACGTCCGTCGCCATGCCTCGACAGGCGCAGCGTGGCGGAGCACACGAGGCTTCATGATGGGCCCACTATACCCGAGTGCTCTAGTCAGCAATCTGTCCACGACCGCGGTGCCCTCACCGGCGACCAGCGGCCGGTCGCTGACGATGCGTCGAGCACGAGGCCGGCGATGTGATTCAAGTGTCCGTACTCAATAGTGTTACGTCAGGGGCTGGGCGGAGGGCTGGTGCCCAACGCTCCAAAAGCAAGCACTGATCGAAATTCTACCCTTTTCCGACCTGAGAACTCGACTACAATCAACTCGGCTCAGCTAGGAGACCATACGCAATGGTGGCGGTTACGTTAGCGCTCGCGACACTCGTCGGGCTGGCCCTCGGTCTTCTGGGGGGAGGGGGATCGATCCTATCACTGCCGATCCTCGTCTACGTGGGCGGCATGGATCCCAAGACCGCCATCCCGATGGAACTCATCGTGGTCGGTATCACGAGCATCGCAGCCCTCGTGCCCCACGCGATGGCGGACAACGTGCGCTGGCGCACGGGCATCACCTTCGGCCTGGCGAGCATGGTCGGGGCGTACCTCGGAGGCGTCGCCGCCACTTGGATCCACGGCAAGACGTTGATGGCCCTGTTCGCCACGTTGATGACGGTCTCCGCCGTGGCGATGCTCAGCGGCAAAAGAATCAAGCGCCCTACGACGACGCGCGTTACGCTTTCTCCGCCAAGTCAAGCACCCGGAGGCGGCAAAGCCAAGCTTCCGGGATGGATGAAGGCGGGCTTCGTCGTGCTGGAGGGCTTCGTGGTCGGCGCTCTCACAGGCATGGTGGGTGCGGGTGGTGGATTCATGATCGTGCCCACCTTGGTTGTGCTCGGGGGGCTGTCCATGCGGTCGGCGGTGGGCACCTCGGTGCTCATCATCGCCATGAAGTCCTTCGCGGGCGCTGCCGGCCACTTGAGCCACGCGGAGATCCCGTGGGCATTCACCGCAGCATTCGCCGCTGTCGCGGTCGTTGCGAGCATCTTCGGCGCTCGCTTGACGTCACGGGTTCCGCACAATCAGTTGCGGCGCGGCTTTGGACTCTTCGTGCTGATGATGGGGGCCATCATGCTACTTCAAGAAACGGGCTTGCTCGCGGCAATGCGCGAGCAGATGTGGATCGGTATCCCCGTCGGCATCACGTTGCTCGTCGGCATATACTGGATCGGCCGAGAGATCATGCGCCCAGAGCCTTCGGCTGCCGCCTCCGAGTGACCTCGCCGACGGCAACGGGCAGGTGTTGCACGGACAACGTCACCAGTGAACGGGGCACACGCACTTGTCTTCTGCTGAATAGTGTGCTCTTCGGTGTCGGTGGGTGCCTCGCTCAGTCGCGTCTGCTTGCTCGTCGCCGTCACTGCAGCCGCCTCTTGCGGCGGTCAAGAGAGCATCGAGTTCACTTTCACTCGCGGGGAGCCGAGCGCGCCCGACGACGAGGCCCGTAGCATCGAAACGACCGATGACTCGACCTCGTCGGACTCGAGGGACGGAGAGCAAGCCGATGCGTCCTCTTCGAACATGGGTCCCGAGCTCGGGGAGGTACCCGCTGACCCCCTGGCTTGCTTCACGTACATCGAAGCCCTGTGCGAACGCTTCGCCGAATGCCGGAACCTACCCGTGGTCTCCGAAGGCTGTCTGGCCTCTGCCGTTGGTTGCACCGGGTTGGAGGACGGAGCCACCACCAGCACCGAAGAACTCCTCGACTGCGCCAGTCAGTATTCCAGCTTCGAGTGCAACCGTATCCTCCAAGGCAGACGTCTTCGCTGCCTGAGCGAAGGAACGCAGCCAGCGGGTGAGCCCTGCACGACTTCTCTCAGCTGTCAGTCCCTGATCTGCGACTACGATCCCGAGCTGGGCAGATACTGCGCCGCTCGGGCGGAGCCCGGTGGCGAGTGCCCGCTCGGCACCTCGTGCACCTTCGGCGAGCAGTGCGTCGACGGCCAATGCCAGCCCATCCCCCCGCCAGACTTCACGAATGGGAATCTGCCGCTGGGTGCGCGGGGCGACGACTGCCGCGACCCGCACCAATGCCAAGAGGGCCTCTTCTGCCATTTCGCAGGGGATATGTACCTCGGCGTCTGCGAACGGACGCCGCGCGCGGGCGAACCCTGCGGTAGGACTCGAGGCTATGACTGGCCGGTCCCGCTGCCAGTGGCCTGCGACGTCGATAGCTACTGTGTCGACGAGAGCTGCGCCCCACTGCCAGGGCCGAGCGAACCCTGCGCGGAGAGCGCCTTCGTAGACCAGCGGCCGTGTTCCTGGGGACTGTACTGCGAGCGAGCGGAGACGACCTGCCAGCCTTGGAAGCAACCGGGGGAGGCGTGCGTGGGCTCGGCGGCACTGTCAGGGCTCACGGGGCTACCCCTAGACCCGGAATGCGACCCAGAACAGGGTGCGCGATGTAGTTGTGTGGACGACGCGGAGAGCTGTGTCTCAGGCGAGCGTATCTGCCGCATCCGGGTCAAACCCGGCGAGGACTGCGACTTCGAGTTTGCTACTTGTACGTACGGCACTCGCTGCGTCGACGGCTTCTGCAACTACGCCGATTGAGCCCCTCAGCGCTGGCGCAAAGCGCGCGGACGGCTAGTCTGAGGGCGGAGATTGTCGGTGATAGTGCAGTCGTATTGCTGGTCATGGGTGGCTGTTGGATTGCTGCTCGGGTGTTCGTCGAAAGAGAGTTCCGAGTCGAGCGATGGGCCACCCACTGGCGGCACACCGCCCAGTGAAGAGAACTCGTTGGGCGCGATTCCACTCCCGCAGGCCACCTGTGAACCTGCTGGTGGCAGCGACGAGGTGGCAGCACCGACGCTGCTGGCGACGCTGAGCGATCGCTGGCACGAAGCTTGGCTGGGCTCACCCGCCGTCGCCGACCTCGATGGCGATGGCACTTCGGAGGTATTGGCCGCGCGGGGCAACCTGGTCCTGGGTTGGCACTTGGATGGGAGCATCGTATTTCAGACAGAAGTGAACGGTGGACGTATCTGGGCATCCCCCATCGTCGCTGATCTGGTGCCTGACTCACCAGGACTGGAAGTCGCCGTTGCCGCGCGAGACGAAGTGATCGCCTGGGATTCGAATGGCAACACGCTGCCGGGCTTCCCGAGTGCCTGGCGCGACGAGCTGCGCGCTATCGCAGCCGCCGACATCGACGCCGACGGGGCCTACGAACTCGTCGCGGTCACCACCAACAAGCTCTCGGCCAACGACCGCCTCGACATCCTGATCGCCTTCGAAATGGACGGCTCCATCAAAGATGGTTTTCCGCCCAACACGACAGGAACGTCGGGCTGTGACGATCGCTGCTACACTCAAGGCGGCTTCGACCAAACGCTGGCCCTGGGCGATCTCGATGGTGACGGCGCGGCAGACATCTTCGCCCCGCAAGACAACGCGTACGTGAGTCTGCATCGGGGGGACGGTACGGCCTTCGACGCCAACTCGATGTTCGAGCACCCCACCAAGACCAATGGCGTTCGCTTCCTGCACGACTTGTCCGAATCCCAGCAAGGCTGGGCCGATGACGAAGAAACCGCGCTGCAGGCTCACTTCACCAACTCCGCGCCTGCCATAGCCGATCTAGACGATGACGGCCAACTCGACTTGATCGTCCTCGGCTCGGTACAGAATGCCGCACAAAGTGACCGCTTCAAGGGGGTCGCGTTGTGGGCATTTCGTCCAGACGGAAGCCGCCTCGAACGCTGGCAGGAGCCGCTTCATTTCCCGGAGTACCTGGCAGGTCTGTGGGACTACGAAGGCACGAACGTCGTGGGAGCGACCAACCAAGTGTCCGTCGCAGACATCACGCCGGAAGGGCCCGGCTACGAGCTCGTTTTCGCCGGCTTCGACGGACGCATCCATGCGGCGACCTCCGAAGCAGACGAGCTCTGGTCCTACACGTACACCCAAAGCGACCGAGTGTTGACCGGAGGTGTCGTCATCGCCGATCTCTCGAGCGACGGGGTGCCGGAGATCGTGTTCAATTCCTACTCCCCCGACGAGGGTGAGAGTCATCTATTCGTGCTCGATGCAGGAGGCAACGAGCTGTACAAGCTGGAGCTGCCCGCGCGAGGAGCAATGCCTGTGCCAACGATCGCCGATGCCGATGGTAATGGCTCCCTCGAGATCGTGGTCAGCCTGAAAGACGGTGAGGACCGCGAGCGCCAGCTCCTCGTCTACACGGTCGAGGGGAGCTCAGACAACTGTGTGCTCTGGGGTACCGGACGCGGCAATCTGCGTCGCGACGGGCTGGTGGTGTCCGCCGATTGAAACGCCCACATCCCGGCTTTGCGGATGGGGTTTGTCGGCTCTCTGGCGGTGCTGCCGGTCAGGCTAGAAGCCGAAAATCATAAGCAGCGTCGTCGCCCATTCGGAGTCTCGACGCGTCGTCACGGGCAGTCGTCCACTAGCTCGCAAGCCGCCATCTTCCCACAGCGCCGCTTCCAGAGCGAGCTGCGCCGAAAGCGCCGTTGCGAACGTCTTGGTTCGCAACTCGGAACTGCGACCCTCCGCGCAAAGAGACCACTCGGCGTCCATACGGCACCAAGTGGCAGCGCGTGTCGCCCCGATTCCAGCCACTGCCACGGCCCACCTGTCGCTCAACCATTGGACAAATTGGGCGCTGTAGGTAGCCTCCAGCGCGAGGCCAGCGCGGCGTGCGTCGCCCGCCACCCCAGCGCGTGCTTGCAAGAGCGCACCGTCAAAACGCAACGAATACTGCGCCAGAGTGCCAAATCCCCAAACGGGACCCGGATCGAGACCGAGCACCACCGTTCGCGTCGGGACGCCCGCAAAGAACTCGATGGCCCACGGGGCGCCCAGTGCGGAGGGCTCCGAAAGCAGCCACTTTGCCACCAATTGAGCATTGCCCAAGCCCGCCTGCGCTGGCTGCCCATCTTCGGGTCGGACCACCACCGACGGCACCACGGCGGCAGTCGACCAGCGTGGGCTCCATGCGAACTCCGCTCCAACCTCCAGTGTGTAGACATCGCCGCCGGCACCGAGAGCTTCGACGTGAGCCGCTCGAGCGGACGCCATCACCTGCGTGTTCGCGCTCGCACGACGGGTGCTGATGTTGGCGCTCCCGCCGATGGCTGGGGTGGACGCAGCGCCATGGTGAGCCCCCGCTGACTGCGCCAAGCACCCTGCAATCATCGCGGATGCCAGCGCGCTCCGCGCTCTGCGTGCGCCTGTCAGCACGGCTGCGCGAGAGACGGCACCGCGTTTTTGGGACCGCCGCATAGCTTCGTGCGTGGAATAGTCGCTAGTGCGAACGAGGTAAAGCCCAGTGGACGTTCCGGTAGCGATTGACGTGCGCACAAATGCCGCAGGCGGTCGGCCCCACGACGCTCCAAGCACGTGCTAACCCGGCCACCATGAGGTCCCTGCTGGCGCTCCGCCTTTCGACCGTCCATGCTGTGATGGGCAGCCAGGCCGTGTTGCTGGGACTTGCCGCCTGCAGTCCGACGGCTGTGGGCGCAGCTTGCGAGAAGAATGACGACTGCGACCAGCAGTTGATCTGTGATCTCCACGACGGCCGCGGCACGTGTCAGGTAGCCCATGCCCACGAAGACGCCACGACCCCAACCGAGGCCGATCCTCACGACCACGCGCCCGTGCAGCTGGACGCAATGCAGGCCGTACCCAGCGTTGAGATGACGCTCAAACGAGATCCGTATCAGGGTTGGAACTTGCACCTCGTGGTCGAAAACTTTGAGCTCGTGCCTGCGGGCAGCAACGAGCAGGGTACCCTGGACCGGGACATGCACACGTGTATGTGGACGACGAGCGGATCACGCGCATGTACACGAACTGGCTGCACCTGCCGACGATGTCACCGGGTGAACACGAAGTCCGAGTGGAGCTCGGCGTGGACGATCACCGCACGCTTTGGACAAGCGATGGCGCCATCGGCGATAGCGTGATCGTCGAGCAGCAGGCAGGAGACACCATGACGGAACCAGCGGATCCAGTACCGGCCGCTGAGCAGCCGCAGCTCGACGCGGAACTCGTCGAGGACGTCGATGGGGGCTGGACTCTGCACAGTACCTTGGCAGGTTTCACGCTGGCGCCCGAGCACGCTTCGAGCTCGCACGTGCCAGGCGAAGGCAGCCTGCGCCTGTACGTCGATGGGCGACCTTTAGGACGGGTCTACGGCAGTTGGCACTACCTGGGCGCCCTCGAGCCGGGCAGCAGACTCGTGTTGGAGCTCCGCGCCAACGACCAACGCGTCGTCGTGTTCCACGACGAACCGGTGCTGGCTCAGCTCGTCGTTGGAGGCGATTAGCGCAATGTGACCGCTTTCGCGCCGCGCGCTGCGGCAGGAAAGACGCAAACGTTGCACCGGTCCGAGGGACTCGCGAAAAAAAGCGTCGCCAGCCCGTACCAGAATC
>JBNKZR010000133.1:0-17188 GCA_050301735.1 Polyangiaceae bacterium | reverse complement strand
AGGCGGAAGGCAAGCTTCTTCCCGAACGCCAGGAAACCATCAATTCCTCGATCGCCTTCATTCGCGATAACATCGACAAGGCAGTCTCCATGTCGACCGTGCTGGGTAACCCGAAAGCCACGGAGACGATGGTCCAGGACCTCGGGATCGAACTGCCGAAGCCCTTGCGCATCGACTTGGTTCGGGACCTCTTCTCATTGGCCGCGGTAAGTGGACTGCCACTGACCGCGGCTGAGACGACCGGAACGGTGGCCGTGGCGCGTTGGGGGCGAGTGACGATGCTTTCACCGCGCGCAGCTCGTTTGGGGTATCCGTGGCAAGACACCCTCGCTCACGAGCTCACCCATCTGGCGTTGAGTCGGGGCAGTCGCGACTACGCGCCTCTGTGGTTGCAGGAAGGTATCGCGAAGCGCGAAGAAACCCGCTGGCGCAAACCGCGACCCCACGACGATCGAAGAGACGCCTACGCCATCGCCCGTGAGGCCCTGCTCTCTGGGCGCAGCATCGGCATCGACAAGATAGGTCCCTCGATTGCCATGCTGCCCACGGCCGCTGACGCGCGCGTTTCCTATGCCGAGGTCGAATCCTTCATGGACTTCTGGATTCGGCAGAATGGTCGGGAAGCGTTCACGCTGCTGATGCTCGACTTGAAGGGACTGTCGACCCGCGAAACCGACGAGGCGCTGACGAGTGTCAGCGGATACCCGTTGTCGTACTGGATCAAGCGCTGGCAGAAGCACTTGCGCGACCAGCCGGATGGTAGCGCCGATCAGGAGCAGGTCGAGGACGGGTCGGGTGCTGTAGTGCGAAGTGTGCGGCTTGGCGATTTGCTGACCAATCAGGCGCACGTCTCACTTGCCGGCGACTACTTCGATAGCGCTCTCGAAGCCGCCCCTTCAAAAGCAGCCGTCCGTTTCCGGGCCGCCGCGGCCCAACTGAGTCTCGGTCAGGATACTGCCGCGGAGGAGCGACTAGGCACGTTCGACGACCTGTCGGGCCTGCACGGGGGCTGGTTGGGCCTGCACGGTCGGATATTGTCCAAAAAGCAGCAGGAGGATGCGGCGCAGCAGTCGTTCACCCTCGCTGTCGCCATCGATCCCTATGGCGAAGAAGCCGCCTGTGAAGGACACGGTGAGAGGACCGCTCCACCAGGCCAGACAGCAGACCACATGCCCGCCGATGCGACGCGGCGGCTGTGCGAGGCTGCTCGAAAAGTCGTGCAACATTGACCACGACCACGTGCTCGGCCTACGATTCGGTCGTCACACTTTTGAACACCACAAAACGCCCGAAACCTCCTGTGTTTGTCGGCGAACCGGAACTCATTTGACTAAAGTGAAGGGGTTTCCGGACTCCCCTCGGGTACTTCAAACTTGCGTTCTTAGGGATTTCGTTGACTGTCACCACCTTCGCCGCCGCCCAGCTCCTGCGTTTCGTGCCTCGTGTTCGCCTCAGCCGCGCCGTCGGCCGTTTGTGCGAACAAGAGCTGCCACCACGGGTGGCGGACGTGGCCTCCAAGATATACGCGCGCGCCTACGGCGTGAATCTCGAGGAAGCCGACCCTGAGCAGGGGCCCTACACGAACTTCGACGCCTTCTTCACGCGTCGTCTGCGAGACGGTGCACGACGCATCGACGACTCGAAGCTGGTGAGTCCCGCTGACGGCCGCCTCGTCGCCGCTGGCGCGGTCAGGCCCAATCTTGCCATCACCGTCAAAGGGCGTGAGTACGACGTCGCGGAGCTCTGCGGTTCGAGTCAAGCCGCCAAGGACTATGCAGGGGGCGAATACGCCGTCATCTACCTGCATCCGAGGGACTACCATCGGGTCCACTCCCCCGTGGATGGCAAGGTCGTTCGCGTGCGCTCCATGCCCGGAGACCTCTTCCCGGTCAATGCGATTGGTGAACGTCACGTGCCACGCCTGTTCGTGCGCAACCAAAGGGTCTCCATCGTCGTCGACTCCGAGTCGTTGGGGCGGGTGGACGTGATCATGGTCGGCGCCACCATCGTCGGGCGCATCACCACCACCGCACTCGGAGGGACGCGGACTCCCGTTGGGGATCACGAAATCAGTCCTGCGATGACCGTACGGCGGGGGGATGAGCTAGGGACCTTCCATTTGGGCTCCACTGTCGTATTGCTGCTGCCCGGGCAGGGGGATTTAGGCCGTCTTTCTCGAGGGACCGGACCAGTGCTCTACGGGGAGAGCTTGGAGCGAACGGATGGCTGAGGAGAGCAAAGTAGGGGCCGTCGCGGAGGCGGAAGCTGGGGATAGCCCTGAGGACGTTGCGGTACCGCGCGCAGCGAAGGTGCCGAGCGAAGCGTTGGAGGTGGCGGCACAGGCGTCCGCCAGCCCGATTGCGGAGCAACCCGCGCATCTCGCGTCCGAGCCGCCGGGACGTCCTTCGGACCAACCGCGTCAGAGTCTGGTCCCCCTGCCGGAGGGTTACGCTCCGAAAAAGAAGAGTTCCAATCCTCCGCGGCGTACGAGCGATCCCGTGCGCCCCCGCTTGGCTTCGGATCCTGCGGTCCGACGGTCGAGACCGTCACAGCCCGAGGGAAGGCGTCGGGTAGACGGTTCGAAGACCATGCCCGAGGCAGCCATCGCGCAAGAGGGCGCCCGGCAATCGAAGCCAGGGGTGGTGATGCCGATGCGCATCATCGACGTCAAGCCGACAAGTGGTAATCCCCCGCCGCCAGTGCAAGGGGCGCCTGCTGCTGCGCCGGCGCGTCCTGCGCCTCAGGCTACTCCCGTGCAGGCGGCTGGCGTCGCCCCCCAACCTCCTCATCGACCGCCACCGGTGCCGGCGGCTGGACCTTCCCCGGAAGACCTGGCGTCAGCACCGCCACCGCTTCCTGTTCAGCCGCCACCGGTACCCGCCACGCGGCCGTCGGCCGAAGTCGCGGCCGTACAGGCAGACGCCGTTGGCGGGCCGCTGGCCGGCGAAAGCCCGCCTCCGGAAGCTACCACGCCGGCGGTGCAGCCGCCTCCGCCCCCCAGCCGCGCGACAACTCCAGAACAACCTCCGTCGGAGACCCCAGTCAATCCCGTCTTGCAGGCAGAGCTCGCCCCAGCCGAGCGGGCGACGGCGCCTGACACGGCTCCACTACCGGGCTCCGACGCGCCGACGCCGCCCGACACGCCTGCCGCTGGGCGAGCAACGGTCGTCAGTGGCGCCGACGCGCCGACGCCGCCCGAGACTCCCGCGATGCGACGCGAGCTGGCCAAGTCGCTGCAGGCGCAAGCCAACGCCGAGGCCGCCGGAGAGCGAATCGAGCCGCCTCCTCTGAACAAGGTGCCCCCGGCGCCGCCGAGTCGCGCCAAGCGCGATGACGAGGAAGAGATCGACGTCACCGTCGAACTTCACGATGGCCTCGAAGAAGAGCTCACCGAGGTAGAGGCGATCTCTGAACGCGAACCAGAAGCGCCGAGGAAGAAGAAGCGTCGATTGCCTCCGCGGCCGCCTCCCCGCACGACCTTCACAGACGGCTCCGGCGAGGACGGTAAGCGCCGTCAGTGGTTCGAGGAGCTGTGGAGCGACGACTTCCTGCGCGCAGAGTTGGAACCCGGCCCGAAGGAGATCCACGACGAAGTCAACTTCATCGAAACGTCGTTGGCGGTGGACCGAGGTGGCGTCGTGCTTGATCTTGCCTGCGGTGCTGGCGCTCACTCAGTGGAGATGTCGAGGCGCGGCTACCAAGTCGTTGGCTATGACTTGTCGGTGACTCAGTTGGCCCGCGCCGGTGAGCTGGCCCAGCGCAACGAACAAAAGATCAGCTACCTCCAGGGAGACGTTCGAGACATGGCCTTCGAACAGATGTTCGACGGCATCTACTGCTGGAACGCGAGCTTCGGCTACTTCGAAGAAGAGAAGAACATGGCGATGCTCGCGAACGTCTGCAAGGCGCTCAAGCCCGGTGGTTCTTTCTTGCTCGACGTTCCGAATCGCGACTTCGTGGTTCGGCAGCAGCCCATGCAGACTTGGTTCGAGGGTGACGGTTGCGTCTGCATGGACGACATGCAGGTCGACTTCATCACCAGTCGCCTTGCGGTGAAGCGCACGGTGATGCTCGACGATGGGCGTAATCGAGAGTGGCTCTACTCGATTCGCCTCTACTGCCTGCACGAGCTCGGCAAGATGCTGCACGAGCAGGGTTTCAAGGTCGTTCAGGTGAGTGGTCAGGTGGCGGTCCCCGACGGCTTCATGGGGTGCTACTCCCCACGGGTAATCGTCCTCGCCGTCAAACCAGCGGACACACAGAAGAAGGCCTGAGGCGCCGGCCCTCTCGGGCGGCGTTTGACCGTCCGGTTCCAGTCCGTGACGGTTGCATCTCGCGACGGAGCTTTGCATCCAGTCGGTGTTCAGGCGCCGTCATTCGCGACGAGCAAGCCGACACGCATGGACGTTCAGTCGCTGCACTGCACGTAGAGACCGCCGTCCCGCTCCGCGCAACTGCAGCCGGAGAGCTCTTTCTCGAGACAACCACAATCGGGCTCTTCGGCGCAGCTTGGTACCCAACTGCAGGCGCCCGCAGCCTCGTCGCAGAAAAAGCCCTTCAAGCAAACCGTGTCTCCGCAAGGGGCGCAGGAGCCATCGGCACAAGGATCGGGAGGAGCCTCCGGTTCGTCGCCCTCTGCCTCGTATTCCGTCGCGTCGGCGCTGCTCTGCGTCGAACTCGTCGGTTCCGAGTCCACTTCGTCGGGAGCTGCGACTTGCTGCGGGCCGCCACATGCGGTTGCACCAGCGGCTGCCATGGACACCGCCAACACCACGAACCAGGCTCGACTCCAGAAGGGCAAAACCTCCGAGCCTGGCTGACCCGACCCAGCAGGCTGTTCGCCCGAGCGACACGCCTGCGGAAGTTGTGCGCGTGACAGGGTTGGTGAGGTGGATACGTTGGCGGCGGACTCCGTGGGGGGGCGGCTCATGCGTTCTCCGGACGTCAGATGAGGAGTGACTCTCCAAGACGGCTCAGTGCCCCCTCCACCAATTGCCGCTCTTGGGCTGGCAGGGGATGGCCTGACACCTTGTGCAAAGCGTAATGAACGAGTGCTGCTTCGAGCAAGGTCAGAGACGTCGTTCTCGCAAAGTTGACGTTTTCCACGCGGTAACGAAGGACCACGCGGTCGTGCAGCACCTGCTCGCCGACCACTTCGGCAGGCAATCGCCCTCTGCCGGAGAGTTGACGGATGATGCCGCGCACCCGCGCTGCGCGGCGACGGACACGAGCCATCTCTTGTTGCTCGAACATGCCGTAGAAGCGATTGCGAGCATACGTGTTCGGAGCTAACACGAGTGCGCACAGGAGTGCGTCCGTGTCCAGCTTGGGATGCCTGTCGACCGGCGCGCTGGAAGCACGCTCAGTACGTCGCATGCTCCCCCTCCAGTCGAGCTGCCTGGTACGAAGAGCTGACCGCCGAGATGACCTCGCCCAAGTCTCCGGAAATCACCTTGTCGAGCTGGTGCAGGGTTAGGCCAATCCGGTGATCGGTCACGCGGTTCTGGGGAAAATTGTAGGTACGGATCTTCTCCGAGCGTTCGCCCGAGCCGACCATTGCTCGTCGTTCGTCGCGTTCCTCGGTGGCTTTGCGCTGGATTTCCAAATCCAGCAACCGGCTCTTGAGCACCTTCAGAGCGCGAGCTTTGTTCTTGATTTGACTGCGTTCGTCCTGGCAGCGCACGATCATCCCGGTGGGCAAGTGGGTGACTTGAACCGCACTGTTCGTCGTGTTGACGCCCTGACCTCCCGGTCCGGAAGCAGCTGCAATGTCGAAGCGCAGGTCCTTCTCGTCCAGCTCCAGATCGACGTCTTCCGCTTCCGGCAACACCGCGACGGTCGCTGTCGAGGTGTGAATGCGCCCTTGCGCCTCCGTTTGAGGCACTCTCTGTACGCGGTGCACACCGGCTTCGAACTTGAGGGTGGAGTAAACTGCGTCGCCTGAAATGAGCGCGATGATCTCCTTGTAGCCGCCCGCTTGAGCTTCACTGGTGGTCAGCACCTCGACCTTCCACTTGCGGGTCTCGGCGAAACGGGAGTACATGCGGAAGAGGTCTGCAGCAAAGAGAGCCGCTTCTTCTCCGCCAGTGCCTGCGCGGATCTCCAACACGACATTCTTCTCGTCGTTGGGATCTTTGGGCAGCAGCAGGATCTTGATGCGCTGCTCCAGTTCGGCCTTGTCCTTCTCCAGGCCGGGGAGTTCCTCCTCGGCGAGCGGGCCCAACTCAGGATCGCTGAGCGCTTCGCGGTCTTCCTCGATCTGCCGCTTGAGCCCCTTCCACTCGTGGAAGGCTTCGGCGATGGGCTGGATGTTTCCCCGTTCTCGATTCAGCTCCTGCAGCCTGCGCGGATCCGAGATCACGGCTGGGTCGCACATCAGCTGTTCTAGCTCAGCCTGGCGACGCATGACGGCTTCTAGCTTTTCCTCGGGGATCATCGAACCCGCCATACTACACGGCCAACACCCATCGAAAACAGCGTCTTGCCGTGCTCGCTCGGAGCCATGGCAGCATTGCCATGACAAAGCGGCGCCTCAAACCCTAGCAACGTGGAGGGATTGAGGCGGTTACGCGATGTCGCTCGGCCCGGACGCGCCGGGAAGCTGTCACGCAGAAGGCAGGTTGAACTTCTTGCGGAAGCGGTCGATTCTGCCGGCGGTGTCGACGAGACGCTGCTTGCCGGTGTAGAACGGGTGGCAAGCTGAGCAGATGTCGGCCGTGAGTTCTTCCACCGCCCTAGTGGAACGGGTCTGGAACTTGCTACCGCACGCGCAGGCGACCGTGACGACTTCGTACTTTGGGTGGATTTCAGGCTTCATGAGGTGCTCCACGCTTTTCGAGGGAGGCGAACCGTAATGCCGTCTCAACTGGCGTTCAAGGCCTACCCAACCTTTTTGGTCCCCGTGCTCGTGGGGCGTCCTCTATCCGGACTTTCAGTGGTGGGCGTTGGCCCGGGCTCCCGAGAGACACTCCAGAAACCACTTGCGTGCCCGGTACTACCCCGGAAATGATGCGATAGATGAGCGAGGCCGTCTCCGTCAGTCGCCAGCGTGCTGCGCGTGTTGCTCAGTGGCTCGTGGGCAAGGAGCGTCCAGATGAGGCCGTGCTCATCCTCAGCGCGTGGGCGGCCCGCGGGCCCAACGACAACGAGGGTCAGGCGCTGCTCGCGGATGCGCTGCGCATCGACCCGAGTTCGAAAGAAGCGCAGATGGCTTTCGAGCGCATGGAAGGCATCGCGGGCGACCACACCGCCCTCGACGAGGCCATTCAGCGTTACTCGGACGATGCGCTCAAACAGATCGAACGTGAGGCGACCAAGCCGACGTTCCGTCGCGCCCAAATGGGCTTCAACAACAACATCAAGAGTCGCGGTCAGGTCTTCCACGTACAAACGGAAGACTCGGGCTTGGATTCGCCGCACATCATCACTCACCTGTTTGCAGATGGCGGCCGCGTCATCAAGAGCCACAAGCGGTCCTACAGCGAGGCTGTCGAAGCAGAACAGAACATCGCCGAGTACGTGCGCAGTCTCATGAAGGCGCAGCACATGGAGATGGTGCTTGCGCTGCGAGATGGTCGTTTCGACGCCATCATCGAGGGCAAAGAAGTGGGCGGCATGGAAGTGTTCGAGCAGCCGCCGCGTGAAGACATCATTCAGCGCATCTCGAAGGGCAAGCGACGAGAGGTGAAAGCGCGCACCTCATTCGTCCCTGAGGACACTCAAGAGCAAGCGCAGCCGCTCTACTCGCTCATCGTCGTCCGTTCACTGGTAGGTGGGCCGGAGGTGTACGCACCGACCACCGATGTCGCCGTCATCGGGTCCAAAGGGGCCGTGCCGCTTCTCAACGAGCGCTTCTGCCACGAGGAGGAGGCCGTGTTGGTGCACGCCGAGGGGCGCCTCTCACTGGAGGACCTCGAGGGCGGCAACGGAGTATTCCTTCGTGTGCACTCGCCCGTTGCCTTGGAGATGCACGACGAGTTCATCGTCGGGGACCAGTTGTTGCGTCTGGAGCCGAACCCAGTTCCAGATGATGGCCCCGACCCGGACCCGACTTACTTCTACTCCTCACCGAAGTGGCCCTCGGCATTCCGCATCGTGCAGATCCTCGAAGGTGGAGCCAAGGGCGCCTGCGTCGTGGCTCAAGGCAACACCCTGCAAATCGGATCGGCCGTCGGGGACCTGGTGTTCGCGGAAGATCCCTTGGTGGACCATCAGCACTGCGTCGTCGAAGAGCAGGCCGGTGTGGTGGTGCTGTCCGATCTAGGATCGCGCTCCGGGGTATTCGTGCGCGTCCAGGGGGAGTGTGAGCTCCATGAGGGCGACGAGATCCTCGTCGGCCGCACGCGGCTGCGAGTCAAGCTCCACGCCTGAGTCCGAGGCCGCTGGCGTCCTGAGCTGAGCAGGGGCGACAGAATGGGCGCGCCACAAAAAGAAAACGGCCGGGCACGAACGCCCAGCCGTCTCCTCAAGTTGCGAAAAGGGGCTGATTACTCAGCAGCTTCTTCGCCGCCCTCTTCAGCAGGAGCAGCCTCTTCGCCGCCCTCTTCAGCAGGAGCAGCCTCTTCGCCGCCCTCTTCAGCAGCTTCCTCTTCAGCAGCCTCTTCGTCGCCCTCTTCAGCAGCCTCTTCAGCGGGTGCCTCTTCAGCGGGTGCTTCAGCAGACTCGGGGCTCTCGGCCTCGGGGGTGCTCCCGCCACAAGCGACAGCGAAAACCATGGAAAGCGCAGATGCGATAGCGATTGCCTTCATTGAATCCTCCTAGGATATATCGAATTAGGGTCTGACCGATTGGGTCGACGCTTGGATGCACCCTAGACTCGTTTCGGCTCACGCTGGGGCGCAATCTCTGGGAAATTCCCCCGTGATACACCGACTGCCGGGCCGATGCGGTGATCGGGCCTGTCACGTGAGCCGAAATCTGCGATGACTGCATCTAGCAATGGATTCCATGGGTCATCCGGCACTCAAACTCGTTTCGGCTCCGCCGGCCAGCGGTGCCCGCGCCAAAGGCGAGTCTGCGGAAGTGGCCGGGCCCGCGGATGGAGAGTTGGTCGCGCAGGTGCTTCAGGGCCAGGAAAGCGCATTCGAGACACTCTACCGACGTCACGCGTCCTTCGCTTTCGGACTCGCGGTGCGGCTCCAGGGGAGTGCGGCGGACGTCGAAGACATCGTGCACGATGCGTTCCTCCGAGCCCACGGTCAGATGAGCGAGCTGAGGGATCAAGCGGCGTTTCGGTCCTGGCTCGGGTCCATCGTCGTCAGTCAGGTGCGCATGCGCCTGCGCAAGGCGCGCCTGCTGCGGAGCCTGGGCTTGGGTTCGAGTTCGGCGGTCGAGCTGGACAGCCTCGCGTCCGAGGCCGCAAGCCCCGAAGTGCGCGCGGAGCTGGCACAGATATACGCGTTGATGCGCGTGATGCCGGCAGATGAGCGTATCGCCTGGACGCTGCGCAACGTCGAGCGGCATCGTTTGGAAGAGGTTGCCGAGCTGACGTCGTGTTCGCTTGCAACCGTGAAGCGTCGGATTCAGCGCGCCCAGCGCTTCCTGCGAGAACACTTCGTATCCAGCGGAGGGGACGACGAACCTTCTGCCAAGAGAGGCGACCGTGACTAAGCGGGACTTGCCAGATTTCCATTCCAGGGACTTGAAAGACTATTCGGAGTCAGCCGCCGTCGAGCGAGTTTGGCGCCGTTTGGAGTCAAACCTGGAACCTCGGAGGAGTCGGCCAGCGTCGCAGCGTTGGGTTTGGTCTCTGGCCTTCGCATCCGCGACGTTTGCTGGTGGGCTCTGGGTGGGACGGCACACTTCTGTGCCCGAAGCGGGTCTGGCGGCGGAGTTGTCAGCGGAGCCGACGCAGGCAGCCGGCCGCGCGGCAGTGAACCCGGTCACCGTGCCCAGCATCGAAGCCGAAAGGTCCTCGGACCTGACGGAACAGACTCCGAATCGAGCGGCGCCCGTGCGAACGCGGCGAGTCAGAGCGCTGCCGGCCAACCAGGCGAGAAGGGGCGACGAGCCGGTCTTGGAAGGCTCGGCGTTGTTGGCAGAACCGCCGGGGGCGTCGGAGTCGGTGACGGAGGCTGCTCCTTCCGCGGTCGAAGCCACGCCGGAGGTTCCGGCGGAGCTACCCACGTGGCAACGTCTAGCCAATGGCGGCGAGTACGAAGCAGCGCTGTTCGACCTGGCTCAGGCTGGGGGCTTCGAGAGTGTGCTGGCCTCTTCGAATGCCGAGCAACTCATGCTGCTCGCCGATATTGCTCGTGCCACAGGTCAACGCCAACGCGCGATCACCGCTCTGCGTCGAGTGGTCTCCGAGTTCCCGAGTGAGCCGGTGGCTCCCCTGGCGGCGTGGAGTCTGGGGCGAGCTCTGGAAAAGGCCGGCGACAACGAGGGCGCGAACGCTGCTTTTGCTGCCTATCGCTCGCTGTCGCCCCAAGGGGATTTTGCCGAGGATGCTCTTGTCCGACAGTTGAGAACCGCGGTACAGCGGCGGGAACGTGAGGTGGCGCAAGAGCTTGCAGCCCAGTATTCGACGGATTTTCCCCAAGGACGGCGACGCGACGAAGTGGCGCGTTGGATGGGGATGTTGGGCGCGTCAGCTGAGACTGCAGACGCGGATGCCGGCGTGCCCGAGGTGGATTTCCCTCCTCTCGACGAAGTCGCGGAGTGAGCGCTCCCGCAGCGTAGCGTCACGTTCGACGAGCTGTCTCCGACGGAGTGCGCGCCTGCAGCGGATCGGACTCGCGTTCGTCGGAACGCTCCTGTTTGGGCTTCTTTGGTCTGCATTGGCGGGCGCTCGCACGGTGGTGGAGGTCGGAGTCAACGCTGCACATTGGGTCGATCCACCGCTCGCGGGCCGGCTGGTTCAGCTCGAGGTGGATGACGTCGAGGTTCCGCCGCCTCCTGAAGCGAAGACCGAGAGCCGTTCACCCGGGGTCTACGTACGCATCCTTTTCCACGACGGCCGGCTCATCGTCGAGCTGTGGGACCGCGGCGAACTCCAGGGCAGGCGGCTACTGTCTCCGAGCGGTGGCAAGCCCTTGACGGCTCGCCGTATCGCGCTGGCATCGGGGGAGCTCGCTTCGCGTTTGAGAGAGCGACGCTTGTTCGAGGCTCGACGCCATCGGCGGGAGCAGGCCAGGCTCGCGGCGGAGCGACGACGACCCAAACTGCCCAAGATCGCCGCGCTACCGGCGATGACGGCGTCCATCGACGTCGCGCATGCCTCTGACGGTGGACTCTGGTTGTGGGGACCGCACTTGCGCGGGGCGTTGCGGCTCGACCGAGGGGTGGAACTGGCGTTGGGGGCTGGGGTGTTGAGCGGGGAGGCGACGGGGCTTTCGAACCCCGTCGACGTGCAAGCCTTCGAGCTTTCGCTTTCGCCGGGCTACTGGCTGCGCACGAGTCACGACTGGGCACTTCGGTTTGGGATGAACGCTACTGGTGGCGTGATGCACGTGCTCGACGCGTCGATTTGGTCTCGCGGTGATTGGGAGACGGAAACCTGGACGGCACGAGCGACCGGGGAGGCACGCGCTGCGTGGTCGCTGTCGAGAGCCGTTCACTTGGAACTGGCACTGGAAGCGGGGGCGATGTTGAAGACGATTTGGATTCGCACCTCGGACGACGAGCGACATGGGCTCGGCGGGGCGTGGTTCGGCGCATCTGGCGGCATCACGCTGCTGTAGAGCGCTGCTCAATCCTTCTTCAGTTGCGCTAGCAGCGCTTGTCGGTCTTTGGCCGAGAGATTCATGAAACGCCCGTCGATGCGATAGCGCACGGGCGACTCGGAAATGCGTTTGCAGCCTCGCACCTTGATCTCGTAGCGAGTTGTCGTCTCGGCGCTCGTTGTGCCGGCAAGGGGGGTGCCGGGAGCGGCGGCCGTGTCCGATTCGGTGACGACGAACTTGCCGTCACTTTCGACGATCACACCTCGTCCACCCGAAGTCCAAGTTACCTCGATGCCTTGCTCTGCCATGCTGCGTCCGATCTGTCAGTCCTCGCGGGCCCCTCCGACGCCGTATTCGCGTCACGCGTTGCTCGCGAGTCAACCACCCTTGGCTCGACGAATGGCGTCCCGTGCTTCCTTGCGGGCGTCGCGCTCCCGTAGCGTTTGTCGTTTGTCGTGAAGCTTCTTGCCTTTGGCCACGGCGACCTCGAGTTTGGCACGGCCGTTCTTGAAGTAGAGCTTGGTGGCGACCAGTGCCATGCGATCGCGTTCCTGAGCGGCCAGGAGCTTTTCGATCTGAGCCTTGTGGAGGAGCAACTTGCGCGGCCGCTTTTCCTCGTGGGCGAAAGCGGCGTGTTTCAGGGTTGGGATGCGCATGCCCTTGACCCAGGCCTCGCCGGAGACGATGTCCACCCACGCGTCGCTCAGGTCGGCGCTTCCTTCACGCAGCGAACGCGCTTCGCTACCCATCAGCACCAGACCGGCCTCCATGGCTTCGCCGAGTTCGTAGTTGAAGCGCGCGCGACGGTTCTTCGCGACCACACGATCGCCGAAATCCGCCGTTTGCTTCTTGTTCTTCGCCTTGGGCGACATGGGTCGAGTCTTCTACTATGAACTGCTCCGAAAGAAAAAGGCGCGGTTTTCCGATTCCGTAGCCCCCGCCCGCATGCACCCCACCAAACTCTCTGGCGCCAAAACCCACAACCTGAGGAACCTCGATCTGACGCTGCATCCGGGTCAGGTCGTCGCGGTGACCGGCGTTTCGGGCTCGGGCAAGAGCAGCCTGGCGCTCGACACGCTCTACGCGGAAGGTCAGAGGCGCTTCGTCGAGAGCTTCAGTCCTTACGCGCGCCAATTCCTCGAGCGGCTCGAGCGTCCCCCGATCGACGATCTGCAGCCCGTACCCGCGGCGGTGGCCGTGGACCGCGCCGCCCCGGTCAAGAGCTCGCGCTCCACCGTCGCCACGATGGCGGACATCGAACCGCTGCTCGCCGCGCTTTTCACTCGCGAAGCACTTCCCGTGTGTCCGGAGCACGGCGTCGAAGGCGTCCAGCATGACGTCGAGAGTGCTGCGCGCCAAATCCTCGAGTCACATGCAGGCAAGCGCGCTATCGTCTCCTATCGGGTGGACGTCGCCGACACGGCGAAGTATCTCGAACTGCGTGACGCACTGTCTGCTCAAGGTTACCGGCGCGCTTGGAGTGGTGGCCAGAGCCGGAGCATCGACGACTTGCGTCCGTCCGAGGTCGTAGCCGAAGGACACCTCGACGTCGTCACCGATCGCGTCACCCTCGGGTCGCGGCACCTGGGGCGCTTGCGTCAGGGGCTCGAGCAAGCCTGGTCTCTCGGCGCGGGCAAGTCACGCATCACGCTGCCGGACGACGCACACAGCGAAGAGGTACGGAGTGGTTGGAGCTGTCCGACCTGCGCGCGAGCGCTTCGCGCGCCGAGCGCGGGGCTCTTTTCCTACGAGTCTCCATTGGGCGCGTGCCCGGAGTGTCGTGGTTTCGGAAGAGTCATCGGTGTCGACATCGACAAGGTGATCCCCGACCCCTACAAGTCACTGGCACAGCGTGCGATTCGACCGTGGAACGGCAAGAGCACCACCTGGGAACGCGGTCAACTCAAGCGCTTCTGTCAAGAGAACGGAATTCCCATGGACGTGCCGTGGGTCTCGCTGCCTGAGTCGCAGCGTCAACTGATTCTCCAGGGTTCGGGGCGGCGGCGTCGCAGTGGGTATCCCGGCGTCTACGGTTGGTTTCGGTGGCTGGAAACCAAGGTCTACAAGATGCACGTCCGGGTGCTCCTTTCGCGCTATCGCTCGTACGATGAGTGCCCCGTGTGTGCCGGCAGCCGGCTCAACGAGCACGCGCTCGCGTACAGCGTTGGTGCTTGGGACCTCGCGCGCTGGCACCGGGAGTCCATCGACAGCGCACGTCAGCATCTCTCCAGCTGTGAACCCAGGAGTGAGCAGGGGCGTCTGATCATCGCGCAATTGGCAGCGCGTTTGTCCTACCTCGAAAACGTTGGGCTGGGTTACCTCAGCCTCGACCGCCAAGCACGCACCCTCTCCGGAGGCGAGGCGCAACGCGTGACGTTGACCGCTGCACTCGGCAGCTCCCTGCACAACGCGCTCTTCGTGCTCGACGAGCCGAGTGTTGGGCTGCATCCGAGTGACATCGCGCCGTTGGCGAAGGCGATCTCGGAGCTGGCGGCTCGCAACAACAGCGTGCTGCTCATCGAGCACGACCCGGAGCTCATCCGGTGTGCCGATCGAGTGATCGAGCTCGGTCCAGGAGCGGGCAGCGCGGGGGGGCGTTTGGTCTACGACGGTTCGGTCGCCGATGCCGTCAAGGCGGGCGGGGCGACGGCGCGGGCGTTTGCTGCGGATGGCGGGGTGGCCGGCGAAGGACCTCCCGAAGGACACGATACGCTTCTGCTCGAGGGCGCTTGCGCTCACAACCTTCGAGCCGTCCACGTGGAGTTTCCTCTGAATTGCGTGTGTGCGGTGAGCGGTCCGAGTGGTTCTGGCAAGAGTTCCTTGGTCGTCGACGTGCTGTATCGCGCGATGGCTCGAAGGTTGGGCGACTTCGGGGGCGAACGGCCTGGGCCCCACGAGGCGATCAGCGGGGGCAAGAGCATTGCCCGCGTCGTCTTGGTCGATCAGTCACCTTTGGGGCGCACGTCTCGAGGCAACGCCGCCACCTACACCAAGGCCTGGGACCCGATCCGAAAGGCCTTCGCCCAAGAGCCTGCGGCGAAGCAGCGCAATTTCACTCCATCCCACTTCTCGTTCAACGTGGAGGGCGGGCGCTGTGAGGCGTGCGCGGGCGAAGGCTGTGAGACGGTGGAGATGCAGTTTCTCGCGGACGTGCGCCTACTCTGTCCGGTATGTCGCGGTCAGCGCTTCAAGCCGGACATCCTGGCCGTCACTCACGCCGGGGTGAGCGTGGCGCAGGTTCTCGAGAGCACCGTGGACGACGTGCTCCGCTTGTTTGCGGGAAACCCCGCCGTCGTTCGAGCTTTGGGGCCACTACCGCAGCTGGGCCTTGGCTATCTGCAGCTGGGGCAGGCGCTGTCTACTCTCAGTGGGGGAGAGGCTCAGCGTCTCAAACTGGCTCGTTCGCTGAGCGAGAAGCTCTCGGGTACGCTGTTCGTGGTCGACGAGCCTAGCGCAGGTCTCCACGCGGATGAAGTGCAGAAGGTGATCGATTGCTTCCGGACCATCGTGCGCGCCGGAGGCAGTGTGATCACGGTCGAACACGACCTCGCAGTGCTGCGGAGCGCCGATTGGATCATAGACGTCGGGCCTGGCGCAGGTGCCGACGGCGGGCAGATCGTGTTCAGCGGTGCGCCGAAAGCTCTGGCAAAAAGCAAGACTCGCACTGGCCGGGCGCTGCGAGTGAAGACCGGCTTGAAAAAGGTGAGTGGCAAGCCGCTGAGTCGCAGCGCGCCCCGGGTGGAAATCCGGCGCGCGCGTGAGCACAACCTGAAAGACGTTTCCGTCGACATTCCACACGATGCGCTCACGGTAGTCACGGGCCCGAGTGGTTCGGGCAAGAGCAGCTTGGTTTTCGACGTGCTGTTCGCCGAAGGGCAACGACGTTTCCTCGAGACGCTGACGCCGTACGCGCGTCAGTTCTTGCCCACGATGCCGAAGCCCGACGTGGACATGGTGGCAGGCGTTCCGCCTAGCGTGGCGCTCGAGCAGCGAACCACGCGCGCGGGAGCGAACTCCACGGTCGCGACGGTGACGGAGATCGCTCACTACTTGCGTCTGCTCTTCGCCAAGTTGGGAGTGGCGCGCTGCCCGACGCACCTGCTCCCTATCGGTAGCACCAGCGTCGGCGCGATGCTGCATCGTTTGCGCAAGGTTCGCGGCAGGCACGAGCTACTCGCGCCCGTGGTCGAAGCGCGCAAGGGGACGTACTTGGACGTCTTCAATGCAGCTGACCGTGATGGCATCGGACAAGCCTATTGCGACGGCGAGTTGGTCGAAACTGCCGAACCGCCGCGTTTGGCGCGCAGTCGCGAGCACACGATTGAACTCGTCCTTCGACCGCTCTCGCCGATGCGCGACGTGACCGAGCTGGAGCTCGAGCGAGCCCTGACCTGGGGTGGAGGGAGCATCAACTTGCGCAATCCGCGTGGGGAGCTGTCGCGCTTCAGCCTCACGTCGAGCTGCCCCGAGTGTGGCACGTCGGTTCCGGAGCTGGACCCTCGTTGGTTCTCCTTCAACACCAAACAAGGGCAATGCCCGACTTGCGAGGGAGCTGGGACCGTCATCGCGACGGCCTCGCCTCGCAAGCGTCGCCGCCGCGGTGCGAAGAAGACGACGAAACGCAAGGCGAGTGGACCGAAGTCGGGAGAAGAGATTGCTGCGGTTTGCCCTGACTGCGGAGGTAGCCGACTCGCCGAAGTGCCGCGCAACGTGCAACTTGCCGACAACACCTACCCGGAGCTGAATCGACTCAGCATCGAAGCCTTCCGAAAGCTCACCTCGGAGCTTCGCTTCGTGGGAGATGATGCCAAGATCGCCGAGCCGATCGTCAGCGAGCTGTCGCGTCGAGTCGAATTCTTGACTCAGGTGGGGCTTGGATACTTGTCGTTGGATAGGGCGGCACGTTCGCTTTCGGGAGGTGAGATGCAGCGACTTCGTCTCGCTGCTCAGCTGGGCGCCGGCCTGACGGGCGCCCTATACGTTCTGGATGAACCGACGATAGGCTTGCATCCGACGGACACGCAGCGCCTGATCGCGAACCTCAACGGGTTGGTGGAACTGGGGTCCACCGTCGTCGTGGTCGAACACGATGCGGACATGATCCGCGCCGCAGACCATCTCGTGGACATGGGGCCCGGTGGCGGCAGTCGAGGCGGCTGTGTGATCGCCAGCGGCAAGCCGAAGAAGGTGCTCGCCACGAAGGATTCGCCGACGGCGCGCTGCCTCTCCGAGCGGACTTCGCTGCGAACGCCTCTTGCGGTCAAGCGCGACCACCCGCGGTTGGAGCTCTCCGGCATCTCGGTCAACAACGTCCGAAGCGCGAACGTCGAACTGCCAGTGGGACGTTTCAACGTCGTCGCGGGCGTGAGCGGTTCCGGCAAGAGTTCCCTTGTCCGGGGCGTACTGTTGCCGGCAGTGCGTGAAGAGCTCGGGCTCGTTACAGTTCCTCCAGGCCGCTTCGAGCGCCTGGGCAGCTTGCACGGCATCCGTCGCGCCATCAGTGTCGATCAGTCACCCATCGGGCG
>JBNKZR010000132.1:0-17247 GCA_050301735.1 Polyangiaceae bacterium | reverse complement strand
CCATGAACAGAGTCGGGTCACCAAAGGCCTGCTCGGCCTCGTTGGCGGCCGAACGAAAGGCGCCTTCCAGCTCTTCCGGGCGGTTCACGACCCGCATGCCACGCCCGCCGCCGCCGGCCGAGGCCTTGATCACAGTCGGGAACCCGATGCGCTCGGCGTGTTGACGCGCCTGTTCCAACTCGACTTCGCCCCCGCTCCACTCCTTCACGGGAACGTCGACTCGCTCGGCGAGAAGCTTGGACGATATCTTGTCGCCGAGAGCACGCATCGTCTCTGCGCTTGGCCCCAAGAAGCGGATGCCGTTCTCTTTCAGGCGGTCGACGAAAGCAGGGGACTCCGCCACGAAGCCCCAGCCAGGCCACACGGCGTCTGCACCGACTGCGCGCAGAGTCCGCACCAACAACTCGTGGTCCAGATACGCGGCCACCGGAGTGGTCTTGACGGGCAACTCGACCGCCTGGTCGGCATGCCGCACGAAGGGCGCATCGCGATCGGCAGTGGTGTACAGCGCAACGACCCTCAACTCCTGCCCCTCCAGGGCACGAAGAGACTTCACCGCGCGGATGCATCGCATCGCGGCTTCACCGCGATTGACGATCGCCAGACAACGAATCGGCTCGATTTCTATCACCGGTACTTTCCTACTTACTTGGGCGACCTGCCTCGGAAGGTGGGTGCTTCTACACCGTGGACCAGGCGGTTGGCCACCCCAGCTGCCGCCACCTGGACCGACCCGGGTCGGTACCCGAGCTCGTGTGGTCAAACCAGCGACCCTTCAGCTCCCCAAGACGGCGAGCCGGACTCAACTCTGCTCGTCGTCGGGACTGCCCACGAAGCGATAGCCGACGCCACGCACCGTCTCGATGTAGATGCGCGCCGCTCCCAGCTTCTCACGCAAGCGCTTGACGTGCGTGTCGACCGTGCGGGTCGTGACGTCGGCCGTGACCCCCCACACGTCGTCGAGCAGGCGGGTCCGCGACTGGACTCGATTGCGCCGCTCGTAGAGGTTGAGCAGGAGACGAAACTCGAGCGCCGAGAGTTCCACTTCTTGGCCGTCGACCCAAGCGCGGTGGGCCTGCGGGTCAATCCTGAGAAGCCCAAAGACGATTTCGCCGACAGCACCTTCCTCCTGCCGCGTACGACGCAAGATGGCGTTTACTCGCAACATCAACTCCCGCACGCTGAAGGGCTTGGTCACGTAGTCGTCAGCCCCGAGCTCGAAGGCTTCCACGCGGTTTTGCTCCTCCGCTTTCGCGGTCAGCATGATGATCGGCGTGTCACGGGTTTCGTCATCTTCTCGCAGCGCCCGACACACCTCGGTACCCAGGATGTCGGGCAACATGACATCGAGCAAGACGAGGTCGGGTCGGATGCGGCGGGCGAGTCGAATGGCATCGCTGCCGGAGCTCGCCAACACCGCCTGGTGCCCAGCGTGCTGGAGATTGAAACGGAGGACCTCCTGCAGATCCGCCTCGTCCTCGACGACAAGCACTCGGGCCATGGCTGGCGCTTAAGCGAGCACACGGGACCCGATTTGGGAAGCGCTGTTTTCGAGGCTCGCTCGCCCCCAGCCCGCCATACACATGCTGTGGACAACCTGTTTCGAAACTGGAGCTGCCCAACGCGAGCCCATGCGGAATTGTCAGAATGGCAGCCACTCGCGAAGGGCCCCCGCTGGAGCGTCACTGTGACACCCATCGGTTGGCATTTCGTGCCGCAAGTCCCGGAATTCACGTCAACTCGAAGTCGGCACGACGCTTGCTTGTGAGGTCACGGCGACCATGAGCACTCCGCACCACAGAAATCCCCAGGCATCCTCACGAGGGTTCTCCCGCCTAGAAGTCACGGTGGCAGCCAGCATTCTGGGCCTCGTCTTGGCGGCCGGGACTTGGTTTTTTCGCTCGGAAGCGGATGCGGGGGCCAAAGACGCCGCTCTCTCCACAGCAGAACAGCTGCTGCGTGCCGCTTCCGATTGGAAGCGTGAAACGGAAACGCCTGGCTGCCCCAGTGTCAGTCAGCTGCTGCTCGACAAGCGCATCGATAAGCACGCGGCGACGGATGATCCCTGGGGCGGTCGCTTCCGTATCATCTGTCGGGATGACAAGGTGTCAGTGATGTCCGCGGGGGGTGACGGCCGCTTCCGCACGGAAGACGACATCTCTCTTGCCGCTGATTGGCGTAGCTGACTCCCGCGCGCAGAGACGCCGCACTTCGACATACACTAGCGAATCGGGTGCCTGAACCCGCTCCTGCTCATCTGCCTGGCGCGCCGTTGGGGTGGGCAGTTATCTTTGGGCGGTGCAGCCGGCGTTTCTGACCTCCCAGAGCCCAGCGTCATTCCCGGACCCGCGTTCACTCGATGACGAAGGCCTGGTCGCGATCGGCGGCGACTTGAGCGCACCCCGGCTGCTTGCGGCCTACGACCATGGGATTTTCCCTTGGTACAACGAAGACTATCCCCCGCTCTGGTGGTGCCCCAACCCCCGAGCCGTCCTGCCGCTCGACGCAGTGCACGTGTCTCGGAGCATGGTCCGGGTGTTACGCCGCGAGGACTTCGCGGTCACCTGGAACACGGCCTTCTCGCGAGTGCTCCGAGCTTGCGGGGCCGGACGCTCGGAGGGCACCTGGCTCGTTCCTGAGATGATAGCCGCCTACGAGCGCTTGCACCGAAATGGTCATGCCTTCAGTATCGAGGTCTGGGCGGAAGGAGAACTGGTCGGAGGATTATACGGGGTGCAGCGGGGCGGCCTTTTTGCGGCAGAGAGCATGTTCCATCGGCGCACAAACATGTCGAAGGTGGCCCTGCTCTATTCGGCCACCAGCCTGTATCGGGCCGGGGTCCGGCTGTACGATGTCCAATTCTTGACCCCTCACCTCAAGAGTCTGGGAGCAAAAGAAATCCGGCGGGGCGACTACCTGGCTCGGGTCAAAGCGGAGCGTGGTAGAAGCGTGGACCTGACCCATCTGAAGTTGGTCTCGCCTTTGGGGTGACCTAGAAGCCAAAAAATGCTGAGCTACACTGCAAATACCATTGCCGTTTGGTACATGGGACCTGCGCGCACATGAGCGACACCGACCCCAAACCCACGTTAGCTGAGCTGCAGCGCAGCGCCCACGAGTTCCTCAAGAAGGAGCGGTGGAATCCCGCACTCAAGGTTCTCACGCTCGCGAGCCAACTGTACCCAGAAAGCGCCGACGTATTCAGCGATCTAGCTGCAGCGGAGCGGGCTTTGGGCATGCTCGATCCAGCCATAGCGCACTACCAGCGAGCTCTGGATCTCGATCCGAAACTGGCGTTCGTGCACAACAACCTCGGTAGTGCCCTGGCCGACAAGGGCCGCAACCGGGATGCGATCGATTGCTATCACCGCGCGTTGGTGCTCCAGCCGCGCTATCCCGCTGCCCTCAACAATCTAGCCAAGGTGTTGTTGGTGGAGAACAAGCTGCAGGAGGCACAACGTTCCCTCGAGCGCTTGTTCAACATGACCCGCGATTTCGCGGAAGCGTTCGAGACCCTCGCCGAGCTGTGTGAGAAGCAGGGTGACGTGCAGACCGCACTCAATCACTACATCTCGCTGGCCGGCCACTACCTCGGAGGCGGCAAGCCCGCCAAAGCACTGTGGGCGATGGACGCTTGTCGTCGGCTGGGGAATCGAAGTGCCGGTCTGGAAGCGAACCGCTGTGTCGCGTTCTTGCAGCTCGGCCGGTTCGAAGAAGCGCGCGATGCGGGGCGAGCCGCGCTGCAATTGGACCCGAACCACGCCAACGCTCACGTCAACTTGGGCGCTGCCTACGCCGCTCTGAAAGACTACCCCAACGCCGTGGCGCTCCAACGGCGGGCAACGGAGCTGGCCCCCAGGCTGACGGAAGCCTACATTTCGCTCGGCAACACGCTACTCGAAGCAGGTGATGCCCAAGGAGCGCTCGCCGCGCACAACAAGGCGCTCGAACTCGATCCCAACAGCCCGCGGGCCGCCTCCGGGCTGGCGCAAGCATATCAAGCGATGAAGCGCCGCGACGAGGCGCTGGGTCTCTACCGCCAGGCGATCGCGCTGTCGCCCAACTTCCCGGAGCCACACGTTCGCTACGGCGAGCAACTGCTGCAAATGGGGGAGTTCAGTGAGGGGCTGAAGGAACTCGAGTGGCGTCGCTATCTGCCAGAAGCACGCCGCTACTTGGACCGTTACCCAGGTTCGATGTGGTCGGGGCAAGACGTCTCAGGGGCAACCGTCACGTTGTACGCCGAGGACAGCTACAGCGACGCTTTGCAGTTCATCCGCTACGCGCGAGTGCTGAAAGAGCGCGGCGCGAGGGTGATTGTCGATGCGCCCCAAACGCTACACCGTTTGTTGCTCACGCAACCCTACGTGGACAGTGTCTACGACGGGGACGAAGAGCAACCTCCGCACGATCACTTCGCGTCGCTGTTGAGTCTGCCCCATCTGTTGGGGGCTTCTTTGGAGAGCATCCCGCGCGATGTCCCCTACATGCAGGCTCCCGGATTGGGCGCCCCTCCCGAGCTGAGTGCTGCGCAAGGTCTCAAAGTGGGCTTGGTGTGGGCCGGGGATCCCAAGTACTCCGCCGACCGCCAACGCTCCGTGCCGCTGACGACCCTCGACATGCTGGCCGACGCTCCGGGCGTCAGCTGGTTCAGCCTCCAAGTCGGTCCGGCACGCGAGCAGCTGCACACGCCTCTCCGGATGCGCATCACCGACCTGTCCCATCACGTCAGTGACTTCCAAGACACGGCCCAGCTGCTGCAGCACATCGACCTGCTCATCACGGTGGACACGGCCACGGCGCATTTGGCGGGCGCGTTGGGGCGGCCCACGTGGTTGTTGTTGGATGAACAGCCCAACTGGCGTTGGCTGCTCGACCGCGAAGACAGCCCTTGGTACCCGGGAATGCGCCTGTTCCGTCAGGAGCGCGCTGGTGCTTGGGAACCCCTGCTTTCCAGGGTAGCAGCCGAGCTTTCTGGTCTGCGCGGTGCCGCGCCTCCGGGCGCGGAAGACCGTCAGATCGCCGGCTGATTCGCGAACGCCCCAGTCGACGAGGGCGGTGATTCGGTCACTCTCGGGTGAGCACGGCGCAGCGCTCACCGCTTCGGCGTCGCGAGCAACATCGTCCAAGGGATGGGTGTCCGCAGCTCGACGATGTTCGCGTAGCGGCGCACGAGTTCGACGAACGCCCGCTGCGACCAATGTTGCAGATGCCCAGGCGTGTTACCCAGTGCGGAAACGTATTTGCCTCGCATCAAGTTCAGGCCGCGCCACAAAGGTTCACGCGGAACGCTGAGTACGAGATAGCGCTCTGCCAAAGCACAAACATGCTGTAGTGCACGTTCCGGCTCTTCCAAGTGTTCGAGGACTTCACAGCAAACGACCAATGGGCGGCGGTGGCTTTCGACCGGCAGCCGATAGATGTCGCCCACCTCGAAAGTCACGTCGGCGTCCGCCTCGATCGCGTTCCGCTTTGCGACGTCGATGACCTGCGTCGAGAAGTCTGTACCGAGAATGCGAAGCCCCAAGCGTCGTTGAAGCTCTATGCTCAGCAGACCCTCGCCGCATCCGACCTCGAGGGCCTCGTGACAGCCACTGAGCTGGACGAGGTTCGCGACGTTGCTCAGGAAACCGTGCATCAGCGCGCGAGCGATCGGATTCTTGCTGGCGTACTTGTCCTCGAGGTTTCCCGCGATCACGCCGTCCTCGATGATGGGTTGCGGTCTTGGCATCCGAGTCCTACTATCCCTTTGATTTCAACAACTTGAGCAATTCTTTACAAACCCGACCTGAAAACTGCTAGTTTCCGGTTGGATTACACGTCACGACAACCACCAAGCCTGCAAGGAGTCAGCTGTGGAATCGCCCATACCCCAGCGCCTGAGTCATTTGAAGCAGCTCGAGGCGGAGAGCATACACATCATCCGAGAGGTCGCCGCGGAGTTCGACAACCCGGTGATGCTCTATTCGATCGGCAAGGATTCGAGCGTCATGGCGCACCTCGCGCGCAAGGCGTTCGCTCCTGGCCCGCCCCCTTTCCCGTTCTTGCACATCGACACCACGTGGAAGTTCCGGGAGATGATCAAGTTTCGCGACGAGTTCGCGAAGAAGCACGAGATCAAGATGGTGGTCCACACCAATCAAGAGGGCGTGCAGGAGAACATCAACCCGTTCGACCACGGCAGCAACAAGTACACCACCATCATGAAGACGCACGCCCTGTTGGCGGCGCTCAAGGCTGGCGGCTACGACGCAGCGTTCGGCGGCGCCCGTAGAGACGAAGAGAAGTCGCGCGCCAAAGAGCGTATCTTCTCCTTCCGCGACCGCTTCGGTCAGTGGGACCCGAAGAACCAACGCCCGGAGTTGTGGAACCTCTACAACGCGAAGATCACCAAGGGGGAGAGCATTCGTGCCTTTCCGCTGTCCAATTGGACGGAGCTGGACATCTGGCTCTACATCCACTTGGAAGAGATCCCGATCGTTCCGCTCTACTTCGCCAAGGAGCGTCCAGTCGTCGAACGGGAGGGCCAGCTGATCCTCGTCGACGACGATCGCATTCCTCTCGATCCCGGCGAAGAGCCGCGGATGGAGATGGTGCGCTTCCGTACTCTTGGCTGTTACCCGCTGACGGCGGCAGACAAGTCGAGCGCCGACAACCTACCTGACATCATCAAAGAGATGCTCCTGACCCGTCACTCGGAGCGTTCCGGACGCTTGATCGACTACGACGAAGAGGGCTCGATGGAAGCCAAGAAGCGCGAAGGGTACTTCTGATGACCACGACCAGCGGCACGAGCGGAGGCAGCAGCGTGAACGAAAAGCAACTAGTCACTCCCGAAAATATCCACGAGTACCTGGAGCAACATCAGACCAAGGAGCTGCTGCGCTTCGTCGCGGTGGGCTCAGTGGACGACGGCAAGTCGACTCTGATTGGTCGCTTGCTCCACGACACCAAGGGCATCTACGAAGACCAACTGAGCGCGGTCAAGAAGGCTTCGACTCAGGGCGCGATGGAGATCGATTTCTCCTTGTTCACCGACGGCCTCAAGGCTGAACGCGAGCAGGGCATCACGATCGACGTCGCCTACCGTTACTTCTCGACGGACCGGCGCAAGTTCATCATCGCCGACACCCCGGGTCACGAGCAGTACACCCGCAACATGGCGACCGGCGCGTCGACGGCAAACGTCGCGATCATCCTGATCGACGCCCGCTTGGGCGTTCTGCCGCAGTCGCGGCGCCACGCCTACATCGCCTCGCTTCTCGGCATCCCCCACTTGCTCGTCGCGGTCAACAAGCTCGACCTGAAGGACTACAGCAAGCAAGTCTACGACGACATCGTCGAGGACTTCAAAAAGGTCGCTGCACGCCTGTCGTTCAAGGACGTCAAGTTCGTGCCGATCAGCGCCAAGTTGGGCGACAACGTCGTCAGCCACAGCGACAACACGCCCTGGTACAAAGAAGAGACCCTACTCTCCTACCTGGAGACGGTGCCCATCGCGAGCGACCGCAACCACGACGATTTCCGCTTTCCGGTCCAGTACGTGGTTCGTCCCAACCTGGATTACCGGGGTTTCGCCGGCGAAGTCGCCGCGGGCACCGTGAAATCCGGCGACAAGTTGATGGTGCTGCCCTCGCGCAAGACCTCGAAGCTCGTATCCATCGACACCTTCGACGGCCCTATCGACAACGCGTTTGCTTCGCAGGCGGTCACCCTACGTTTGGAAGACGAAATCGACATCAGTCGCGGCGACATGCTGGTTCATCCCGACAACGTTCCGGAGGTGGCCCAGCGCTTCGACGCCCACGTCGTGTGGATGAGCGAACGGGACCTGGACTTGGGCAAGTCCTACTTGCTCAAGCATACGACGCGCGTCGTACGCGCCAACGTCGAGGAAGTGACGTCGGTGACCAATCTCGACACTCTCGAGCCGCACCCCGCCGAAGGCATGAAGCTGAACGACATCGGTCAGCTTCGGATCAAGACGCACCAAGCGCTCTATTTCGATTCGTACCTCCAAAGCCACAGCACCGGCGCCTTCATCCTGATCGACTCCCTGTCGAACAACACGGTGGCGGCAGGCATGATCATCAAAGCTGCGCCAACCGCGTCCAAGGCCCCTGGGGCACAAGCGGAAGAGGAGTCGCACACTCAGGTCAGTACCCGCGAGCGCATCGAGCGCCTCGGCCAGGCAGGTGCAGCTATCTGGGTCAGTGGTGAACGCGCAGCCGAACTCGCCGTCGCTTTGGAGCGCACGCTCTTTGACCGGGGCCGCGTGGCTGTCGTGGTCGACGCCGACGACGGTGTTTCACGGAAACTCGGCGCTGCTCCTACGGAGCTGCCCCAGGTCACCTTGCGTCTCGCTGGTGCAGGTATCGTCACGGTGCTCTCCGTCGCCACCACCGCCGACGCCAAGCAGGCCGTCACCAAGGGGCTGGGCAAAGAGCGCAGCGTCGAGGTCAGCTTCGGCACCAGCCTGAGCATCGATGGCGCGGCTGTCGAGCTCGGCAAGGCGGATCTGGAAACAGCCGCTGCCGCGGTGGCCGACGTGCTCGCAGAGCGCGGCCTGTTCATCGACGACTGAACGAAGGCGGATACTGGCGACGCCGATCCCGTTGGGGTCGGCGTCGTCGTTTTGTAGCTGGCCTGCTCCACGGCATGGTCGCAATCGGAACCTGGCATCGAGCGCCCAACTCGACGCCGCAAGGCCCCTCGTAGCGATTGTCTTCTGCAAGCTGCGTCAGAACAGCTCGATGTCGAAGGGCAGACGTGCCCAAACGCGCTCCCCTCGAAGCGCCTGCGCCTCGCCGAGCAGCGACAGTGCCCCGCCGAGCGCTTCGGCAGGGGCAAACGACGAACTGGCGCGGTTCTCGAAACGTGACGAAACGCGCTTCCAGAAAGTCGGTCGGTCGACGACCACGCACTCGAGGGGCGCGTCCTGTGCAACGCCCAGCTCGCGGCGCAGAGCGGCCAGCGCATCGTTCAAACCGCCCAACTCGTCCACCAAGCGTCGTTCGCGGGCCATTGCTCCGGTCCAAACCCTTCCCTGGGCGACCTCATGCAACTCGTCGTGGCTCAGCCCTCGTCCATCGGCCATCTTCGCGACGAAGTCTTCGTAGTGGCTGTCGATGTCTCGTTGCATCTTCTGCAACTGCTCCTCGGTCCAGTCCCGCGTGGGCTGGTAGAAGTCGGCGTTCTTCCCGATCGCGATTAGCTCCTGGGCGATCCCCAACCGGTCGAGCAAGCGTGTGACTTCGAACTTGCCGCCGACGACGCCGATCGATCCGGTGATCGTGGTCGGGCTGGCGAAGATGCGGGCGCCTTTGATGCCGCTGACGTAATACCCCCCGGAAGCGGCCACGTTGCCCATGCTGACGAAAAGCGGACGTTCCTTTCTTGCGCGTCCGAGAGCATGCCACATCAGGTCGCTCGCCAACGCGCTACCACCTGGGGAGTTCACCCGCAGCAGTATCGCTGCGATATCATCGTCTTGCTCGACGCGTTCAACGGCTTGGAGGAAACTCGTCGCCCCCGTCCCGCGTTTGGAATTCGGGCCGTAGTTGTCCTTGCCCATGCGGATCGAGCCTTCGACCTCCAGCACGGCCACCTTCTTGGCCGTATTCGGAAGCCAGCTCCTGCGTCGATAGCGGAGGTAGCGCAGCGCAGAAAGACGACGACCACGTTTTTCGCCGCGCCACTCTGCGCGCAAATCGTAGGGGTAGGCGAGCTCGTCCACCAAGCTCGCGTCTCGCGCCTCAATCGCTCGAAAAGGACCGCGGTCGACGAGCGCACGCACGCTTTCGGCATCGAGCCCAGTTCTGTCGCAAAGTCGCTGGCTGAGTTGCCGATAAAGGTCGTCGACGAGGGCTGTCAGCATCTCGCGGTTCGCACCACTGATCTCGTCTTCGGCGAACATCTCCCGCATGCTCTTGTAGCGTCCCTTGGCCAGCAATCTGGCCGACACGCCCACCTTGTCGAGCAGCCCCTTGAGCAACGTGAATTGACTGGCGATTCCCACCACGTCCAGCGTGCCGGAGGGGGCGAGCACGACCCGACTCGCCCCCATTGCCACCCAGTAGCCCACCAAGTTGAGGTGGTCCGCCAAGACGACGACTTCCTTGCCCCCCTCTCGCACGCGACTAAGAGCCGCGCGCAGTTCCTCGGCGCGACCCAAACCCTCCGTGAATTCGTCGATGACGACGACGACTCTTCGGAGTTTCGGGTCCTTCTCCGCCAGCGATAGCGCTGCCAACAGGCTGATGAGGGGCGTTTGACGGGGGCTGAACGGGCCACTGGCGGCGGCGACGTCAGGCAGCGCCCCATGCAAGCGCAGCTCCAGCGCCACACAGGGGCGCAGCCGCGCGCCGACGGCCCGTAGCGTCAAGAACGGCAGACGGATTGGAAACAGAACGAGCCAAGAGAGCCAGCGCAGAAGCATGCGCGCCTAGTTTGGGGAAGATGCGCGCAAAACGCCATCCTCGGCTTGGATTGTCGGACGTATGCCCGTCTCGGCCCGCGCTGACGCTCAGCGGCAGGTCGAGGCCAGGATGTCCTGCAGCTTGAAGGCTTCCTCTGCCGAACGCTTGAAAATCTCGAGATTGACGTCGTTGTCCGTCGAGATGGCCTCCAGCGTCGAGCGGACGTCCGTGCGAGCCTTCTCGGCGCTGCGCCAAGTGACCTGCTCGGTCGCGAATGCACTTCGCAACAGGTCCGCCTTGTTCTCGACCTTGGACCAACCGTCCACGTCCACCCCGGCGAGTTTACGTTGGGTTGCGCCTTCGGACAGCTCTTGATAGGCGCGGTGCGCCTTGATGCGAGCCTTCTCGCAATCTCTACTGGTCTGACAACTCACCAACGCGGGAACGATGCTGAGGGCGGCGATGACTAGAGTGGTGCGGTTCATGTGGTACCTCCCGGACGGAACGTACCACTTCACCTGAAGCACTCCCACCCCGCGCGCAAGCACAAATCAGTCAGCCTTCAATCTTCGTCGAATGGTGCGACGTGTCCTGGCCCGCACCAATGTTCAGACCGCCATCAGGCGGCGTGCGCAAGTGCGGTGACACCGCTGTGTTTCGCCGCGCTCGCTGCACCATTTGCGACGAAGAAACCGAATCCTCACCGGTGTTTCGGTGCCAGCGCAGGACCCCGGCGTGCAGGAGTTGTGCGCTCTGGAGGCGCGAGGTACTCGCTGAAGACGGCGGTCAAACCACGGGCGCTACCGGCCGCGAGTTCGGCCATCACGACGACCCGAAGTCGGGCCCAGCCATCACGACGGCGGCCCCGACATCGTCAAGGCACGTCGAGTTCGAAGGCGACCGCGTAGTTCGGTTGAGCCTCACCCGTCACGAAACCGACGAAAGGATCGGAGTCCTTGAGCAATCCCCAACGGATCGTCGCATTGAACGGTTGCTGCATGGCATCGCCACTAGCGAACATCGCGTAGCTGACCGTGACCTCGCTCGGCAGGTCCTCCGTGCAGGTAATGCGCACGGCGTTGCACTCGATCTCCACGGATTCGATCGCGATGCGTCCATCGGCACCGAAGACCTCGAAACCTTTGCCCTCCTGCCACTCAGGCTTGTCCTGGTGGGGCGCGTCGAACTCCGTCTCCCAAGTCAGGGGTGGCACGGGTACGTGGAAGGTGACGGTGATCACGCGCCCATTTCTCGAGGCACCTCGGGGATGAAGCGGCATCCAGTCGCGCCCCATCACCACGCGCTCGAAGTATACCTGCCCGTACTTCTCACCGAGCATGCGGTAGCCGTCCGTCACCAGGTGGATGTTGTCGGTTGCGTACGGGTATTGATACTTCGGACCCGAGCACACGACCTCGTCAGGATGCTCCACACCAAGACGCCACTGCGCCGTGGTGGCAGCGGACCGATTGTTGATCGAGTTTTGCTGCGAGACGATCATCAGGATGTCTTCCTTCTGCCCGGTGACTCCCTTGATGTCCGCGTTGTAATCCGACCACAGCTCGAACAGGCCGTCTGCATAGGTCGTACTGCCCGCGTCGCATTCACCGTGAGTGACGATCACCGCGCCCACGCCGTAGCTCTTTCCCTCCGCTTCAGCCAAGCGGGTGATGGCACGTGTCTCCATCAACGTGGCCTCGTAGGCACGACCGTTAATCTCGGTCTGCTGTGCATCCTTGACGAGGTAGCGCAGGCACTGCCCGTTCTCGCCAAACTCGCCGTGCACGCCAACGTAGTCCGCCCCCATGGCTTGCGCCATTTCCGTGATCTGGTTGGCCATCGAAGCGTGTGGGGTCTCGCCAGCGATGTTCTTGGGGTACGAACTGGGATAGCTGGTTGCAAGTCGCCCAATCGGTTCCACCAGAGGCACCATCTCGAAGGTCGCATCTTCCGCATCGAGAGGCCATTCGGCGTTGCCCGTGGAGAGCTCGAGATTGCCGAAGGGTTGTGAGGTCGACTTGGTCGGCCTGCCCTGTTCGCCCACCGCCAGACTCTGGCCCGTGCCGATCACACCGGCCCAATCCCAGGGCGTGGAGGGCTCGTCATCACCGACGTCCGTCGACGCGGAGTCGCAGTCGAGCGGCACATCCATGGCGTCATCCTCGGTCGATGCGGCATCGGCCCCATCCGAATCCTCCCGCTCGGCATCACTCATCACGTCCACACGTTGGTCCGTCTCGGCGTAGCCCGGGTTCTCGGGGCTCACAGACCCTTCCGCACAGGCCGCACAACCCAACGTGCAGCCGACGGCGAGCAATACCAAACCCGGATGCGGCCGCCGCGACACACCTCCCGTCGGCTCGAGACCGTGGGCGAGTGGATTCTGATTCCGTCGGGCCATCGCGGGCTTTTTCGCGACTCCTCGCCGCAGAGTCAAGCACCGCGGCGGCGCATCTGCTGCACGATTCTCCGGATACCAAAAGGTCCCTCCAAGCATCCCACGCCGCGCGACGAGAGCCGGACAGGCGTTCACGAGGCGGCGTGCCCAGTGTACAACTCGGCCATGCTTCGCAACGCCGGCCAGTTCGCGCGCCCAACGACGACGAGGGGGCTCCACTGACGAAGTCCACGACTTCCCGCGTGGAACGTGCGCTAGTGCAGCGCCGCGTCGCCGAATTGGGGCGGGTACTGGCGCTGATCGGTATCGCCTTCGTCGTGATGCGCGCGGCCATCGTGTTCGTCGTCGGCCACCCCGAACGCTTGTTGCACCCATCCCTGGTCGCTCACTACCTGGGCGTGGCCGCCTCCTTGGGCATGTGGCTGAGCTGCCGTCGTGGCGACTATCCTGCGCGAGCCAGCTACACCATCGAATTCGTCGGGCTGTTGGCGGTGTGTTCGTTGTACGCCCTGATGGCCACCGGGATCCCCCAGGCGTTCCGCCCGGAGATGACGATCTTGTTGGCGTTCGGAGTCTTCTTGATGGGTCACGCCGTGCACGTACCGAGCTCCTGGCGTTGGACGGCGCTGCTCGGAGCCGCGCTGGCCTTGCCTCTGTTGAGCAGCACTTGGCAGATCCTGACGCCGATGGATCCGCGTATCGTCGCTGCGTCAGCGTCGGCCGAAGGCAGTGTGCAGACCTCTGCCGCCAGCATCATCGGTATCGGCATCGCGAGTGTCGTCACGTGGTGGATCGTGATCGTCGGCACCGCCTCGACGGCCTCTGCCGTGATCTACGGCTTGCGCCGCGACGTGCGCGCCGCGTTGCAGCTCGGGCAATACAGCCTGGAAGAGAAGCTCGGGGAAGGCGGAATGGGGGTCGTCTACAAGGCGACCCACGCGATGCTCCGGCGTGCAACGGCCGTCAAGCTCATCTTGCCGGAACGAGTCGGCCAAGGCGCCCTCGCGCGCTTCGAACGCGAGGTGAGGTCGACGGCCCGACTCTCACACCCCAACACCGTTCGCATCTTCGACTACGGGCGCACCGCCGACGGCATCTTCTACTACGTGATGGAGCTGCTCGAAGGCGCCAGCCTCGCTCAAGTCGTCGAACACTCCGGCCCAATGCCGCCCGCGCGAGTCGCTCACATCCTGCAGCAAGTAGCAGGAGCCTTGGCAGAAGCCCACGCACTCGGCCTCATCCATCGAGATATCAAACCCGCCAACGTGATGCTGACCAATCAGGGGGGCCTGCCCGACCAAGCCAAGGTCGTCGATTTCGGTCTCGTCAAGGACCTCGACCGCAACGTCTCCCCAACGCTGTCGATGGACAGCCTGATCGTCGGAACACCCGCCTGTTTGGCTCCCGAGGTTATCGCGGGCGTGGGCGCCGACGGCGTCGGGAGGGATCTGTACGCTCTCGGCTGTACCGCCTACTATCTCCTCACGGGTCAAGACGTGTTCATCGCCGCCACTTCCGTGGAAATCTGCGCGATGCACCTGGAGCTCGAGCCCGAGCCACCGTCCAAACGCCTCGCCAGCCCCGTGCCCGCCGAACTGGAAGAACTCATACTAGAACTTCTGGCGAAGCGGGTGGAAGACCGCCCAGCCTCGGCGCTGGAGGTGCTGGAACGCTTGGAGAAGAGCGGCATCGCCAGCGCTTGGACGAGGCATGACGCCAGCGACTGGTGGCGGAGCACAGGCCGACAGTTGCTGGACCACGTGCGAAGCCAAGCAGCTTCCAACACGAGCCGAAGCCCGCTGACCATCGACATGCACGAGAGATGATCGTCGTCAGTCCCCTGGGCCTTCGCACAGGTATGGAAGGGTGCTGTCGCACTTGGAGTCGGCCCAGGTCCAACCTTCGTCGGCGTCCAAATTGTAGCGCCCACAGCTTTCCGCGCTGCCGCCGGAGGGCTCGTCGCTGCGCCACTTGGCGAACGCGCCATTGGCCGCCACCCCGCCCTCAGCAGCGCTGAGCCCATTCCAGAAGTTCAGCGTGTCGTTGATCCAGCGCCAGGTCTCCGGAACCTCCGAGTCGCTCGAGCCAATCCAAACATCGGTACCCGAGATGAGAGCAATGGCCTGTTCGTGGTCGAGCTCGGTACGTGCCGTCGCCAGATGCCAGCCGGCACCGCGAGCGACACACGCGTCACGAGCTTGCGACCAATCGAGCACGTCCGTGCCGTAGTAGTAGCAGTAGCCGTTCGCCCCGCGCGTCTCGTTCCCTCCGCACTGGGGCTGGTCCAACGACCATTTGCTCCGCAACGAAGCGACCACGGCCAGGCGCTCTGCCTGACTCAAACGCCGCGAATAGAGAACGATCTCAGCAATGTCCCCCGTGAAGTGACAGCCGTCCGCCGTGCACCGAGTACGGCTTCCGCCAACTGAGAGCGGCTCCTGTGGGCGGGTCGGCAGTGCGTTGGGCCCGGTGTTGAAGACGGGAATGCCACCGTCCGCCGACGCGACGACACTCGTCGTCACGGCGTCGAAACCAAAACTCCACAGGGTGGGCTTGTCGACGGAAGGTCCAGGTCGGAAGCGTGAGTCGAACCACGTGCACGGCGAGCCAACGCAAGACGATACCGCGCTCCTCGCTCGTTCCGCCCGGTGGTCGTGGTTCAGCTCCAGGTTGTCACCGTTGACGATCAGAGAGCGCGTCTGACCGCCGTCGGGTGCGATGGAGCTCTGCCAGACGACGAAGCCATCGAAGGCGGTGAAGTCGAAACCGTCATCAGCCACGAGCCAGTCGTCGTTCCCGTCGAAGCGAACAACACCCAAACCACCGATGCCGGAAGCGACGAACGCGGGGCGTTCGCCTGCCACCGCTTGCGCTACGTCGTTGTTCAGACCGGAACGATCGGCCCAGCGCCGCAGGTCGCTGGCGCTTTCGATGCTGGGCTCATAGGCCGCATCCAACCACAACACGAGGCCCGCCGACACGTCGCCTGGGAACGCGATTGCCGCGGTGCGGAAGTTCCATCCAGTGGTCGTCACAATGCCGTCGAAAAAGATGCCGCTAGCGACAGACGAGATCGCGCCCCCGTCCACGCGCACGTAGTACTCGGTATCGGAAGCCATCAGATGGTCGAGATCGATGGCCAACGACGGTCCGGATACCTGCACCCGTTCGGCGTCATCCAACGGCACTTGCTCGAGCAGGACATCTCCGCTCGTGCGGTAGACCTCGATGTTGCCGTCACCCAGCTCGATGTCCTCGCTGAACGTGAGCACCAGGTCGACCCCCGGTTCGACATCCGTCGCGCCGTCCGCGGGCGCCAGGGTGGTGATCCTGAAAGTCTCTTCGGTTGTGAAGGAGAAGGTGTCCACTTCGCTGATGCCAGCGAAAGACGCGCCGTCGAGACTCTCGAAACTTCCGGCGGAAATGAGCACGTAGTGCAGAGAGCCGCCATTGAGTGCCCGTTCGAGATCGATGGTCGCGGTCGCGCCGCTCAGAGTCACCTGAGCGCTACTTGCCGCAACGACCTCCAGGGGCTCCATCCCCCCCTCGGCGTAGACGCTGATGTTTCCGGCTCCCAGGCGCACCTCCTGATTGAACTCCAGCACGATGTCACTGTCGACGGGCACGTCAGTCGCGCCCGCCGCGGGCTGGGTCGAGACCAACAGCAACGGGTCGGGTGGTGTCAACGCCGTCGTGAAGCTCAATTCCGACGCGGCCAACCCTGCGTAGCTGCCGCCGACCGTGCTCACGATCGCGCCAGCCTCGATGGATACCGCATACTGCTCGCCGTCGGCCAAGGACACAGGCAGCCGGACGACGACGGTGTCTTCCGTAAACTCGACGTCAGGATCCGTCACATCGACCACGATGTCCGCACCGCCCGAAGCGGGCGAGACACGAATGCTACCCTCTCCAGACACGACATCCTCGTTGAACGTGAACACGAGGGGCGTGGTCGGATCGACGCCCACCGCACCATCGACCGGCGTCGTCGTCGTCAACGTCACTGCCGGCGCACCCACGGTCGTGAACGACAACGTACCTGGGTCGCTGAAGCCCATGAACGGCGCCCCTTGCTCGCTGACGACGGCGTTCGCATCGACGACGACGTAGTATTCCGTGGCGTAGGCCAAGTCTTGCGGCAGATCGACGCTCACCAGCGGACCAGTGACGTCCACCGCGGTGAAGTCGCCGATCAACACCGTCTGTACGATCTCCGAAGTCGTCGCGTCGACGATGGAGATGGCCCCTTCGCCACCGGGCACCACGTCTTCGCTGAATACCAACGAAATGTCCGTGTCTAGCTCGACGTCGATGTCCCCCGTGCTGGGGTTCGTCGCGTCGAGGGTGACCGGCTCCGGCGCTCGCGTGACGAATGAGTACTCACCCACGACGCTCAGTCCGCCGAACTCGCTGCCGTCTTCGGCGACG
>JBNKZR010000131.1:0-17280 GCA_050301735.1 Polyangiaceae bacterium | reverse complement strand
AAACGCATCCAGTCGCTTCAGCAACTCTTTGCGACCTCTCACCAGGCGTGACTGCGCTGCAGTGACGGACACCTCCGTCATAGCGGCAACCTCGCTCAAGTCATAACCCTGAACGTCGTGCAGGAGCACCGCTTGGGCGCGTCGCGGGTTCATATCCGCCAGTTCCTTCATCACGACGCTGAGTACCGCGCGCGCGTTGCTCCGGCGCTCCACGTCCACGTCCGCGGGGCTGTCGGCCGGGAATTCCACGGAGTGGTCCATCACCTTGCGCTCACGCCGTCGAGATCGGAGTGCGTTCAACCCGACATTGACGCTAATGCGTGCGGCCCAGGTCTTCAGGCTGCAGTTCCCGGCGTAGCTGCCGCGCGTCAAAGTCAGCACGACTTGCTCGAAACTGGCCTGTACCAAGTCGTCGTGATCCGACTCTCGGCGTCCGAAGACACGGTACAGTGAGCGGTCGATCACCCCGACCAAGCGATCGTAGAGCTGGGCCGCAACCCGGTTGTCCCCGCCCACCACTGCGGCGATCAACTCGGCGTCCGTCGGCGCAGCGGGAGCCACTGAACGGTTGCTCACAGGCTGCAGCCAGGGGCGGACGGGGCTGGGTTTTGACATCGCAAGCATGATGGACCGATCGCACAGTAACCGCCACACCCGGCGCCAGGCATGCAGGTGGCCCCCGAGTTTTGGCGAATTGTGTACCAACGGAGCACATTTTTTCCGTCCCTTGTCTTCCTAGGTGCGACCTGTCACCGTTTGCATTGCATGTTTCTTCGGCTGCTTCTCGTGCTCGCCGGGATCGCGGCCGCCGGCTGCGGCAAGGTGACGATCGATCTGAGCCGCTCCGAAGCCGCCGCAGACGGCGCGGACGCGAGCATCCCGGCGGACAGCCAATCTGGCGAGTCGAGTTCAGCGTCAAGCGGCAACTCCGGCGAAGGACAGTCGCCGCCCGATGAAAACAACCCCCAGGAAATGCCCCAATCACCCGTGGGCCCACAGCCGTCGACGTTCGACGAGGGGCTGACGCCTGATGGCTCTGTCTCTGGGACCCCACCGTTGGCGACGGATGGCTTCGCACTCGACGCTGATGTCATCATCTATTGCGAACGAGAGGGTTGTCCCGAGGGTCTGTATTGTGACCCGAGGCGCGGCTGCGTGGACTGCACACGGGACGAGCACTGTGCGCTAGGCGAGTTCTGTTTCGAACAGCAGTGCTTTGCTTGGTGCAATCGCGACAGCGACTGCGAGCCCAATCGACAGTGCAATCGAGAGAGCGGCCGCTGCGTAGAGTGTGACTACGACGACAGGCATTGCCAAGAGTGGTACCCGGGTCGCGTGGCCTGCCACAACCTGATCTGTGTGGAATGCAACGGTCCCGTACACTGCAACGACGAGCGCCCCTTCTGTACCCGTCAGCACGTCTGTGTGGAGTGCGTCTATGGGTCGGATTGCAGGGGCAATCCAAACGGCGCAGCGTGCGACCAGAATACCAACGAGTGCGTGCAGTGCGTTTACAACACGGATTGTGCCGAGCAGAGGCAAGTCTGCTCCGAGCAGCAGTGCGTTCCTTGCGACGAGTCCCGTCCGTGTGACTTCGCGTTCGAATGCGTTGACGGCGCGTGTGAACCGTCGGAATTCGTTGGGGATCCGGGCTTTCCTCCCCAAGATCCGCAGCAGTTTCCGCCGATGGGCACCGACCCGACGATGCCCCCAGGTGGTGGAACCGCGGATGCCGGAGCCGCGACGACAGTGCCGGACGCCAGCGCGGTGAGCCCTGCAGGGGGCTGACGCCAACGTCCGGGCGACCCAAGGTCGAACCGCGTTTCCACGGCGCGAGGGTTACCACCGGGGTGACAGCAAGACGCCGGCGGAGGCCTGGACCTGCCAAGGTCCGAACGTCCTGTCCGTGTCACCCTCCAAGTTCACCCTCACAGGGTCAAAGTAGGTACCGCGCAACTCCACGAAGGGCGCGACGGCACTGTTCGTGTGGCGAAAAGCCAGTGCGACGTCGGCTCCCAGCCTATCTACTCGATGCCTTTCGTCGGCTGAAGGGCGCTCGATCAACTGCAATTGGAAGGCGGCACCTGCGACCACACTGAAGCGAATCGGATCGGTTTCGAACTGGACACCCGCGTTCAAGGAGGCGTTGATGAACGTCGCCTCGATGCCGTCCGAGTTGCTGGCTTGAGTGGACACCGCCCCGGAGGCGTCGAGCACCAAGTGTCTATCGTACAGCCGCCGCGCGCCGAGAGTCAGGCCCCAGCGTGCCACCCCCAGCCCGTTGCCCACCTGGAGTCCGGCGCGGAAGTCGTGCTCGACCAAGGTGGGAAGCGGTGCGTACACTGATGGCAAGACGTCCACCGGGTCTTCGATCACGGCAGGCTCTTCCGCCTCTGGGGCCGGCTTGGGTTCTTCCGTTTCGATGGTGTCTTGAGGCGGAGGCTCTTCCGTCGCTTTGGGTGTCGCCGACAGCGCCAGCTTGCCGGCGAGGCTGCCGACCGCGAAGCCCAGAGCGCGATAGCGTTCAGTCTCTTCGTCCTCAGGCAGGAAGTCCAGAGAGCGATAGGCGCTGCGTTGGGTGGAAGAAGTCTCGAAGCTGACGTTGACTTCGGCCTGGGTGTCCGTCACCCACACCAACTCCGCCATCATGTAGTCATTCGGCTGCTCGTCGCTCGGCTCTTCGCAGCGCCCACCTTCGTACGCGTGGCTGCAGGCCTCCAGTAGTGCGTTGGCGTCGACCGGTGCAGTATCGGCTGGCAAAGCTACGATGACGAGGGCAGGCAGCACGTCTACCCCTTGTACCGCCAAAACGCCCCTGCGCAAACGTCGCGAAGAATGGGCGGCGCCGATCCATCGGGGCTCCTTGCTCTTGGCCGGCGTCCGGTCCCCGGCTATCTTGAGTTGGTGCCAACGCCAAACATGATCGCGCTGATAGCGCACGACAAAAAGAAACTCGACCTTATCAGCTTCGCCAAGGACCATCGCAGACTGCTGGAGCAGTTTCGTCTGATCGCGACTGGCACCACCGGTCAGTTGCTCGCGGAGAAAGCTCAACTGAGCGTCGAACCTCTGCTTTCGGGTCCGATGGGTGGTGATCAACAGATCGGAGCCAGGGTTGCCGAGGGTTTGGTCAAGGCCGTCATCTTCTTCCGTGATCCACTCACCGCACAGCCTCACGAACCGGATGTGTCGGCACTGATGCGGATCTGCGACGTGCACAACGTGCCGCTGGCTACCAACTTGGCGGCTGCGGAAGCGGCGTTGGCGTGGCTGGAACAGAACGTGATCACGGAATCCCAGCGGTGATCGACCTCTACAGCGACACCGTCACCCAGCCGACGGAAGGGATGTACGCCGCCATCACTTCCGCGCGGTTAGGGGACGATCAACGCGGCGACGATCCCACCGCGCGCGACTTCGAAGAGCGTGTCGCTGAGGTCTTGGGCAAGCCAGCCGCGTTGATCGTTCCGACCGCAACGATGGCCAATCAGATTGCGATCATGTTGCATTGCCCGCCCGGTACCGAAGTGCTCTGCCATCGCACGGCACACGTCTACAACTACGAGGGCGGTGGTTTGGCAGCCAACGCGGGCGCACAAGCAGTGGCACTTTCAGGTGAACGCGGAGTCTTTTCGGGTGTCGAAGTGCGCGCGCACCTGAGGGCAATGGATCCCCATTTTCCTCGCAGTCGCGCCGTCGTCGTCGAGAACACCAGCAATCTGGGCGGAGGGACGGTTTGGCCTGACGACGCTTTCGAAGCGGTAGTCGAGGTTTGCCAGGAGCACGAGCTCAAACTGCACTTGGATGGCGCCCGCCTTTTCAACGCCGCGATCGCTCGCAATCGTTCCCCGAGGCACTGGAGTGAGGCGGCTGACACGGTGCAGGTCTGCTTCTCCAAGGGCCTGGGTTGTCCCTTTGGTGCTGTGATCGCCGGCAGCGAGGCGCTTATCGTGGAGGCGCGTAACTTGCGTCAACGTCTCGGAGGCGCGTTGCGACAAGCGGGCGTCATGGCTGCCGCGATGAACTACGCGTTGGACCACAACGTGAAGCGCCTGGAGCGGGACCACGAGCGTTTGGCGCGCCTGGCCGAAGCGCTTGGGCGCCTCGAGGAACTCGAGTTGTCGCCCTTCGAAACCAACATCCTCTATTTCAGCCACCGCTTGCTTCCGGCACAGCTGTTCGCCGAGCAGCTCCGCGAGAAGGGCGTTTGGTTGAGCCACGCTGGCGGGCGTTTGCGAGCGTGCACCCACCTCGGCATCGACGACGCTGACATCGCTCGAGCTGCACGCACGATCCAGGAAGTTGCGTGTCGGCGAAACTGAGCGAGGTCAGCGAACTGCTCGAGGCGGCCTCCCGGAACGCGGGCTTGACCGTGGTGCTGACCGGAGCAGGTATCTCTGCGGAAAGCGGTGTGCCCACGTTTCGGGGACCGGAGGGGCACTGGACCGTGGGCTCAGTCAACTATCGCCCGATGGAGCTCGCTACCCAAGACGCGTTCCGACGTCTGCCCCACGAGGTCTGGCGTTGGTACCTCCACCGTCGGGATGTGTGTGCACATGCGGAACCCAACGCCGCACACCGGGCCCTCGCGGAGTTCGGGCAGGGTCGCGATGACTTCTATCTCATCACTCAGAACGTGGACGGTCTGCACCTTCGCGCTGGGAGCAGCGTCGCGCGGACGTTCGAAATCCACGGCAACATCAGCTTCATGCGCTGCAGCGCTGGTTGTCGTCGAGAGTTGATGCGCGTGCCTGAGGCGGTGTCGCCTCGGTCGAGCGAGGCCTGCCTGAAGTCCCAGCTGGAATGCTCCGACTGCGGGGCGTGGATGCGCCCTCACGTGCTGTGGTTCGACGAAAGCTACGACGAGCACTTCTTTCGCTTCGAGAGCTCGCTACGCGTCGCCAGTCAAACCCGCGTTCTAGTCGTGGTGGGTACGACCGGCGCCACGACGCTGCCGAACCTGGTTGCCCAACGGGCTGTGGCAGCGGGTGCGACGTTGCTGGTGATCAATCCGGAGCCGAACGTGTTCTCCGAGCTCGCGGAGGCGTCAGGGGGGGCGTTCCTCGAGGGAACTTCGGGCGCGTTGTTGCCGTCGTTGCTCGACATGATGCGCGAAGTGAGTACCCACTAGCGACCACCCTGCGCAGCCGCCGCGCGAGCAGACAAAGCGGCTGATATGGGCGCCGATCCCTGGTACCCTGGCGCGGTGCAGCACCACGACTTCGAGCTGATGACGCCGCGTTTGACGTTGCGTCCGCTCGCTGACGAGGACGTTGCGGCGCTGGTTCGGCATTGGGGCGACGAGCAGGTTCGTCGCTACCTTTGGGATGACAAGCCCGTCACCTATGACATGGTCACCGACATTGTCACTACCAGCAACCGCGACTTCAAGCGTGCCGGCTACGGCATTTGGGCGGTGCGTCTGCGAGGCGATGATGCGCTGATCGGCATGTGTGGCTTGCGCGAGATCCAAGACTCCGACTGGACGGAGATCCTCTACAGTCTGCGACCCCGGTTCTGGCGCAGTGGCTACGCAACGGAAGCTGCCGGAGCAGTGCTGGAGCACGCTTTCAAGCAACTGGGTCTGCAGCGAGTCTTCGCCTCCTTCGATGGGGAAAATGTTGCCTCGTCCAACGTATTGCGTCGTCTGGGGATGTTACCCGTGGAGGCCCCCTCGGACTCGCCGCTGCGCTACTGGCAGCTTCCCCGGGAGCGGTACCTGACGTGGAGTGTCCCGCCCAGCGTGCCGCCGCCCGCGAACAGCTGACCAGTTAATTCATCCCGAGTGAGCCCCATCCAGCTGCTCGCGCGTCGCTCGTCGAGGCCGTGCCGTGCGGCCTCGATTCCGCACATGGATGGTAGCGGTTCCAAAGTAGCCGGCTGCGACGAGACTCCAGAAAAAATGACGGAAATCATCGGCTTCTGATTCTGCCTGCTGAAGGTTATCGGCAACTCCGCGCAACTATGCGACCGTCGTGCAGGATGTAGTTGCCAGGCACCGCTAGAAGCAGGCAAAGTTCTTCGTGACGCGGTCCTGCGAAAATCAGGCACAGAAAGTGATTGGTGATTCACGGGGGTCAGTCACACCAAAGTTTCGTCAGCAGCACACGAGAGTCGTTCAGTGAAAAGCGCTGCCTTTGCACAAGAGCGGCACCGTGTATATTCGCCGCATGGGTCGCAAGAGAACATCGGGGCCGCCAACACGCGCGGAGGTACGCGCGTTGCCATGGCCTGAAGCAGTGTTAGCAAAAGACACGTCCCTCGACGTGTCGGATTGCTATCGTGTTGGGCAGCTCATCGTCGAGCGGCTCGATTGGACGGAAACTCGCGGGCGTCAGGAGTGGAGCTTGCGTCGCCTCCGCTCAGAGGTGCTCGGCGATGCGAGCGTCTCCACGCTCAGTCGCTGTGTGCGGGTCTATCGAATCGCCAAAGAGTTGGGGCTCAAACCACCTTGGCGCAACTTGGACATGCGCCACTTCGTGGCCACGGCCTCTCTGCCCGTTACCAAGCAGCGCAGCTTGCTGAACCGGGTGGAGAAAGAGGGTTGGAGCGTTCTCAAGCTCGAGCGCTTGATCAAGGAGAACTACGGTTCGCCCGGTCGTGGCGGCAAGACGTCTGTCGAGTGCGTGAGGGTTCTCGACCAAATCGAGAAGCGTGATCTGTTCTCGGATCTGAATCGGCTCAACGTCTACAGTCGAACGGATCTGCGACGCTTGGCCGCCCGAGTGCAAACCGCAGAGGCCAACTTCCGCAAGTTGCGGCGGGAGTTGCGCTCCTTCGGCGTGTGACGCAGCCAGGGGCGGGACTTGGCGCTCTGCTGCGGCGTCCGTTCTCGTTCCGCGGGTGGCGCCGGTTACCCCTTCTGCAGCACGAGCACGTGTTCCTTGCGCGGGCGGTGCGTGAACGCGTGGGACGTTGCTCGGTGGAAATGTGGACGCTTCTGTGAAGCGATGCCACGCACTTCGAGCCCGAGAGGTCGACTGAGTTCGGGCACCAGCTCGTTGGCCCAAACTGGACGCTGCGCGACCACCGAGTCAGCCAATACCAAACAGGCCTTGGCGCCCGGTTTCAGCACTCGACGCAACGAACGGAGCACTTTCCCGAAGTCCGTTCGCCAACGCTCGATGGCGTCGTTTCCCAGACGGTCCATTTGTCGACGGGCGCCGATTTCGTTGCGCGAGAAGCGGTCCGCTTTGAGGCCGAGCCACTTCAAGCGGAGCTCGTGGTGTTCGAGGTAGTCGAACACGCCTGGGTAGGGTGGCGAAGTGACAATCAAGTCGACGCTTTCCGAGCCCACGGCCTTGAGCTGTCGCGCGTCCCCCTCCACGACTCGGGTGGCGGGCGGGTGCCTGCCAATCAGCTCCGCGTAGTCTTCGAGTCTTTGAAGCAACTCGACGGTGCGCTCACCGAAGTGCCGTATCACGTAGCCAGACGCGATCCGTTTCTGGACCTGCCGCGAGGAGCTGTCGCCCGCCTTCAGACTCACCTTGGTCAGCACGGAGGAGAAGACGAGCAGTAACGGAACGCGTACCCGTTCGTCTTGGATCTTCGATAGAGCGTGTCGAAGGCTATCGAGCTCGAGCAGTACGTGAGTGTCGAACCAGCGGCGGTCGTACTCCGAGTACCGCTTGTGAGGAGGGGCTTTGATTCGGCGTCGTTCGTCGGCATCGGCCATGGCAAGCTCCGCTTGTTTGCGGATGCTGGCGCGTGCGGCTTTGCTGGTGCGCGTGCATTTGACTCTGCTCAGGAAGACACTCAGCGGGTTGGCGTCCACACCAAGGCTCTGGCGACCTGCCAGTGCGCTCTCGACAAGAACGGTTCCGCTGCCGCAGAACGGATCGAGTACCAGCTGCTCGGGCTCGCTCAGCTCCTCGACGAGCGCGCGCGCGGTCAGCGGGTGTAACCGCGCCGGGTAGCTGTGAAAACCGTGCACGTGAGCGCGCACCACGCTCTCGTCGCTATTGACGGCGAGTGCGCGTGCCAGAACCGGCTCGAGTTCCCGTTCCGGCCCCACGAAGCCGACCTTGCCCCCGACGTGACTCAACGCGCGCCGTTGTCCGCGTTCAGCGGGCGGTTCCGCCGTGAAGCTCACGTCTTTCGGGTGACCCGCGGGTCGCCTACGGCGACGCTGGACGGGCGGGGTCTTCTGTTGGGCCATCGGCACCCCATAGCACGAACGGCTTGCCCGGTAGTGAAGCTCGAACTACTGGCCGGAGCTCCTTTTGGCGTTATCGTAGCCCCAGCCGAACACCCGTGCTCAAGTGCCGCTGTTCTCCCGGCGTTCCCCGTCAGCGCCCGACTCTGCTCAACGAACGCCCGTCTCTTCATGATCAGCCAAACCACCCGCCGTACCATTGCCCAGCGACTGGGCGACGAGGTTGGCCGCATTGACAAAGACGCGCCGACTCGGGTCGCTCTCGCCTACCCTTCGCCGTATTCGGTTGGGATGAGTTCTCTGGGTTATCAGCAGATATACCGTCGCATCCAGTCGTTGACGGGCGTGTGCTGTGAGCGAGTCTTTCTTCCTGATGGGGCCGACAAGGCGGGCGGCGAAATGGAGACCCCCGTCAGCTACGAGGGATTGCGCCCACTGCGGGACTTCGGCGTGGTCGCCTTCAGCGTGGCCTACGAGTTGGAGCTCGCCGGTGTGATCCGGGTGTTGAGCGCGTCGGGCATTCCGCCTCTTGCCGAGGAGCGTGACGAGCGTCATCCGTTCGTGCTCGCCGGGGGACCGCTCACCTTCTCCAACCCACTGCCGTTGGCGCCGTTCGTGGACGCTGTCGTGATCGGGGAAGCTGAAGGCATCGTGGAGTGGGCGCTGGAGGTAGTCTTCGGTGCTTCCGACCGTCTTCAGGCATTGAAACAACTAGCGGCTCATCCGCACATCTTCGTGCCGTCCCTTCACGGCGCGCATCTGCCACCAGTCGCCAAGTGTGACGATGCTCTCTTGCCGGCGCACAGTGCGATCGTCACGCCCCACACGGAGCTCGCCAACATGTTCTTGGTCGAGGCTGAACGTGGCTGCAGTCGAGGTTGCCAGTACTGCGTGATGCGCCGCTCGACGAACGGCGGTATGCGCGTCGTGCCCCAGGAGACGGTCCTCTCCCTCGTCCCCGAAACGGCCAAGAAAGTAGGGCTGGTGGGAGCAGCCGTCAGCGACCACCCGAGAATCGTCCAGATTGTCGACGAACTTGCCGGCTCGGGTCGTGGTGTGGGGCTTTCGAGTCTGCGACCCGATCGTTTGAAGGAACCCTTCGTGATGGCCCTGAAGAAGGCTGGCTACCGAACGTTGACCACGGCGTTGGACGGCATCAGCCAAGCGATGCGAGAACAAATCGAACGCCGCGGGCGGGAGGAGCATTTCCGCACCGCGGCGCAGCACGCACGAGCAGTCGGGATGGAGCGACTGAAGCTCTATCTCATGCTCGGGCTACCCGGCGAGACGGACGCGGACATCGATGAGGGCGTGGGGTTCGTATCAGAGCTATCCAAGACGGTACCCGTCGCGCTGGGCATCGCTCCGTTTTGCGCCAAGCGAAAGACGCCGCTCGATGCCAGACCCTTTGCGGGTATCGACGTCGTTGCCGCTCGCTTGGACAGGCTGCGGCGCGGGCTCAAAGGGCGGGCCGACGTGCGTTCGACGAGTGCCAAGTGGGCGTGGGTGGAGTACGTGCTGGCGCAAGGGGATGCCGAAGAAGGGCGTGCCGCCTACGAAGCCGTTCTGCGGGGTGGGCGATTTGCTGACTACCGCAAAGCATTTGCTGCCCTGGGTTATGGGGTGAAGGGGGAGCAACATCCGCGGTTGCCGAGCCCAGGATTGCCGCCGGACGCAACCTTGCGCAAGTCAGGGAAACGACGCCTCCCCGTTGCCGATGGGGGGTGAGTCAGCTCTTCTTTCCGCGTCCGAAGAGGTCTTTCAACGAGAAACCCTTCTTCGCTGGTGGGAGCATCGTGCTTCGCAGCTGGTTCATTTCACGTCGGGCGTCGTCGTTGTTCGGGTCGAGTTCCAAGACTTGTTCGAACCGCTTGACGGCAGAGACGAGACGATTCGTTTGGGCGTCGAGACGTGCGGCGAAGAACTGAATGCGCGCGTTCTTCGGATAGATAGAGGCGGCTCTGCGAACGAAGTCAGCCGCGCGCTGGGTGCGATCGGGGTCCGATTCGGAAGCCATCCAGGCCTCCACGACGCGCTTCTCCATCGCTTTCTGGCGTGCGACGGCCTCGACGGTGTTGGCCGGATTGGTCGGAGGTTGCGTCACTCGATTGGGTGGCCAGGTGCTGTTCCTTTCGTCACCAGGAGCTCGGGATTGCGGCCTCGAGGAATGCTGTGCGGTGGGGCGACCCGAATCGGATAGTGCCAGGCGCCGAGTGCCCGAAGCAGCGCTGTCTGCGTGCGTTCTGGGTGGACCAGACCAGGGAGGGGCATCACCAACGGCCAGTTCGTGGGTCAGCCACAGACCATAGAGCGTCGCCCTCACCTGATCTTCTGGGGCTACTGGCTCGTTCACGAGCTGGTGTACCGTGCAGGGGCGGCCGAGCGCGTGGACCACTGCTCGGGGTGGACCGGACAAGGTGTCGAGAAGTGGGCGCAGGTGTCCATCGGCGATCTGCGCTGGCCGGTCGGCGAGGGACTCCACGTAGGCGCGGGCTTTCCCGTTACCCAGCTCACTTCCGGCACAGATTATCACGAGCTTCAGCGCATCGATGCGCACCGCCTTGCCAGAGCTCTGTGGCGTCTGTTGCGCGACGAACGCATAGCGCGCTTGCTTGGGAAGACGACACAGCGATTCGATGCCTTGGGTGATCAAGCTTTCTCGTGCCGACGAAAGCGTTGGGGGCGGGAGCAGGGACAGGCGCTCGACCGCGGTAAACAACGAGAGTTGTTGACGCTGAGCGTGGCCCTCCGCAAGTCGCAGTTGCTCGGTTGGCAGCAGGTCAGCCAGTGACTGTTGCAGACGTTCACTGTTTTCCCAGGGGCCGGTGGCGCCCGTGATGAACCCCTGATCGAAGCTGACGATCATCCGCTCGCCTGCCGCGGGGCGGAAGAACAGGCCGCCGCTGAAAGCGGTGTTGCGCCCATGCGCGAGCAGCTCTGCGAGCGAGGTGTCCGCCAGGCGACCCGCATCGACCCGTTCGTTCACGGAGGGGCTGGCGCCGGGATCGATGCGCTTTCGGGAAGGGGACACCGGCCTAGTCTGAACCCAATTGGGGACGATGTGACGCACCATCCTACCAATGCCTTACAAGTGGGAGGTCGGATGACCGAATCTGGGAGCGATCTTCACGCCCAACTCACAACGGAACTACGCGAGAGCGTTGGCAACGCGCCCGGCATGGCCTGATTGGGTCAGTTGCTTCACAGAACTCCCAAGGCCGAATCAGTTGGCACCACGCGACGCCGCGCGGGCTCGTCGTGGGTCGTCAGCGCCGGAGCAGTCGTGCGGCGGGGATCGGGGCTTCCTGCCTGTCGGCCTCGCTCGCCGTGTTCCTCGTGTGGAACAGGCCAAGGTCGAGCAGATGGGTGGGGCGCACATTTCGAAGTGCTGCCAGAAGGTTAGCGCGCAGCTTGGGATTGTCGCGTTCCAACGTGCTGAGCAAACGTTTGATCTCTTGGCGCTTGAGGTTATCCTGCGAGCCACATAGGTCGCACGGAATGATGGGGAACTGACGAGCTTCGGCGTAAGCCGCGATGTCTGTCTCCGCGCAGAGCAACAAAGGGCGAATGACCACGTTGCGGCCGTCATCCGAGAGCAACTTGGGTGGCATTGCCTTGAGCTGCCCCGAATAGAACTGGTTGAGCAACAGTGTTTCGATGGCATCGTCCCGGTGATGCCCCAGGGCGATCTTCGTGGCCCCGAGGTCTTGAGCCACGTTGTACAGAATGCCCCGGCGCAGCCTCGAGCAGAGGGAGCAGTACGTCTTGCCAGCGGGGACTTTTTCTTTGACGATGGAGTAGGTGTCCTCCTCGATAATGCGATAGTCGTAGCCTTCTCGCTCGAAGTAGTCGGGCAGCACGTGTGCCGGAAAGTTGGGCTGCTTCTGGTCCAGATTGACGGCGATCAGCGAGAAGCGAAACGGCGCGCGACGCTGGATCAAGCGCAACAAGTGGAGCAGCGTGAACGAGTCTTTGCCGCCGCTGACCCCGACCATGACCCGGTCACCCTCCTCCAACAGTCCAAACTCGGCACTCGCCTTCGCGAGGTTGCCCAAGAGTCGCCGCTCCAACGCCTCGGCATCGATGGCGTTTGGGCGCAGCCCGGCTCGGCTCGTTGCGCCAGTGGCGTCGTCATTGAGATGTGTCATCGGTGTCGTCGGGGGGCGAAACGTGCCGCGAGCTTCTGTCACGCTCGGTCGCAAGAAGTGGAAAAAAGGACCGGCGGGAGTCTCGTCAGCCCATTAGCACATCGCACTCGAAGCGGACCCGAGCGGGTGATTCCGGTGATTGTGTGCGCTGTCCTACGGGGCAGAAACGTCCCATCTCGAGGCAGACCCAAAACCCCCGGGTGGGGAGCTGAAGCGCTCGCGCCCAGCTTCCGCGAGGTGTAGAACCGCCCCAGGTTTCTCCAATGAAGAGCGGCACATCCCTATTCATCCAGTTGGTTTTCATCGTCTCGGCCGCACTCGGTGTGTACTCCTTCGTCACGGCGGTGCGGGAGGGCGAGCAGCGACGTCTGTGCGGTCCCGTTTGCTCCCTGGCTCCTGACTACGCCGGGCGCAATCGGCTCGTTCCCGAGCTGGAGTTGAGCGATCTTTCTGGGAGGAAGGTCAGCCTGGCTGACTACCGCGGCAAGGTCGTCGTACTGAACTTCTGGACGAAGACCTGCGGTCCTTGTTTGGAAGAGATGCCGTCACTTGCTGATCTGGCCAAGATCCTGAAGAAATATCCCAACATCGAACTGGTGACGGTGACGACCGACGAATCTGCGGCTGATGCGCAGGCAACACTGAGGTCCGTGCTGGGTGAGGATGCGCCGTTCATTACCTTGGTCGATGCCAAGGATGAAGAGGTCCGCAACAAGTTCGGCACGCGGCTCTTCCCGGAGACTTGGATCATCGATCCGGAGGGGGTGATCCGCGCTCGCATCGATGGTCCTCGCGACTGGGCAGAGCTGGCTCCGCTGACGATCGAATTCGCCAAGTCCATCTCGGGGCGCCTCACCTGCGACGTGGAGTTCGACAAGCGTCGCCCCAAGGGAGCGCAGTGCGAGGGGTTCCCTGTTGCTGGATGACCCTGCGCAGCGTCACGCGGTGCGACTCGCGGCCCTGGGGTGCGCGCTGCTACTGCCTGCCTGTGGGGCGAAGACGGACCTGAAGGCCTTCGAGCGCGAGTCGCTCGGGCTGTTGCCGGAGTGTCGGGTCGAGGGAGAGACACAGGAGTGCCGTTCGATTTGCGGTGTCGGTATCGAGACGTGCATCGACGGGACTTGGCAGTTCTGCAGTGCGCAGCGGCCGGTACCTCCGCGCTTGAATGCGGAGGTATTGGACTTTCTCGATTCCCACCCGGACTTCGAGCGGCCCGGGAATCGCAGCGGTGGTGGCGGCCGGGACACGGGCATCGTCGCCTTCGAGCTCGGTCCAGAGGACCTTCCCGTCTATCAGGGCAACCCCACGACGCCGACCACGTCTGGGGCAGCTAGCTTCGACGAATGGTACCGCTACGTGCCCGGTGTGAACGAGCTCGTGGACGGCGTCGTGATCGCTCTCGAGCCGTCGGAGTCCGACCCGGATCTGTACACGTACAGGAGCAGCAGCTTCTTCCCGATTGATGACCAGGGTTTTGGCAACCAGGGGCGCTTCCACAACTATCATTTCACACTCAAGCTCACGACCGCCTTTCGCTATGTCGGCGGCGAGACGTTTCGTTTCAGTGGTGACGACGACCTCTGGGTCTTCATCAACCGCCGACTTGCGATCGATCTGGGCGGTTTGCACACGCAACTGTCGGACGAGGTGGACTTGGACGAACAGGCCGACCTGTTGGGGCTGGAGATTGGGGAGGTCTACCCCCTGCACCTCTTCTTCGCGGAGCGCCATACGATCGCCTCGAACTTCAACATCGAGACCACCATCGCCGAGTTCGAGTTCTGTGAGTGAGCGGGAGGCCTGCTCCTGGTGGTGGCTGCGCGTTCCGTCGTTCGCCGCTCCTGGTCCGCCAACGCAGCGGGCACCCGGAGGCGAGCTGGCGCATCGCATCGCCCGAAACGGATTTGCAAACTACCGATATCATAGTCAAATCAGACTAAGTCAGAAAAAGAACGATCGTGCACTTCTTGAAACGAACGGTCGTGCTATACCGTTCGGCGTGACTCAGGCAGCGACCGTTCTCAGTAAAGGCGAAGCAACCCGGCAACGCATCGTGCAGCGCGCCCTGGAGCTCGCGAGTCGTGTGGGTCTCGAAGGGTTGACGATTGGCGAACTCGCCAGCGACATGGGGCTATCCAAGAGCGGGCTGTTTGCTCACTTCAGGTCGAAGGAGAGGCTACAGTTGGCCGTTCTGGACGCCGCCGCACGAGATTTCGCCGCCAAGGTCTTCTTGCCAGCGCTCGGGCTGCCCCGAGGAGAAAGGCGCTTGCGCGCGATCTTCGACAATTGGCTCTCGTGGATCCGGTCTTCGGGTTCCCACGGTGGGTGCATCTTCCTCGCGGGCGCGATGGAGTGGGACGACCGTGAAGGGCCAGTGCGTGACGCCATCGTCGCCTGGTTTCATCAGCTCTACAGCGCGCTGCACAAGGCCGTATCGCTGTGCATCGAAAGCGGCCAGTTTCAGTCCGAGTTGGACGTCGAGCAGTTCACCAGCGACATGCATGGCATTGCGCTGAAGTACCACTTGGACGCTCGGCTGCTACGAAGCGGCCGCAGCCTTCAGCGAGCCCAGACGGCGTACGAACGGCTTGCTGCTTCGGCTCGCGCCTGAGTCCCAGGAGAACCCATCATGAGTACGACAACCATTTCCACAGAAAAAAGCACGAACGGTCGTTTAAGCTCCGGCCGCTTGCAGCAATTGCTCTACCGAACATTTCCTGGCGCGAGCGCTGCGCTGCTGGCGCGCAGCTTCCTGACGCCTTGGAGGCGTCTACCCCGATTGTCGGGTGGCGGGGCCCGAACCCTCTCTCTCGTCGTGGACGACACGACCGTCACTGCTTTCGTCTCGGGCACGGGCCCGCTGGTGATTCTCTGTCACGGCTGGTCCGGGGGTGGCGTGCAGTTCGGTCGCCTCCAGCAGCGGCTACTCTGCAGCGGTTTCTCCGTCGCCGTCTTCGATGCACCCGGTCACGGCGCTTCGTCTGGGCGGGTCGCCAACGTCGGCCAGTTCACTCGTTGCATTGAACAACTGGCGCGCCGTTTGGGTTCGGTGCACGCGATCGTCGGCCACTCACTCGGCGGCATGGCAGCTGCACTGGCTGACACGCGAAGCGTACATCCGCAGGGCATCGTCTTGATGGCACCGATGCCTTCCTTCGACTTTGCTCTGGATCAGTTTCAGGAAGTGGCGAAATTCGACGACCTTCTGCGCGAGCGGATCGCCCAGAAGGTCGAGCAAGTCGCAGGTATTGCGCGGAGCGAAGCGTCGCTCGATAGCCTGTTGAGTCGAGCAGCCCCGAGTCTGTTGGTTCATGATGCGCGGGACCGCAGGATCCCCGTCACCCACAGTCGCGTCTTGGCGGCACGTTTCGACCAGCTCGAGTACGTCGAGACCGACGGACTCGGACACAAGCGGCTTCTGGACGATGACCTCGTGATAGAGCGGGTGATCCGCTTCATCTCGCAATTGCCGCCGTGCGCTGTCAGTCCGTTGGACCGAGCACTGGCCGGGTTGAAGCGTATCGAGTTCTGATTGAGGGCTGCTTGGGCAACGCTGCCCGGTAGCGGTCTTGGCAGACTCTGCTGGGGGCAGAGAATGGCTGTCACAGCTAAGTTGCGTGGGCCAGGGCGGTGGTGCTAGCCAAACAGCATGGTGCGAACAGCGTTGTCGTCGAAGGTGGTCACCTCCGCGGGCTACGATCCGGGGGAGCAGCGTCTGGAGCTCGAGTTTGCTGGGGCGCGTGTGTACGAGTACTTTGACGTCCCGCCTTCGGTGTACGATTGGCTGCTCCGTGTTGCCGACAAGGGTGCGTTCGCCACGCGCGTGATCGGTCCACGCTACCGCTACCGCGAGCTGTGCGCGGATGCGGAACCGCCGCAAGATTTGGAGCGTGCGCTCGTCGCGTCCCTGCGCGCGCTGAACGATACGTCGACTTGACGACGACGCTTCAGCACAAAAGGCGAACGCGCCCAGGCGGGGAGCCTGGACGCGTTCGGTGTGGGGGTCGTGGGGAATTCTGTCTGTCGTGTCCGGTCGTGGTGCTCAGCGGCGGCGACGGCGCAGCAGCGCCATGCCAACGAGGCCCAACCAAGCCCACTTGCCATCGACGGGGGTGGTATTGCCGACGGTCGCGCAACCGCAGCCGCCGTCCTCCGAGGACATTTCGTCGGCGTTTTCTTCCTCTGGGGCAACCTCGGCGGGGGTGTCGTCCATCGGTTCCTCGCCCTCCGGGGCGGGCTCGTCTTCCGGCGTGGGCTCACCATCACCCTCGGCAGGATCCTCCGCTGGGTCAGCCTCGTCGTCTTGCATGTTGCTCGGGGCATCCGACGGATTCATGGGGTCCTCCATGGGGTCGAGCACGTCCGCCGGATCCATCATCGGGTCGTCGACGACGTCCATCGGATCCTCGACCACATCCATGGGGTCTTCCGGATCTGGACCGGGGGGATCCATCAGCTCCGGCTTCGCTTCGCCCACGCCAAGGTCGATCAGCAGGCCGCCGATCTCTTCGGCGTTGTCCTCGATGGAAACACCGCCACCACTCGTCGAGAGCTGTAGCACTCGCAGGTTGGCGGGCATGCCGCTGTCGAAGTCGATGGGCCACACGGTCCCGTCGCCTTCGATCGAGATACCCTGCGGCAGGTCGATGAGCCACCCCGGTCCGTCAGCGACGCACATCATCGTTTGCGTCGCGATGTGTTGATTGCTGACGTCTTCGAGTTCTGCGTTGAAGCTAAACGCTGGATCGACGGTCATCTCGTTGGGAGAGAGCGTCGTGTACATGCGGGTGACGTTCGAGTTGTTCTCGAATAGCGCTGCCGTGTCCGCCAACGGACTGATCACCAGCTCGTCTAGCTTCGCCAGGAAGTCAGGCACGTTCATGTCCAACAACGGATCGGTGTTGGGGTCGAAGTCCGTCGAGGGGTAGGCCTCATTGCGTACGGCGACGTCTTCCTGGAAGTAGCAGTTCACGCAAG
>JBNKZR010000130.1:0-17295 GCA_050301735.1 Polyangiaceae bacterium | reverse complement strand
AATTGCCGCGACGGATCGGGGGGCGACCAGGGCGCTCACAAACGCTCCTGGCGTTCATTGGTTCCAAAGGGACCCCGTGCAAGGCAAGGTAGAATTCCGGGAGCTTGGAATCACCAGGGCCAGGTCGTACGACGAGCATCCAAATTGGTCGTGCCAAAGCGGTATGTGGGGCCGAAGGCGTTGATGGGGCTGTGTCTGCCGTTCCGCGCGTCGAGGGGTTCTAAACGTTAGGCGTGGGAGTGAACCACCAACGCTGTGTCGTTGCTAATCGCGGTTCAACTCGGGACGCGGTCAGTTGACCGGGACCTGAAATACAGTGTTCCTCCGAGCAACACGTAGGAGCAAACTCAGCGATGCATCTAGTGTGGAAGTAACAAAGTACTGGCGGCGTTATGATGGCGTGGGCTGTGGCAGATCCGGGTTTAGCGGGTTTGAGGAATGGCCGTACTGACGGAAGCAGAGTCTCGTACATATGAGGATTGACTAGTCAATGCGCAGAGGTTCACCTACCTGTCTCGAGTTCGATGGACGTTCTTCCGGTGCGCGGCCTGTAGCTCCTTCTCAGATCGTTCCCCGTGCCCCCAGAATGATCGAGTTGCAGCAAGTGGTGATCACCGGCATCGGGGTGATGCTGCCTGGCTGTGACACACCCGCAACACTGTGGTCACAATTGTCGGAAGGTGAAAGCCAGCTGAGCCTGGAAGCCGACGAGTCTGCGCCACGAGGACGTCGTGCCGTCGGACGTATCCTGGATTTCGACCCAGGCCGCTACTTGAGTGAGGTCGATCCGCGCCACTACGCAAACTGCCATCGCGAACAACTGCTTTACTTGGCCTCCGTTGCCCAGGCGGCGGACGACGCCGGCCTCGAGATCGCTGGTGGAACGCAACGTCCGTACGGGCTGTATGATGGGACTTCGCGCGGTAGTTTCGCCTATTGGACGGACGAGGCGACGCGTTCTCGGAAACTCACGCGCAAGGACATCGGTCGCGGTATGCCAGGCCAGGCGGTTGGCTTGGCAGCGGCGATGTTCGGACTCATCGGTCCTAGCTACACCTTCAACTGCAGCTGTGCTTCGGGCGGGGTAGCCATCGGTCATGCCTTCCGGGAACTGCAGTGCGGGCGCACCGAGGTCGCCTTCGCCACGGGACACGATGCTGCGCTGGTCCCGGAACTATTTCAGATGTACGGGGATGCGGGCTTGCTCAGCGACGAGGCGGACGATCCCGTGCGTGCGATCGCCCCATTCAGTCAACACGCCGGCAACGTGTTTGGCGAGGGCGCAGTGACTCTGGTGTTGGAAACGCGGCGCCATGCGCTCGAGCGTGGGGCCAGGGTGCTGGCCGAAGTGCTGGGCTTCCGGCATAGGAACGGCGGGGAGCATCCGACGGAGGTGGACTTCACCGGGGACATGCCGGCGGCTGCCATCAACGACGTCCTCACCGAAGCCGAGATGAGCGCCGATCAGATCGGGTTCGTTTTGGGGCACGGTAACGGGGTGCGCGGCAGCGACATATCCGAGTTGAACTACATGCGCCGGGTGTTTCGTCAGCGGGTCACGCGCGTGCCCCTGCTTTCGACCAAGCCGATCTACGGGCACACGCTGGGCGCCTCGAGCGCGTTGAACGCCGCCGCCGCGACGTTGATGTTGGCCAACGACTACGTGATCCCGACGGCGGGAGTCGATGCCCGCTCGGCCGTGCGCGGTTTCAACCACCAGGTGGGGCGCGGTGAACCCCGGGAGCTGGAAGCTGGGCTCGTCGTTGCTTACGGGATTGGAGGGCAGAACGCCGTACTAATGCTCGGAAAGGTGAACAACTGATGCTGGAATGCAACGCACGGCGCGACCTCTCGCATGGCACTCGTGTTGCGGCGTCCGGATACGCCTATCCCTCCCAGCTCGTCGACAATGAGGAGTACGTCAGACGCTGTCAGTTCTCCCCCAAGTCGGGTTGGCAGGAGCTGTTCGACAGCAGTCGTATCAAGACGCGGCGCTGGTGTGCCCCAGAAGAGACGACCCGCACTCTGGCTGAAGCTGCCGTCGACGACTTGTTTGCCCGGAGCGAGGAGTCTCCGAATGATGTGGACGTCATCGTCGTTGCATCCGGTACGACGATGACGATGGCGCATCCCAGCGATCCGGAGAACCGAGCTTACGCCGACCTCTCCCCGCTGCTGGCCAAGCGCTTGCGACGAACGCGCGCGCTGTGCCTAGACATCAAGGCGTGTTACTGCACCGGATTCGTGCGGGGCATGCAGGTGGTGGATGGTCTGTTGTCGAACCCCAACTATCGGACCGCGCTACTCGTGGCCGTGGAACAGGGAAGCCGTTTCGCCACTGCCGCCAGCAACCGCACCGCGTTCTGTGGCATCGCCGCAGACGCGGCGGGAGCATTCCTGTTTCGTCGTTCTTCAGGATCCGATGGAAACGGCGTGATCGACTACTGTGGCTACACGGACGTGGACAAGTTGAGCTGGGTGGGGATTGGAGACAACGCGGACTCCATCATCATGCACGGCAGCCGAGCGGCGGAGGCCACGCAAGAGATGCTGATCGAGTGCGGGCGACTGCTGTTGCAGCGCAACGGCCTCGGGCCAGAGCACGTCGATTGGTTCATACCCATTCAAACCCATGGCGGATTGCTGGACTCCGTCGCGGACGCTTTGCAGATCCCGAGCCAAAAGACCCTCTGGTTCGGGGACGAGCACGGCTTTTCGGGAAGCGCCAGCATCCCGAGTTGTTTCGCCGAGCAACGGCGCGCGGGTGTCATCGGGCCCGGGCAGCTCATCCTGTCTGTTGCCGTTGGCGCCGGCATGAACTGTGGAGGCGCTCTCTACAGGAGCTGAAGTCGCAATGCATGCAGATCAACTCACGAGCGCGATTGCGAAGTACGTCAAGGCTGGGATGCACCTGCACTTCGCGTCCACTCCAAGCCGCTCCAATGCCGCACTATTGGCTGTCGCCAACGCATTCGTCGACCAACGCCCGGAATTCACCGTGAGTGCGAGCGGCTTCCATTCGAGTGCCCACCTGTTTGGGTTGCTCGGCTTGGCCAACCGCCTCATCGGTTGCTTCTACGGGGACAACTATCCCACGCCACGTCCCAATTCCCTGTATCAACGTTTGCTGAACGAAGGCGTCGAGCTGGAGCACTGGTCGTTGCTCAGCTACGTCGCAGCACTACGGGCCGGGGCCATGGGACACCGCTATGTCGCGTGTGATTCGTTGTACGGGACGACCCTAGGGGAAGAACTGGAAGCGCGCGGGCGCTGTCGACTCATCGGCGCGGTACGCGGCGCGGATGTGTTTCCTCTACGTCCAGACATCGCCTTCATGCACGCGGCAGCGGGTGAGCGCGACGGACAGGCGTGGTTCAGTGCTCCCTCTTCGGAGGGCTTTCATTCGGCGTTCGCGGCTCGCTTGGGGGTCATCGTCACCGTGGACCGCATGTTGAGCGCGGATGAGATCGCGTCTCGCCCCGACCTCATCCGCATTCCACGGTACCGCGTGCTTGCCATCTGCGAGGCTCCTTTCGGTGCTCATCCGCAACCCGTACACGCCTGCACGCCGGAGCTCAGCTATCGCGACGACTTCGGTCACTACTTGCTGTGGAGAGATCTGTGTCGCGACGAGGAGGCGCTTGCGCGTTTCGTCGAAGACGTGGTGCGCGCCCCAGACCCGTGGTCCCGCTACTGCGACTACGTCGGGCAGGAACGTCTTGCTGGCCTCAGAGAACGGCTGCCGCGACGAGGGGCAGCGGCGATGGCGAACGGCTTGCCGTCGTCGAGTGCGTCGCACAGCGGTGAGCGGTCGCTCGCTGTGACACAGACGCGAGCGAAGCGGAGCGACGACAGCTCGGCTCGAAATCAGCAAGCCGTGCTCGGCGCTCTGACCGAAAGCGAAGCCATCATCGTGTTGGCCGCTCGGCGTCTGGCCTGCCTGGTCAAAGCGCATGGTTATCGCTGCATGCTCGCGGGCATCGGTCAGGCCTTCTCGGCGGCCCGCCTCTGCAAACGCCTGTTGAACGCGGAACAAATGGACGTCGAGCTCATGGTCGAGACTGGCTTCTGCGACTTCGGAGGAGCGGAGCAGGGGCTGGGAGATAGCTACCTGTTGAGTCAGCGCAACATTGCACTGTCCGGCAGGTTGACGGACGTGGAGAGCGTTCTCGGCACGCTCGTATGCGGGACCAACAACCGCTGCATCGGCGTCGTCGGCTGCGCGGAGGTCGATCGAGAGGGCAATCTGAACAGCACGCGCATTGGCGGGCGCTTGCTCGTCGGCTCTGGTGGTGCATGCGACATCACGGCTGGGGCACGTGAGGTCGTGGTGCTGGCGCCGGCAGCACGCCTGGTCGATCGCGTCGAGTACATCACCAGCCGCGGAGACTCGGTTCGCAGTATTGCGACCGAACGAGGCGTATTGGTGAGAGAGGCAGAGGGTTGGCAGCTCGAACGAGCCGAGCTGGTCGAGGCGGCTGTCGACTTCCCTTGGCGTGAGGCGTGCACCGCCCCATCGGACAGTCCTGCCCCAACTGCCGCAGAGCTCACGACTGATGAAACGGAGTTCATCGCCGCACTGCGCGATGAGGCGCAGAAGGTGCCCATCGTCGCCTCACGCGCGGCAGCCGTTTCCACGAACGGAGGTCATCCATGCAGCCAATCCGCTTGACGGGACTCGGGACGTATCTGCCGAAGCAGATGCTGAACAACACCGAACTGCCGCCTCTGACCGATCCCAAGACTCCGACTGAGTTGGACGCGTTGGGGATCTTTCAGAGGGGCATCGCCGGCGACGGGGAGACCTCGGTGACGATGGCCGTCGCTGCCGCCGAGCAAGCGCTCGCCGAAGCCAACGTCGAGGCCAGCTCTTTGGACTTCGTGCTTTTGGCAAACTGGAGCGAACGCCGCTACGTGCCCGACGTCGCGCCTCGTATCCAGGCCCGGTTGGGCGCATCTCGCGCTTTTGCCTACGACCTGTGCGGCGCCTGCTGTGGTTTCGTGCTCGGATTGACCAGCGCTTGGGGCTACTTGCAGAACCCGCGCTTCACGCGTGGGCTGGTCGTCGCATCGGACCGCTCGTCCCAACGCATGCGACCCGGGTCCCGAGCGACGGTGGTGTTCGGAGACGCCGCAGCGGCGGCGGTCGTAGAGCGTGCCCCGGGCCCAGGCGTGACCATGATCGACTACGAGTTGCGCACCGACGGCACGCGCAACGACATCATGGAGATCGATGGCGACGGGTATTTGCTCCCACACATTCGTCAGCGCGAACTGAACCCGCTCGCGGGCAAGAGCATGGCAGATGCCGCTATGGCACTGCTCGACCGCAACCGTTTGAGTTTGGCCGACATCGATTACTTCGTGCCGCATTCTGGCACGGCCGGTGTGCAGAGCCAGCTGCGGGAATACTTGAGCCTGGACGCATCCAAGGTTCTAACCAACTTGCCGCAAATAGGAAACGTCACCACCGCCTCCATCCCGTGCTCGATGCGCCACTTCATGGACGCAGGCACGATCAGGCCGGGCCAACGGCTGCTGTCGGTCGCCGTTGGGCTGGGTTGGCAAACCGTTGCTGTGTTGTTCGAAACATGACCCTCATCTTCGAAGACAGAACCGTGCTACTGACCGGAGTCACCTCCGGCATTGGGCTCGCCACGTTGTACCGGCTGCATGAAGCGGGCGCACGCGTGTTGGGAGTGGGGCGCAACTCGGACAAACTCAGTGCGCTGAGCCGAGAGCTCGGTCCACGCTTCGAGCCGTTGGTCTTCGACCTCGCCGAGCCTGCAGCCCGCCAAGCGCTCACCGAACGAATCGCGGCGCTGCCTCATGGGCCCCACGTGTTGATCAACAATGCCGCGGAGTGCGTCTTCGAGAGCCCAGCACAGCTCGATGGCAGCGCGTTGGTGCGACTGTTCGAGATAAACGTGTTTGCCTGTGTCGAGCTGGCCAAGGCCGCAGCTGGAGTCATGACGGATGGCGGACACATCGTTCAGCTTTCTTCCGTCACCGCCAAGAACATGCCCGACCCTCGATTTGCGTCCTATGGAGTCACCAAAGCCAGCATCGCAGGACTCATGGATGCTCTACGCGTCGAGCTTCAGCCCCGCGGCATTGCCGTGTCGAGTGTGGTGCCCGGTTTGGTCGACACGCCCATCTACGACAAGGTGTCCGGTTTCGAACGCGTCGGCACGAAGTTGAAGCAAGCCATCCCGCGCTGGCTGTCGCCCGATGACGTTGCCGAAACGATACTGTGGGTTCTGAAGCAGCCTCCACACGTGGTGCTGAGTGAAGTGACCATCCTGCCCAAGGGGCAAGCCAAATGAAACAAGACTGGGAGACAGCCACCGTCCACTACGTGGACGGCATCTTTGGCCCGGGCATGGGTCGACGCCACGTCGCTTTTCTGCGCCGCTTGGAGTGTGAGTCTCTGCGCCAAACCATCCTCAGCTATCACCCTTTGGAGGCGGACACACGCTGGCTGTCGCTGCAGGAGAACTACCTGTTGGGGATGTGTGTACTGTGCGCGGGTGGTCATCTGGATACGGCGGCCATGTTTGCCAAGACACTGATGCATCTCGACGTGCCCAAGGGAAAGATCCTCGAATCCATCAGCCGAATGTCGATGTGGATCGGAGGGCTGCCGGCGGCCGAAGCGGCATTCAAGATCCAGCGGGCCGTCGCGGAATACGAGCGCCAGGGGTTGCGCTCGATGGCAGTGTGGTTTCCCGAGGAGGCGCAGTGAGCGGGCTTTCCTTGGTTGGAAGAAAGGGGGTCATCGCCGGCGTTTCGTCGAAGGATAGCGTGGGCTTCCATTGCGCGGTGGATTGCCTGCGGCGCGGTGCAGAAGTGGTGCTCGCATACCGGCCGCGGCCCGAGTCTCGAGCCCCGAGTCTCGCCCGCGAACTGGGTTGTCATTGCGTGGAATGTGACGCGGGCGACGACGTTTCCATACAAGCCGCGGCCGAGCGTGTGGCAGAGCTGTTCGGACGGGTCGACTTTCTGGTGCACACACTCGTGTCAGTCCCAGAAGGAGTACTGCAGCGTCCGCTATCTCAACTCGGGCGCTCGGATTTCTCAGCCGTGCTCGAGAGCGGGGCTTATTCACTACTGGCCTTGAGCCGACACTTCGCGCCGTTGTTGGAACGCTCGGAGGCCGGCCGCATCGTGACGCTGCTTTCGGCTGGCGCGGATTTCGTCTTACCCAACTACCACGCCGTCGGGATCGCCAAGGCGGCCCTGGCCGCGACGCTCCGCTACCTGGCCGCGGAGTTGGCTGAACGGGGGGTACTCTGCAACGGTGTCAACTTCTCGCTGTTGGAAACGGCAGCGGCGCAACGGGTGATTGGGCAAGAGGTGTCGCGTCAGACCGCGACTCACGTTGCCAAGCGCTCGATGACCAAGACCGCACTCCAGCACGAGGACGTCACGGCGGCGATTGCTTACTTGTGCAGTTCCGAGTGTCGAAACATGACTGGTGAAGTGATGAGGGTGGATGGCGGGTTTTGCCTCAATTACTTCTGATTGAGGTTGGTAAAGAAAGGGAGACGAGGAATGAAAACAATCTGGAAATCTGTCGCGGCCTTGGTAATTGGCGTACTCATCATGGTGCTTGGCGCTTCACCAGCGCAGGCGTTTTGGGGCACCAAGAAACGACTCTTCGGACAGCTCACCACCGAACAGGTCGCGTGCGACACGTTGTGTACGACTGGGCCGCTGACAGGGGGGTTGGCAGGTCAACTCGACTTCACCATGGACGTGATGGAGGACACCAATGACCCGGAGGTCGTGCGCTACGATGGGATCAACACCATCACCACGGAAGACGGAACGCTGAGCGGTTCGGACTACGGCTATTGGAACCTGACGACCGGCGAGTTCTACGACTACACGTTCTTCACCGTCGGGACAGGCGCGTACGCCGGCAAGTTCGGCTGGTTGGTCATCGTGGGTGCCTTCGACCCGGTTACGGGCGAGGGCGCCAGCAACTACTACGCCGTGCTCTTCTGAAACCGCGGCGGGTGACCTACGCTGTTCTGAGCGGCACGCTCGTCTGAGTGATCGCCGTCAGGCCACTGCGAAGGTCCCGGGGGGGTCGTCACCCGGGCGAGCCTGCGCCGAGCCAACTGCAAAATGTCGTCTCGCCAGGCCCCCAGGAGAGGGGGACCGTCGGACTCCTGATCGAGCTGACGCTCACATAGCGCGACCACGTGTTCGTACTCGCGCAGTGCTTCAGCCGCCAGGCCCAAGCTTTCGTAGCTGAGCGCCAAGTAGAACGCCGCTTGCCAAAGCTCGGAATCCAAGAACAGAGCGGCGCGCAGGTCATGCGCGGCTTGGGTGACTTCTCCGCTCAGATAACGAGTCACGCCCATGAACATTTGGGGTGCGGCCTGGACTGGAGCCAGGTGTGCGGCTTGCTGATATTCGTCGAGCGCCTGAGGAAGTTCTCCGCGGTCCAGATGCTCGTGGCCTCGACGCAGTTTCTCCGACACGGGCGCTGACGACTCTTCGGGTTGCTCTGGAGAGTGCCCGTCGGCCAGTAGATCTTGTGCGTGCTTTGGGATGGCAGGCACGGGCGCCTTGGTCATGTGCGGCAGTGATGTGGCCATGCCCGGTTTTCTGGAGCTGGCGTTTGCGATCAGCACACCGGACTGGGTGCCGTCGGTATCACGGCGAACAGGGGCCTCATCTCCGGGCGCTCGACGCTGCAGCACCAAGCGACCGCGGTGATAGACGGGGGCGAGGTTCTCTGGAACATCGTAGACCACCTCGCTGGCTCCGAGCATGATCACTCCACCTTCTCGCAGCCGACCCGTCATGCCCTGAAACACGCGCAACGCGGACTCGGGAAGGAAGTAGATGAGCACGTTGCGGCAGAGTATCAAGTCCCAAGTCGAGCCTTGCGGCGGCGGTGGTGGCGGTGCGGCCAAGTTATGCGGCACGAATTGAACGTCGCGCTGCAACGCTGGGTCGAGCTGGAATCGCCCATCCGCACCCCGGTGAAAGTGGGCCCGCATGTGCGAAGGGACTTCGCGCAGACTTGCCTTTGGATAGCGTGCCAACCGTGCTTGACGCAGTGCCATCGAATTGATGTCCGAACCCAGGATCTGAACCTGGACTCGTAGTCTTTGCGCCAGCATCGCGATCGAGTAGCAGTCTTCTCCGGTGGCGCAGCCGGGCACCCATACTTGCAACGGCGCCACGCGCTCGCGAGCCAGCTCCGACAGCACACACTCGAGTGCCGCCATTTGACCGGCATCACGGAAGAACCACGTGTACACCACCGTGACGGCGTTGGCGGCGAGCTGAAGCTCCGCCTCGTCCTGGTTCAGACGTCGCAGGTAGTCCGATGGCGAGCAGTGGAGTTCTCGACAGCGCTGGGCGACCAGGGTGTCCAGTGCACGACCGACACCGCCGCGTTCCAACTCGATGCCCGTCTTGTGTGTGAGCCACGCCCTGATGTCGTGCTCAGCGGTCACGGCACGACCTCGACTCCGCGACGCGTGAGTGTCCAATTCCCCAGTAGGGCCGCGATGTCCAAGGGAGTGTGCTCAGCCTGAGCGGCTTTGCGTTGCATAGCCGCGCCGGGCATGCCGTAAACACCGCAGGTGTCTCGCGATTGGGCAAGAGTGAGACAACCTGCCTTGCGCATCGCCAGCATGCCGGAAACGCCATCGCAGCCCATGCCGCTCATCAGCACAGCCGCCGCGCGACCGCCAGCGACGCGAGCCAGCGAGTGGAACAGTACGTCTACCGCAGGCCGGTGACCTTCGACGGATTCACTGTGGGTGGGACCCACGGTCGTAGCTGACGTCAACTGCAGGTGCCTGTCGTCCGGAGCGACGTAGACCGTGCCCGGACTCAAGCGGGTTTCTCGTTCTGCAACGACGACTGGCGCCTTGATACGGCCACGCAGAAACTCAGCAAACGCCTTGGTGAAGCCCACTGGCAGATGTTGAACGACGACGATGGCGGCGCGACACGGCAGTGGCAGTCCGGACAGCATCGTCGCCATGGCCATGGGGCCTCCTGCAGAAGCGCCCACCCCGATGATGGGCGGTCCATCTCCCACGTCGCTGAGACGCTCCAGAGAGAGGCGAGGTATCACCGATGGTCTGGCGAGGTTACCAGCAACGTGGCGCACCACCGGTACAGACGACAGGCGCTTGACCTGTTCGCGCAGATGTCGTTCCGCTGCCTTGTCGCCACGCGTCGGCTTGGCGGCAAGTTCCAACGCTCCCCGTCGGATGGACTCGAACACTTCGGCCTGTCGTGCTCCAGCCGGCAAACCCGTGACGACGAGGATCGGCAATGGTCGGTTGGCCATCACGCGTTCGATGGTCGCGTGCCCGGCGACGCCAGGCATCTCGAGATCGACCAGCAGCACCTTGGCCCTGGTTCGGTCGATCAGCTCGAGCACGCCGTCCCCGCTGCTCGCCTCTCCGACGACCTCGATGTCGCCACCGTCCTCGAGGATGTCGCGCAACTGCATGCGGCAAATCGTGGAATCGTCGATGATGAGCGCTCGAATTGACATGACGGAAAACTCAGAAACTCAGAAACCTGCGGAGTACGTCGAGTAGTACGTCCGAGCGAAAGCCTGACTTGAGGACGTAAGCGTTGGCACCGGCCGACGACGCTCGTCTGCGATCTTCCACCGAGCCGCGGGTCGTCAACATCACCACTGGAAGACTTTGCGACTTCGAGCGGATATTCGCCAACAACTCCAAACCATTCATGTTTGGCATTTCCAAGTCGGTGATCACCAATTGCGGCGTTTCACGTTCGATTGCGGCCAGGGCCTCCGCTCCGTCTCTGGCGACCTCCACCGAAAGCCCCGCTGTGGTGAGGAGTTCTGACACCATCTCCGTCACTACCGGAGAGTCGTCCGCAACGACGACGCGGCCGCGCCGCGCCGGAACCGGGCGCGGACTGCTCGGCACTTGTTCGACGTGTTGACCCACGAGCGCGCGCTCCAATCGAGATAGATCCAGCAACAGCACCAAGCGACCGTCATTGAGGACTGAACTGGCGCCGATTCCGGTCTTCTGCGCGAGCAAGACTTCGGCAGGGCGCCGGATCAGTTCTCGTTCACCGATGACGGAAAACACCCGCAACGCAAATAGGCGCCCGCCCAGTTCGAGCACCAGCGCAGACGTCTCCGATGGGGCGCTCGGTAGGCGCGCGGTTCGCGTCAAGGAGCGCAGGGGGATCCGCTCTCCTTCGAAGATCGCAGATCTGGAGTCTGCCGTGGACAGGTCTTCGATCCCGAGTACGCGACGCACGACACGTACGGGGATCCCATACAGGCCGGCACCAGAGTCGACGACCACGATGCGCTCCTTGGTGATCGCGTATGGGACGAGCAGCAGTACTTCCGTGCCCTGGCCCAGTCTGCTGTGGACGCGCACGCTCCCACCCAAACCCTCGATCCGAGCCTTGACGACATCCAAACCCACACCACGACCGGACAGCTCGTCCACTTCTTCATGGGTGGAGAAGCCATGTCGGAATACCAATTGAAGGCATTCTTCATCCGTCAGTGCCGCCGCTTCGTTCGCGGACATCAACGCCTGGCGCACGGCGGCGTCTCGCAACCTGCGCGGGTCGATGCCCTGTCCGTCGTCTCTCACGGAGATCATCACGTGAGGGCCGACGGACTCGGCGCGCAAGAAGAGGGTGTGTGACCGCGAGCTGCCCTCCTCGAAAGCATGGGCTACTGCGTTGCGCACCAGGTGAACGAGGCTATCCCAGACGAGCTCGACGACGTCGCGCTCGAGCTGAACACCTCCAGCTTCGACTTGGACGTTCAAGACCAAGCTTGCCCGTTGTGCCAGCAGCCGCGCGTGTTGTTCCAGCCGCTGGAGCATGGGCTCGATGGTCACCAAACGCAGACTCCACGTCACGTCCACACAAGCCTCCAAGAGGCTACGGAACTCCACGAAGGCGTCGGTCAATGCTGCCTGTCGCATTTGGCCACCGCCCGGCGCACTGCTCATCACCTGGCGCTGCAACCGTCCCAGCCCCTCCGCCAACGAGGTCACGCGTTCACACAGGTCGTCTACGGCCGTGGCTTGGACGGAAACCCAACGTTCCTGCTCTCGCGAACGTTCAGGGGAGTCATTGTCACCGACTGGACCTGAGACGGTGCCGGGCGCAGAGGCTTCCGGTGTCGGCTGCGGCCCTTGCTCAGCAGCGTCCACTCTCGCCAGCACCCGAGCCAGCTGTTCGTCGCCTTCGGAGAGGTCGTCGCTCGAGAGCGATGCACGCATCGATTCGACCGTGGTGGTCAGGAAAGCAAATTCGACTCCTGCATCAGAGCCCACGATTTCTTCGAGTCGGTGAGCCAGCTCCGCAAGCGCAGACAAGCCGAGCATGCGTGCCTCACCTTTGAGGGTATGGAGCTCTCCCAGCACCTGACGAGTCGCGTCTTGCTCTGCCGGCATCAGTTCCAGCAGCTCGAACATCTCGGCGAGATTGTCGACTCGCTTCAGTAGACTAGCGCGAAAACGCCCTTGCAGCGCTTCACGCGGGGAGCTCATTCCGCAGCCCTCGCTTCTCGCACCTCGAAGCGCCTCACCAGATCAGCAAGTCGGTCCGCTTGAAGCTTCAGGCCCTCCGCTGAAGTTCGGGTCTGAGAGGTTGCGCTGACGGCCTGTGTCACGACGTCGGCGATGTTCTTGACACTCTGGGATACCTGCTCGGTGCCACTGCGCTGTTGCTGCGTGACGAAGGTGATCTGCCGTGCCGCTTCCGTCGTCTCCTGAGCCAAGCGTTTGCTCTCTTCAGTGGCCATGACCGTGCTCGAGCCCGAGTCTCGGATGTCGGCGACCAGGCGCTTGATGTCCTCCACCGACGCCGTGACGCGCTCCGCGAGGCGTCGCATCTCGGCCGCCACCAACGCAAAACCCTGACCTCCCTCACCGGCTCGGCTGGCCTCCAACGAACCGTTGAGCGCCAGCAAGTCACTGCGATCGGCGATCTCGCGAATCACGTCGAGGATTTCCGTGATCCGGCCGGCGTGGGCCGACAGCTGGCCGATGCGACCGACCATATCGTCCGTGTTGTCCAGCGCGCGCTCCGCGTTCGACAGGACTCCCTTGACGGAGTCCGAAACGTGGGCAGCGGACTCGGACAGCGAGTCCATCGTGCGGCTGATCTCTTCCATCGCGCTCGACTGCGACGTCGCGGCGGCCTCTTGTTCCTGAGTGGCGGCAAATATCTCCGTAGCCGCGCTGCCTAGCGTCACCGAGGTCTCTCTGATTTGGCTGACCATGGTGCGTAGGCTGTCGAGCATGCGTCGGAATGCATCGGGCAGTTCGCCGTTGCGCTCCACCCGGACTTGGAGATCGCCACTGGCGATCGCGTCCGCGGCAGTGCTCAGGTCTCGCATCATGTCGATCAGATCGTTGAAGCGCTCGGACAGCACACCGACCTCGTCGGCCCTCGGAACGGGCAAGACCGTCATCTCCGACTGCTTGCCCTCCTCGACGATTTCACGCGCGCTCGCGGTGAGTCGCTCCAGCGGTCCAGACACGGAGCGGCCCAAAGTCACGGCGCACAGCGGTGCCCATAGGCCAACGACGAGCGCGAATAGCGCCGCGCTGAGGATGAAGGAGGACGGGGTCGTTTGCCCCGTATCCAGACTGACCACGGCGAGGCGTGCGTCGTCGACGCGGGTATAGGCGACGACACGCTGCGCAGCCTGGTCCAGCAGCACCCCAGAGGGCGCTCGTTCGAATTGCTGTGCCAGCCAGTTGCGTGCGCTCTCCGGCAACCAAGCCGTGAGTTCTGCTGCCTGGGGACTGTCGACGATGCGCCGTTCCACGACGACGTTCGTCGGATCGGTGGTGTCGTTCGCAGCGAGCTTTCCGGTGCGAAGCCAGTCCTTCGCGGCCACTTCGGCCGCCCACTGGGCATGCACCGCCGACTGCTCACCGTGGGCAGTTAGCTGCTTCATGTAGCCGAGTGACATCATCCACATCGTCGGGCCGACACCGAGCGCAAAAGCGATGACCCCGATACGTATTTGCAGTGAGGAGCGTGAGCGGGCGAGCGAAACTCCAAGCTCGCGCGCACGGACCGAAAACTGCCCCGCCGTCGAGGAGGTCAGCATCGACGCGATCGGGAACGCGAATGCCAAACCCCCGAACCACACGGCGCACACGACTAGCGCGACCGCGCTCCACGCTCGGGGATCGAGCCGTAGCTCCGGATACAGGTTGTGTACCAGCAAGAAGCCGACACCATATGTAAACGACCACGTGCACGCGTAGAACAAGCCGAAACGTTTCGGGAGTTCCTGCACACGTGAATCTGCGCGCTTCAATAGGTCGGTGTCCGTGCTCTCCTCCGCGCCATCTACACCTCGCAATGCGAAGGAGAAGAACCACGCACATGACCCCACCTTCACCAACCACATGAGGCCGAAGATCAGAAACGGCGTTTGCGTGTCTCTGAAGCCTAATAGTTGGATATACGCGGCCGTGACCAATGGGTTGAAGACCAAGTCCAGAGCAGCGAAGGTGAGGATGCAACGAACGACGATGGATCTCATTGTGGAATCTCCTCAGTATTCAGACCGAGTCAGCAAAATTGTCTAATTGAACGGGTGCGTCCTGCGAGCCGTGGCTCAGGTATCGCTCAGCGCGCCGCTGCAACTGAACGAGATCGACCACCAGCGCGCGCGGTTGGTCGTCTTCGATGAGCAATGCCTGGTATCCGAGGTGCCGAAAGACTGCCGGAACTGCAAGCACAGCGTCGTCCGAAACACCCACTACGACCATCTCGCGCGGAACCACGAGCCACAGCGTAGGCGACGCAGTCAGGTGAAGCACTCGATTCTCCTCGTTGCTGCGTGCGCTCACTCCGAGGATGGCGGAAAGCCGGACCAATCGGTCCGTGGAAGCATCGCCCAGATTGCCGAATCTCGCGATGTCTTTGGATGCGACGGCCACGTCGCAAGGTGTGGTTCTGAAAATCACATAGGAGCTGACCGGGTCGAGTGCGGCCCCGTGCTGCCTCGATGTTTCATTGGGCTGCCGCGACGGGGTTCTCACCGACTGTCTCCGAATGGTCGAGCATGTCGTCGACGATTCTCTCTACGTCGACCACACCAGCCGCGAAGCTACCCTGGTGGATTTCGGTAGGGCAGTACTGGTTGGAAATCACGTGGGCAGGGCGCAGCCGCTCCTTGGGAACCACCTCCACGGCGCGCGCCTGGCTCACGGGTACCGCTACGACACTGCTGCCAGTTTCGATAACCAGCAGGCGTAGTTTAGAGCGCCTTTCTTCAGACGGGATTCCGAGAATCTGAGATAAGTCCAAGACTGGAATCGCGCGACCACGCCATGCGCACAAGGCTGGCAGTTGTGGCGTTGCATTGGGCACGACGATTTGCGGCAGGGTTCCGACGACTTCGCGCACGAAGCGCGCCTCGATGGCCAGCCAAGTTCCGTCCAGCTCGAACGGCAATGTCGGTATGCCTGATTCCGTGCTCATCCCAACCCTTCAACCCTTCAACCCAAGGACGGCTTTGTAGTGCTCCAATCAGCGACACTTCGCAAGGGAAACCTAAGTGCGACAAACGGATATTGTCGGAGACAGTGAAGGCAATACGCCTGATCTGAGTAGGTAACAAATTTGCTCCCCAGTGCATCCGCCTCAGCTACACTGAGGATCCTATGCGTCTCGGCTCACACAACATTGGCACCGTACTGGTGGTCGATGACAGCGATATCGTCCTCCAGGTCGTCCGCACGACGCTGGAAGAAGCGGGCTACCGAGTGATAACCCGGAACCAGCCGGTTGGTACGGTGGCGGTGATGCTCCAGGAGGAGCCGGACTTGGTACTGGTCGATGTCGCCATGCCTGAGGTGGGGGGCGATACCTTGGTTCGCTGCTTCGGTACCGCGCATCCCAACAGCACCACGACCGTGCTGCTGCATTCGAGCCTACCCGTCGAGGTGCTGCAGCAAAAGGTAGCGGCATCTGGCGCCCACGGCTACATTCGCAAGACGAGCAACCAAACGGCGTTCGTCAGAGAGATCGCGGACTGGATGCGTCGCAGTCCACGAGCGCATGGTGGAGGGTTCCGCGAACCAACGCTCAAGGGTTCCGGCCAATGGGAGCGCTCGACGTCGGAGCAATCCGAGGGAGCTTGGCGGAGTGGCGTCCGGCTCGGGGCGCCGTCGGTGGTGCTCCTGGTGGACACGGATATGTTGCGTTTGTCCAACTACCGCAAACAGCTTCAGTGCGAGGAACTAGCTTTCGAGTTTGCGCTTTCCGGTGCACACGCGTGGGGACGCATCACGGGCGAGGCACCTCCCGACCTGGTCGTCTCGAACACGAAGGCAGGGGACGTCTCCGGCATGGAGGTCTACCGGCGGGCAGTGGCCCTCGACCAGCGCTGGGTTGGGCGCTTCATCTTCTTCACCGCAGACGGCGACGACCCCGAAACGATCACATTCGGAAGCACGTTCCGCGGCGACATGCTGTTCGAGCCCGTGGACCCTGCTCAGCTGAAGCAAGCGATCGTCGCCCGCTTGGCGCCGCGCAGCGGGCGTCTCGCGGCCGGCTAGCGCGTCACGATTCCGAGGTTTCGTTGCGGGCCATGAGACGGCTGTCCATCGGCTGACTGAGGCGCGCGACCCGGGCGCTCGTTCTGTCCAATCGTTGGCTGATCGGCAAGGTGGCAGATGGTCGGGAGAAACTACGGACAGCCACCAGCCGCCGCGAGTGTTCTTTTTGCGAGCGAGCCGAAGCTTAGCGTCCGGCGGCGAACGCCGTTCGTGAAGGGCCTTGAATCCTCGAGGGCGATGGGACAAGAGGGACTAGTGCCGTTCAGTTAGTGCGACGATCGCGCTCCACGACGCGCCATAGCCCGCCAGGAAGAAACGATGTCGCTTTCAACCATGTCCACGAGTCTCTTTGTGTTTCACCATTGCCTGTGCCGGAAACGGACGACTTTCGTCGCTGGTGCGCTGTGCGTGTTGCTCAGCTCGAGCTGTTCCGAAGACACCACGGATGCGGGTATGGACCCTCTGGGCGCGGCGGAGTCGACGGGTTCAGCCTCGACGACTGGTCCGAGTTCGACGACTGGCGCGCCGACAGCCTCGACGGGGCAGCTCGGGGCTAACACCATGATGGGCACGGGGGCAGTCCAGGGCGGCGCTGACGCTTCAGGTCTCGACTCACCTGGCCCGGAAACCACGACGCCCCCCGCCCCAGCGACGCCGTCCGCACCGGAAACGCCGGGTGAAGCGCCGCCGGAGTCAACTACTTCTGGCGCTGGCC
>JBNKZR010000129.1:0-17398 GCA_050301735.1 Polyangiaceae bacterium | reverse complement strand
AGCGAGGGCGCACCCGGCGGTCGTGACGGCCGCCTTTCGACTTTGCTCAGCGCATCATGTGGCCGGAGGCATTTCCTTTTCGACGTGAAAGAAGTCGAGAATGACTCCAGCTGGGTCGACGGCTTGAAAGCTCCGCCAGCCCCACGGTTTGTCGCGGGGCGTATCGAGCAGCTCCGCGCCGCGACTTTTCATGCGGGCGAACTTGTCGTCGGCGCTCTTCGTCGGGATGCTGACGAAAACGCCTTTGCCGCCAAATGCAGGGCGAGGGCGTCCGTCGGGAAACGCGTCGGGCTTCATGAAGCAGAGCTCCGGTCCGCCGGGCTCTGGTGAGCGGACCTGGAGGTACTGCGGCATGTCGACTGTGACGGAGAACTCCGCTTGCTCGACGTAGAAGCGTTTGGTGGCCGCCAGCTTGTCGGTCACGAACAGGGGGAACAGCTTATCGGGATTCGTGGGTTTCATGTTCGTCCTTCGCGGAAGTGCGGCTCGACGTTCATCGCCGAGCGGCCTGACCCGCGACCAACGTGATACGGGACCCCTCCTGACAGCATCCTGTCAGTAGGGTGCGGCCCGGCTTCGACGAGGCGCACACGCCGGTCCGCGGCGCACGGGAAGGTTGCGGTCATCGACTCCCGATCTCCGACCGCAACGTAAGGTGTTGTCACACCCAAATGCGCGAGCAACGTTGTCGGGCGGTTTTTCTGGCCCCCGGCGGGTGAGGGCCAGAGAAGCTGCCCCGGTTGAACTCGTCTTCTCGACTTCCATCTTCTGTTACCTCGAATGCTGTCTGAGACGAAAGACTTGCGCCCGTGTGCACAGGTGCCCATGCATAAGTGATGAACCGGTCGGCAGGGGAGGACACTGCGAACTTCTCCAAAGACTGGATCAACGCTCGGCGGTGCTACGCTCCCCGAAGCATGGGGACCCTGCACGGTGGGCAAAGGAGACGAGATGGCTGATACGATTCGGACTGTCGGTGTGATCGGCGCTGGCGTCATGGGCAGCGCAATTGCGGCCCACATGGCAGGCGCGGGATTGAGCGTTCACCTGCTCGACATCGTTCCCAAGAGTGGCGATGGAGCGAAGGTCGATCGCAACGCGTTTGCCAAGGGCGGTTTGGAGCGGGCCCTGAAGGCAAAGCCAGCGGCGTTCTTCGATCCAGACGCGGCGCGCCTGGTGACCCCAGGCAACATCGAAGACCATCTCGACCGGCTGAGGGAGTGCGAGCTCGTGATCGAGGCCGTGGTCGAGAACTTGGACATCAAGCGCAAGCTGTTTTCGACCATTGCTCCGCACTTGAGCGAGCGAGCCGTGCTCGCTTCCAACACCTCCGGCCTGAGCATCGCCGCCATGAGCGAGGCCCTGCCCGAAGCGCTGCGCGCCCGTTTCTTGGTGCTGCACTTCTTCAACCCGGTCCGCTACATGCGCCTGCTCGAAGTCGTGCCTGCACCCGAGACCGACCCCGCCGTCGTCGAGCGCATGGTCGCTTTCGGCGAGTGGTTGGGCAAAGGCATCGTCTACGGCAAAGACACTACCAACTTCGTCGCCAACCGCATCGGTGTCTACTCCATGATGCTGACGATGCACGCGATGTTGGAGCAGAAGCTCAGCATCGAGGAGGTCGACGCCATTTGCGGCAAGCCAATGGGGCGACCCAAGAGCGCCGTGTTCCAAACGGCCGACATCGTCGGCATCGACACGCTGATCCACGTCGGCAAGAACTGCTACGATTCGCTCGCCGACGACCCTGAGCGCGACGTGTTCCAGATGCCGGAGTTCGTGCTGCAGATGGCCAAGGCGGGGGCCGTCGGTCGCAAGGCGGGAGCCGGCTTCTACAAGAAGGTCGGCAAAGACATCCAGGTTCTGGATTTGCACGACAGAGACTACCGGGCGCGCAAGGCCGTCGAGTACCCGTCGCTGGCTGCGGCCAAGGGGCCACCAGCTCAACGCATCGCGAAACTCGTGGCGGGTGATGATGCCGCCGCGAAGTTCGCCTGGAGCATCGTGTCCAAGACACTGCTCTATTCGGCGTCACTGATGGGCGAGATCGCCGACGACGTCGTCAACGTCGATCGCGCCATGCGTTGGGGCTTCAACTGGGAGCTCGGCCCCTTCGAGATTTGGGACGCTCTGGGCGTCGCCGAAGCCACGAAGCGCATGCAGGCAGACGGCTTGACCGTTCCGGCCTGGGTGACGGCGATGCTCGATGCCGGGCAGTCGAGTTTCTACGCTGGCAACTTCTCGTCGCGCACGTTCTACGACCAACTCGGTCGAGCTCGAAAACCCCTGCCGCGACATCCGAAAGAGCTTCGAGTGGCCGCCTTCAAGGAGCAGGGCGCCAACGTCGTGGAGCAAAATGCCGGTGCGAGTCTGGTCGACATCGGCGACGGCGTTTTGTGCCTCGAGTTGCACACCAAGATGAACACGCTCGATGCGGACGTGATTGCGATGATCGACCGCGCCGTCGTCATCGCTGAAGAGCGCTTCGAAGCCATCGTCGTCGCCAACGACGCCGAGCACTTCAGTGCTGGTGCCAACTTGATGATGATCGTCGGAGCCGCGTTGGAAAAGAAGTGGGACCGAATCGACGGGATCATCGCGGGGTTGCAGAATGCGTTCCAGCGCTTGCGCTATGCTCGTGTCCCGGTGGTCAGCGCACCCAGCCAGTACACACTGGGCGGTGGCGCCGAACTCGCGATGGCCAGCGATGCGTCTCAGGCTCACGCCGAAACGTACATGGGCTTGGTCGAAGTCGGGGTCGGGTTGATCCCCGCTGGCTCTGGCTGTTTGCGCATGGTCGAGCGCTACACGGCTCACGTTGCGGACATCGATGGCGTCGATCTACTGCCGTACGTTGGGCAGGCCTCGCTCAACATCGCGATGGCCAAGGCGTCGACGAGTGCCGAAGAGGCGAAACGCTTGCGCTACTTGCGGGCGACCGACGGCATCTCGCTCAATCGCGATTTCTTGCTGTTCGAGGCCAAACAACGTGCCTTGGGGTTGGCTCGCGCAGGCTATCGGCCTCCCAGGCCCTTGCGCCTCAAGGCTGCCGGCTATGACGCCGCAAAGACCATCGCCGTCAAGACGTGGTCGATGGTGGAGGGGCGTTGGGCATCACCCCACGACGCGCTCGTCGCAAACAAGGTGGCGCACGTCTTGTGTGGCGGTGTCGTCGCGGCCGGGCAAGAGCTGACTGAGCAGCACTTCCTCGACTTGGAGCGCGAAGCCTTCTTGCAGCTGTGCGGTGAACCCAAGACGCACGAGCGCATCAAACACATGCTGGAAACTGGCAAGCCTTTGCGGAACTGAAGAGGAGAACAGCACGATGACTTTTCCGTTGAATGTGATTGTAGCGAGTGCGGTTCGAACTGCGGTTGGGCGCGCCATCAAGGGTAGCTTGCGGCACACTCGGCCGGAGGAACTCGCCGCGACGGCCATGGTGGCTGCCGTCGAACGAGTACCCGGCCTCAGGCCGGAGCAGATCGACGACGTGAAGCTCGGCTGTGCGATGCCCGAGGCCGAACAAGGCTGGAACATCGCGCGCAATGCCGTCTTCGTTGCGAAGTTTCCGAACTCCGTTCCTGCCGAGACGATCAATCGTTTCTGTTCGAGTGGTCTGCAGACGATTGCCCACGCAGCGACGAGCATTCAAGCAGGATTGCTCGATGTTGCCGTTGCCGGGGGCGTGGAGTCGATGTCGTCGGTGCCGATGGGGGGCAACAAGGTCAGCGTCGATCCCACGCTCGTCGACGGGTTTCCAGAAGCATACATTTCGATGGGCCACACTGCCGAACGTGTGGCGGAGCGTTTCGAGGTGACGCGTGAACAGCAGGATGCATTTGCCGTTCGCTCGCACGAACGCGCGCTAGCGGCGATTGCTGGCGGCAGGTTCGCGGACGAGATTGTGACGGTCAAGGCGCGGCAGTTCCACGATGGTGGCGTCGACTTCGCCGACTTCGACACCGACGAATGTCCGCGACCGGGGACCAGCCTCGAAGGCTTGGCGCGCCTCCGCCCGGTGTTTCGCAACAAGGGCACGGTGACGGCGGGCAATAGCTCACCGCTCAACGATGGGGCTGCAGCAGCGGTCTTGTTGTCGGCGCAGAAGGCCGATGAGTTGTCCGTGACCCCGCTGGGAGTTCTGCGCGGCTTTGCCGTCGTGGGTGTCGACCCGGACATCATGGGCATCGGTCCGGTACCAGCGATTCGCAAGCTGCTGAAGCAATGCGGGTTACAGGTGAGCGACATCGATCTATTCGAGATCAACGAGGCATTCGCCGCTCAGGCGGTGTACTGCCAGCGCGAACTCGGAATCGACGACGACAAACTCAACGTCAACGGAGGCGCGATCGCCCTCGGGCACCCCCTCGGCTGCACCGGCGCGAAGCTGACGGCGACGCTACTGCACGAGATGAAGCGGCGCGGAGCGCGTCTGGGTGTCGTCAGCATGTGCATTGGCGGTGGCATGGGGGCCGCAGGTCTGTTCGAAGTGAAATCCTGAAGTCGCGGCTGCCTCGATATTCCGTTGCTGGCCGTTTTGTGCCGCGGGAGTCGTAGGTTCGGCTCGCGGGCTTGGCGTTGCCTGGGATCCTCCGAGGTCTCCGAGCGTATTGAGCATCATGGGCGGTCGCTTCGGGTCGTGGATGACAGGCGTCGCGGGGTTGACCGCCAGCCAGCTGAGGGCAATGACTTCGGCAGTTTGCGTACCGCGTACGCCTCGAGCTCGGCGCTTCTTGCGTGCCGCGCCGAAAGAGCTCGCATTGCACGACGCGGTGGCCAGCACTACCTTTGCGGGGTTCAGGATGAGGGCATTGATTGTTGCAGCTCTGCTGCTGTCCGTCGTTGGGTGCGGAGGGGGGCTCGCAGGTCCACCTCCCAAGCCCGTGACCCAGGTGCATGGGCTCAGCGTGCCCGAAGATGGCCGACGCGTGCTGTTCCCGGGGGAGCAGTTTCACGCTCGTGCCGAGGTGCTGGGTCTGGATGTTGGCAAGTTGCGAGTGCGGATTTCGGAAGCCTGTGATCCGAAGGCAGACGCCAAGTGGGGCGTCGAAGCCAAGATGGCGACCGCGGGGGTGCTCGCCTTCTTCAACAAGACTCATGGCGTCGCGATCAGCTCCATGGATGGCAAGACGGCCATCCCCATGCGCTCGGAAACGCACATCGAAGACGGCGAACACTGGCGGGACTACAAGATATGGGCGCGCGAAGGGCTGTACCGCTTTCGCTACGAGAAGTCCGCCGGTGATCTGATACGCGGGCGCAAGCCGCTACCGGAAGGTGAGCCCGTTTACGATACGCAGACAGGCCTGTTTGCCATTCGCGGTTGGGATGCCGAGCCGGGCGAGAAGAGCTACTTCTACGTGATCTTGGGGCGACGGTTGTGGCGCGCAGACGTCCAGTTCGTAGGACCGACGACCATCGAGATGGGTGGGAAGAAGGTCGAAACCGTTCACTTCAAGGGTGTGGCCCACCGTGTGGATCTCGACCCCGGACAAGAGTACACGCCGCGCAAGTTTTCGGTGTGGCTCACCGATGACGAACATCGCGTGCCCGTTCGGGTCGCCGGTGATGGTTCGATCGGTTCGGTCACCTTCTATCTCGAAAAGCACGACTTTTCGGCGCCATGCCGCAAGGCTGACGAGAAGAAAGTTGCAGTCAACAAGAGGCGTGCTGGTGCCAAGAACGCGCGACGAGGCAAGCACCGCAAGCGGGCGAAGGGCCCGCTGCAAGATGACGCCGAGAGGGACCAGCCCGTTGAAGCGCGGGCTGCTGAGGCCGAGAAAGTTGGCGACGGCTCCGCTCCGGAGCAAGCAAACGACGAGGGCGAGACGGGCGTCGAGGGGGAGGCAGTTGTCGAGGGCGAGGCGGTTGTCGAGGGGGAGACGGGCAAGTCCGCCGAGTCACCCCCTCAGCGAGACCCCTCGACGGGCGAGACGAACGGCGCAAACGGTAGCGCCGCAGACGCCGAGGAGCCCGGCGTGCCGGGCGATGACGGTCCCGCCAACCCGCGGTCGGAAGATTCGGCAGGAAATTCAGTGGAGACTTCCGAGGATTCGAAGGACTGAGGCGGGACTGCCGCTGAGGCCGACGAAAGGGAGTCACGGGCTGCCGCCGATTGACCCTCAGCCCGAAATCCCGTACGACTTCTGAGTTGCGAGTTGTTGTCGAGAGTCGCGTCCGGCTTCCAGTCGAATGAACCTCGTCAGACTCCCGAGAAAACGAAGGACGGATCGAGGCTTCGATTGAGCAATCTGGGGTGGCGCACGACATGAGCGACGACGGGCTGAAGGATGAAGTCCAGCGGCTGAGGTTGGAGCGTGATCTGTACCTCGGGTTGTTGAACCTCGACGAGGCCACGCTGCCTGAGCAGTTCATCGAACAAGCGCTCAAGCTCGTCGTGCAGATCGTCGGCGTGGACCGGGGCTATCTGGAGCTGAACGCGTCGGACTCGGGGGGCGAGAAAGACTGGTGGACAGCGGCAGGTTGGTCTGAGGAAGAGGTGGAGGAGATCCGGGCGAACATCTCCCGCGGCATCATTGCCCACGCGATTGCCCGGGGCGAGGTGCTGTGCGTGCCCTCGGCGTTGTTGGATCCGCGCTTTCGCGACCGACAGAGCGTCAAGCGCTCACAGATCGAAGCGGTGCTCTGCGTACCGATTGGCAGCGACCCGCCCGTGGGGGTGCTGTACCTGCAAGGGCGCCGTGGAGACGGACCGTTCACGGATGCCGAGCAGCAGCTGGCCAAGACCTTTGCACGCTACTTGGTGGGGCTCGCTCGGCGAGTCTTCCAGCGCCAAGTCATCGCCGATCCGCTGGCACAACTGCGGGAACGCATGAACCTCACGGGGGTCGTCGGCTACTCTCCGGCACTTGCCGAGGTGCTTTCGGAGGCAGAGCTCGCCGCCCGACTCGAGGCGAGCGTGCTGCTCACCGGAGACACCGGTACTGGCAAGACGCAGCTGGCGCGCGTCATTCACGACAACAGCCGTCGTGCGAAGATGCCCTTCGTTTCCCTCAACTGTGCGGCGATCCCGGAAGAGTTGCTCGAAAACGAGCTGTTCGGCGCGGTTGCGGGGGCCCACTCGACGGCTGCTCGCACCATCGAGGGCAAGGTGACGGCGGCCAAAGGCGGCACGCTCTTCCTGGACGAGATATCCGAGCTCACCGTCAAGGCACAGGCCAAGCTGCTCCAATTGCTGCAAACCAAGGAGTACTACCCGCTCGGCTCCTCCCGAGCACTGCTCGCGGACGTGCGCATCATCGCGGCGACGAACTCGGACTTGCAACAGCTGATCATCGAGAAGCGCTTTCGAGAAGATCTGTTCTACCGCCTGCAGGTGATCTCGCTGCGCATGCCCAGCCTGAGGAACCGCTGGGAAGACATTCTGCCGCTGGCCGAGTACTTCTGCGAACGAGTGTGCAACGAGCACGGCTTGACGTCGTTGGAGCTTTCCCCCGGTGGGCTCGCCGCATTGAAGGCCCGCGAGTGGCCAGGCAACGTCCGTGAGTTGGAACACGTGATCGAGGCCGGGGTGATTCGCGCTGCCATGAAGAACGCGGCCCAGCTCGATGCTCGCATGCTGTTTCCCGATTCCGACTCGGAAGAGTCGGAAGACCCGAGCCGGAGCTTCCACGAGGAAACGCGTCGTTTCCAAAAGGAACTGCTGCAGCGTGCTCTGAAGGAGACAGACTGGAACATCACCGAGACGGCGCGGCGTCTCGACTTGGCGCGAGCGCACGTGTACAACCTGATCAAGTCTTTCGGGTTGGCGCGTCGTCAATCCGGTCGCAACTGATCGACCCATCGCTTGGCCCCTGCCGAGCCTCGCTGAGCCCAACGTGAGTCCGCCTACTTTCGAGTTGATATTCGATCTCGACGATACCTTGCTCGACAGCTTCAACGGCTACAGCCAAACCCATCAGCGGGTTGCTCGCGAGTTGGGGTGGCCCGTGCTGCCCACGGATGAGCTCGTTGCCTACGACAAGGACCTGCCCACGACGCTGCGGCGTCAATATCCGGGACGGGACCCGGAAGTCTTCGTGGAGACGTGGGCTCGGGTCATGGACGAATACCCCTACGGACCGATCCCGGATGTGCCGCGAACACTGATGGAGCTACGAGCCCGAGGGCATCGACTGTGGATGGTCACGAGCCGAGGTCGCAAAAACCTCGCCCTGCGGCTGGAGCAGGCGCGGATCGAGGCCCGATGGTTCGAAGGCCTGTTCACCGCGAACGAGCAGCCCGCCCAGAAGCCCGATCCACGCTGCTTCGAGCCGGTGTGGGAGACTCTCGGCCGGCGACCGGGAGATCCAGAGCTGGCACCGACGCTCTACGTCGGCGACCGCGCGGGCGATCGGCAGGCGGCGGCGGCAGCTGGCATTCCCTTCGTCGCCGTATTGACGGGGCCCGAGGTGCGCCAAGGTTTTCCTGGGGACATCGACCCGCGTTTCGTGGTTGAAGACGCCACTCACATCCCGCGCTGGCTCGACGAGCATGGCCAGGGGCTACTACCATGACGACTGACCGCGCCACGCCAATCGAGCCGCCGCTCGCAACCTGCTCTCTGACTCCCCTCGGGGGCACAATCGGACCCGAGCCGGAGCACTTCGTCGTCGACGAGCTGCCCCTGTACGAGGCTTGTGGCGAAGGCGCGCACCTCTACGTGCGCGTTCAGAAGCGAGAGCTGACGACTCAGCAGCTGCTTCGGATCCTGAGTCGCGCCTCCGGGGTGCGTGATCGTGACATCGGCTACGCGGGGTTGAAGGACAAGCACGCAGTGACCACCCAGTGGTTCAGCTTTCCGGACCTCGCCACCGATGCTCCCGACGCGTGGGAGTTGCCCGAAGGCGTGAGCGTGCTGGAGGTATCCCGACATCGAAACAAGCTGCGGACGGGGCATCTTGCCGGTAACCGATTTCAGATCACGCTGGTCGAAGTCGCGAACGGTACCCCTGAAGTCGTTCGCGACCTGAGCGAGCTGATTGGGCGGCAGGGGCTGTGCAACTACTTTGGCCAGCAACGGTTCGGACGGGAGGGGGAGAGCCTGGCGGAGGCGTTCGACTGGTTACAGAGCGGCAGGCGACCCAAGTCTCGCTTTTTGGCCAAGCTCTATCCCAGTGTGGTGCAAGCCGAAGTGTTCAATCGTTATCTCCAAAGGCGCACGGACGTCGGGCTCGATCGGCTGCTGGAGGGAGAGGTCGTGCGCCTCGACGGGAGCGCCAAGATGTTCGTCGTCGAGGACGTGGAGGCCGAGCTGTCGCGGTTGCATGAGGCGGACATTCATCTGACGGGACCGATGCCTGGCCCGAAGATGAAGCCGGCTGCGGCTGCGGCTGCGGCGTTGGAGGCGGAGGTGCTCGCGAGTCTGGAGCTGCACGCCGCAGAGCTCGACCGTCTGTATCGGGCGGCTCCAGGAACGCGGCGGGACGCGGTCGTGCGCCCCTTGGACTTGCGCTGCGAGCTGGCCGAGGGCGAGCGAGCGGTGCTCGAGTTCTCGCTGCCGGCAGGGTCCTACGCCACACGGCTCGTAGCCGAGTTCACGCACTGACCCAGCTGCGCCTTTTCGGCTTCGTTCCCTGCTGACGCGCGCGCTCCAGGTCGTGTATCGTTTGCGCCATGAACGACCAGGATGACGCCGACTCAGCGCCGCCGTCGCAACTGGTGGTAGCTCGCCAGGTATACCCGGACCAGCTTCCCATCTTGGCCCTGCCGTCACGTCCGGTGTTCCCGAAGGTGATGGTGCCCGTCGAACTGGAGAGCCCCGAGTTACAGCGGCTCATCAACGACGCGACCGCTTCGGGGCAGCGACTGGTCGGCTTGGTCTTGGAACGCGAGCCTCCTGCCGACGATAGAGACCACGGTGAGCAGCTGGTCGAAGGCGAGGTCTACGACGTCGGCGTGGTGGCCGAGATCATGAACGTCACGACCGAGGAGGGCGAGGTCACGGCCGTGCTCAACGCGCTGGACAGAATGCGCATCGTTCGTGTGCTGTCTCACTCCCCGTACATGGTCGCAGAGGTCGAGTACCTCAAAGACAAGGCGGCGCCCGTAGGGGAGCTGAAGGCGTACACGTTGGCGGTCATCAACTCCATCAAGGAGCTGGTGGTGCAGAACCCGCTGTACAAGGAACAGCTCAGTTTGCTGTTGAGCGAGGGCAACCTGGAAGAACCCGGTTTGCTCGGCGACATGGCTGCGTTCCTCACCAGCGCCGAGCCGGAGGCCTTGCAGGGCGTTTTGGAGACGCTCGACGTGCGCCGCAGGCTGGAGAAGGTCTTGGGGCTGCTGAAGCGTGAGCTCGAGATCGCCCAGTTGCAGACGAAGATCCGAGATCGCATCGAAGAGCGAATCAACGAGCAACAGCGTGAGTTCTTCCTGAGAGAACAGCTCAAGGCCATCAAACAAGAGCTCGGCATCGAGAAAGAAGGCAAGGAAGCAGAGCTCGACGAGTTTCTGGCTCGCGTGGAGCACCGCCATCCCTCAGAAGAAGCCACCGCGCGTATCGACGACGAGATGAGCAAGTTGCGCATGCTGGAGACGAGCAGCTCCGAGTACGCGATGACTCGCAACTACCTCGATTGGCTCACGATTCTTCCTTGGGGGGTCTTCTCCACCCACGAAGTCGAACTGCAGAGTGCTCGGGAAGTGTTGGACAGGGACCACTACGGCCTGTCCGACGTCAAAGAACGCATCGTAGAGTTCATCGCCGAAGGTATTCTGCGCGGCGACTTCGGGGGCTCGATCATCTGTCTCGTCGGTCCTCCCGGTGTGGGCAAGACGTCGATAGGGCGTTCGATCGCCGAATGCTTGGGTCGGCGCTTCTATCGTTTCTCGTTGGGTGGCATGCGCGACGAAGCGGAAATCAAAGGACACCGGCGCACGTACATCGGCGCGATGCCCGGCAAGTTTCTCCAAGCCCTGCGTGTCTGCGAGACGCAGAATCCCGTCATCATGCTCGACGAGATCGACAAGATCAACGCGAGCTACCATGGGGATCCTGCCGCTGCTCTGTTGGAGGTGCTGGACCCGGAGCAGAACAACGATTTCCTCGACCACTACCTCGATGTTCGCTTCGATCTGTCGAAGATACTCTTCGTCTGTACGGCGAACCGCTTGGATACGATCCCGCCGGCGCTGCTCGATCGGATGGAGGTCATCCAGCTCTCTGGTTACTTGCTGGAAGAGAAGCTGGAGATCGCCAGCCGCTATCTGCTGCCCAAGGCGTTGGCGGCACTGAAGCAAAAGCGCCGCAAGATATCCATCTCACGCAGGGCGATGCGAGCGCTCATCGATGGCTACGCCCGAGAGGCAGGGCTGCGCAACTTGGAGAATCAGATCAAGAAGATCGTGCGCAAGTGCGCAGTTCGCATCGTCGAGGGTGAGACGGAACGCATGATGATCGGGCCCGAGGACATCGAAGAGTTGCTCGGGAAGCCGATGTTCACCAACGAGTCACTCTATCAGAAACCCCGCCCGGGCGTCGTGATGGGGCTGGCGTGGACCAGTATGGGGGGCGATACGTTGTTCGTGGAAGCCAAGGGCGTTCGAGCGAAGACTGCTGGGTTCAAGCAAACGGGACAACTGGGGGATGTGATGGTCGAATCCTCCGAGATCGCCTACACCTTCGTCCGGGGCTTGTGCCGGGACGAAGGGTGCGACTACTTCGAAGAGCATTTGGTGCATCTGCACGTCCCTGCCGGGGCCGTTCCGAAGGACGGACCTTCCGCGGGCATCACGATGGCGACGTCGCTCTACACTTTGGCGCACGATCGGGCGCCGATTGCCAACGTCGCGATGACGGGAGAGATGAACCTCAACGGCATGGTGATGCCGGTAGGCGGTATCAAAGAGAAGCTCATCGCCGCCAAGCGGGCGGGGGCGAAGCTCGTGATTTTGCCCCGGGGGAACCAGGCTGATTTCGATCGGCTTCCAGAGTCGATCAAGAAGGGGCAGAAGATCGAGTTCGTCGAGTCTTTCGCTCAAGTTCTCGAATTGTGCTTGCCGCGAGGGGCGAACAAAGCGGCCAAGAGCGCCGGCTCGAAACGGGCGACGGCGCGACGCTAGCAGCGCAGGACCGCAGGACCGGCCCGCGGTTCGTCGCAAACTGCTCCTCAGGTGTAAGGGCTTCGGGTGGGGCTCGTTGCGCACCCCATGAGACGAGCAATCCGTGCGCCTCGCGCGCCAAAACATTCCTCGCAAGCTAGGTTCGAGTGCCCTCGTCGCAGGTTGGGCGGTCTCTTCCTGGCTTGTCTGACATCAGTGCTGTTGTTCGCTTGCGGGCGCGAATTCGAAGCTGCGCTCGAGTCGCCGCCGGCTGCTGAAGCTGAACATCTGGAGGGCTGGGCGGCTTCGCCGGCACCTCCGCCGGCGGTCATCGACGGTGCCCGCGTGCAAGAGGCGGAACCGCCCCCGCCAGAGCCATCGGCAACACAGCCCGGGCGCAGCGCGGCGTCTGCCGAGCCGGCGACGCGCGCCGAGGCTGCCGTAGAGGGTATGCCCGGCAGCACCGAGCAACCGCAACGTGCCGAACGCCTGATCTACAATGCGTTCCTGCGCGTCGCGACCGCAGATCCCGAAGCTGCTGCTGGCAAATTGAGCGACTGGGCTCGCGCTCGAGGAGGCTACGTTCTGTCGCAACGGGGGCAGACGTTACAACTGCGTGTTCCAAGTAAGCACTTCCAAGAGACGGTGGGCACGGTGGCTTCTGCCGGGGAGCTACTCGACCGCAACATCGACGTGCAGGACGTGACGGAGCAGTACTTCGACCTCGAAACCCGCATCAAGAACGCGGAGGCTCTCGAGGCCCGCTTGCGTGGGCTGCTCGAACGCGCACGAGCGATCAAGGACGCGCTCGCCATCGAACGAGAGTTGGCGCGGGTGTCCGCGGAGTTGGAAGTCCTCAAAGGCAAGATGCGTCGCCTGCGGGAGCTCGTTGCGTACTCCACCATCACCGTGGAATGGGTGGAGCTCGAGGTGGAGCAGGTTTCTGGGACGGAGCGTCTGCCGTTCCCGTGGCTCGGCACACTCGGCCTGAGTCATCTACTCGACATGGAGGAGCAGTGAAAATGAAGAGCACGATGAAACGGTGGTTGTTGGCATTGTCGGTCGCCCTGAGCGCCAGCGGTTGTCACGACTTCGAAATTGAAACCCCGCACGGCTTTGTCGAGCTGGAAAACCCTTCCTACGACTATCAGGCGACGGATGCGGCTGGCGTCGTGCTGGCGATCCGAGAGTTCGAGACTCACGACGCCGGAAGGCAATTCTGGGAACAGGCCGTCGCAGGTCAGATGCGGCGGCTTGGCTCCTACGAACTCCAAGCTGAAAAAGACGTCGAGACGCGCGACGGCACCAAAGGCAAGCTGCTTTCCTTCGCACGACGTCAAGACGGAAAAGACCACGCCTATGCGGTTGCCGTCTTCGTCAAACAGGATCCGTTTCTGCTCTTCGACCGCGAGCGTCTGTTCGTCGTGGAGAGCGGGGGCGAGGAGGTTGCCTACCGCGCACAACAGGCCGCTCTCGAGCGCAGCCTGGCCAGTCTGGATCTCGATCTGCTCTGGTAGGCGCGCGACACAGACCGTCGACATTTGCGGGCGCTGCGCCGCGCCACGACACTCGGTTAGACCAGGAAATCTTCCAGGATGCCGGTGTTGTGCTGGGTCACACCGACGTTTGGAACGTTCACGCCAACGCCCGCCAGTACGGTCTGCAGCAGATCGGCATGGGAACGAACGGGCCCCTGCGGTTCACCGAGCCAGCGAGTGTCCTCCTGGTCGAAGGACATCGGATAGCGCATCACCTTCCCGCGAGGGAACGGCAAGTTCGCGCCCGAGGCGAGCAAGAGCGGCATGTTGTGGTGCTTGTGTTGCCCATCATCCAGCTCACTGCCCCAGAGGATCGCCGTGTCATTCAACAACCCGAACTGCTCCATCTGGCCCACGAGGTAGGCAAACTGTTCGGCGTAGAACAACTCGAACTTGCTCAGGTCATCCCACACCGGCTGAAACTGCTGGACCACGGCTGGTGGAGGATTGTTCTGATAATCGAGCGTGTAGTACGCGTACTGATCCGTTTCGTTCGGATCCCCTTGGAGATAGTCTGGGCCAAGACTCGAGTCCTGAGCGGTGGTGCCCATGTACCCGACTAAGAACTGGCCCAGCTGAGGAACGCCGTGTGAGGTGTTGTGGTGGTGTTGCGCCATGCCCTCGGCGAACGCCTCTCCTGCACCCTGATCGAACTGAAGCACCGCCGAGTTCGTTACCCCGCAAGCCAACGACAGCACCAGAAGATCGATCGCCAGGCGAGCACGCTGATAGTACCAGTCGTCCGTCGAATCTAGGTTGATCGTGGCTTGCGGTGGTTGCCAAATGGGCTCCCATTCCGGAAGGTCAGGGCGCGCTGGCAGCTCGGGGAGTTCGCAGTCGACCATGCGCTGCATGGAGCCACTCGCTTGCGCCACTGCCTCGCGCATGGCTTGCATCTGATAGTAATCTTCTGAACACAACTTGGATTCGAGCTCTCCCAGTTGTGCGTTCAGGTTCTCGAACAACGCCGTTCGTGCGATGTCTTTGGGTTGTGGCCCCGTATCCTCCGTGGACCCGGTGGAGCTGATGACCCCGGCGAGGTACTGGTCCACTGCCTCCCAGCCGGAGCGATAGGGATCTCTGCGGTCGCCGTTCGCATCGAAAGCGATGCGATTGTTGGGACCGGCGTTCTCCGCCGAATTGCGCTCTGCGACGACCTGCTGATAGAAGCTGTCGCTTCGAGCCGTGCCCGCCTGCTGGGCCATGAAGATGGTGTCGATGCTGGGAAAGCCGACGTTCGCGGCCTCGAGCCCGAGACCACCACCCGCGCCCGTGAAGAGCGACATGGTCCCTCCTTCGTGAGTCCCGCCGATTTCCGCGGCGCCGAAGTTGCGCAGGCCCTCGGTGACCGTGATGTGCTGAGCATAAGGTTGTAGCGGTGCGAGGTTCTGACGGAAGACCAGTTCCCCGGTCGAGTCGTCGGCGCCCCACAGGTGGCGGATGCGACCGTTGCCGCTGAAGACCAGCACCAATTTCGACTGCCCGCCCTGAGCGTAGCTGGGGAGAGCCCGCAAGTACGGTAGGGTCGCGGCTGTAGCCCCTGCGCTGAGCAAGAACTTGCGGCGGTCCATCATTCTGTTGCGTTCGTAACGAGAGCTCATCGAGTCTTTCTCCAAGCGTCCGAGATTCCGGGGCGGCCTCTCAGCGGCAGGTTCCTCCGGCGACGACCGGGTTGCGGTTGAGGAACATGTGACTGCTCGCGATCTGCAGCAGCAGGTCACGAACGCTGAATTGGTCAGCAGCGAAGCCTTCCGACAGGTCCTGAACGGAGCACGCGTCTTCGGTCGTTTCCCCGCGACCCAAGGCGAAGCGGGCTGCCTGCAGCACGAAGCACTGCTGAGCCGATACATCGTTGGCCAGATAGTCCAGCAGGCCCTGGGTGTCCGCGAACGGCGCCTCCCCACCGGTCGTGCTGGCGTAGACGACACCGGAGGTGTCTTCCTGTGAGCCCGCGTCGAAGCTGCCGTCGGCCCCGTAGGCGTTGAACGCGTCTCCGATGGGGTCCATCAGCTGGTGGCAGCCCCAGCATTCGGGAGTACTGGAATGCGCGTTGAACGCCTCACCCTCGGTCACGCCATCCATGGCCTCAGGCAGCTGCATCGCCGTCGGATCAGCAGGCGGTGGGATCGGGGTACACAGCACGGAGCTGCGGATGACGTAGCCACGCTTCACGGGCGAAGGGCGCAGCCCCGAGGCGTTGGAGGCCAAGAAGCCCGCGCTGAGCAGCAAGCCCGAACGTGGCGAGTCCCCATAGAGTTGGCCAAGCTCCGCTCCAGCGGAAGCTGACATGTCAGTCAGCATCAAGTCTTGGAACGAGAGGGCGGGATCAGAAGCAGCGCCGGAGACGAACTCCCCCACTTGAGCGGCGCGTTGCAACTCGAGGGTCGTGGCGTCGGGTGGAACGTTGCCGATGCGCAGCCACTGTGCCGCGAAGGACTTCAGCACGTCGACGGCTCGTGGGTCAGCGAGCATCTGGTCGGCTTGGGCGCGGACACCGTCCGGGGTATCCAACGCTCCAGAATCCGCAGCGGCCAGTAGGGCTGCGTCCGGTACGCTGCGCCACAAGAACGCAGCCAAGCGGCCCGCGATTTCGCTCGGTGACAACGCTGCGGTCTGCCCGTTGATCGAGCCGAACTCGACCAGGAAGAGGAATCGCGGCGACGTCAGCAGCCAGGTCAAGGCGGTCTCGACTGCGAGGTCGGGGGTCGTTTCCGAACTCAGTGAGGTGTACATCTGGCGCACGCGGTTGGCGTCGGCTTCATCCAACGTTCCGTGGAAGAGTTGCCGTCCGACACTCGTCAAGTAGTCTTGGGCGCACGCCGCGTCGCTGGTCGCCGTACAGCCCGAGCGCGCCGGGAAGTCAGCCACGACGTCAGCGGCCGCTTGGCCCGCGATGAAGAGATAGCGGTCGAAGTTGTCTCTCACCAGTGGCGACGCCACGTTCGAGACGAAGCTGCCGAGCTTCTCGTCGGCAGGAAGATCACCGCGGTTGACGAGCGTACCGAGCGCGTCCCTCACCGAGTTGTAGTACTCGAGAGACGAGATACGACGAATGGGGGTCGCGCCGATCGCGTTTTCGTCACTGCACATCTCGACGACGGACACTCCGACGCCGGCCTCGGGGGCCTCCGGTGGTTCGCCGACCGGAGCGCCTGGCGTGGAAGTGCCGCCGCTTGGCGTATTGGGATCGCCGGTCGGACTCGCTGCCCCCGGCCCACTTCCCTGTCCGCTTCCGGCGGCACTCGGGTCGCCAGAGGTCCCACCGCCTTCGGTAGAACCGCCTTCGCTGCTGCCCTCCGAGCTAGCACCGCCGGAGTTGCTACCGTCAGGTGGCGTCGCCGGAGACTCGCCGCCACAGGCCGTCAACGACAGGCCGACGAGCAGCGAACCGAATAGACTCTTCAAGAGAAGCGACCGCATCGTGAGCAGAATATACGGCCCGAAGTGGGGTGTTCAACTGGCCGATCTAGTTGCTGATCCTTCGCGATCGAACAAATCGGGACGGCGTGAGACACCAGTGTACTCTTGCACCGCGGCGGGCTTTTTGCTGCGAGCCCCTGGATCCAGTGTTCCGTCAGCGGATCGCAGTGAGATCCCTGTGACCTGTTTCAGACCTTGGGCCACAACCCGAATTCCGCTCTCGCAACAGCGACGGTTACTGGCCATTCGCGTGTGGCGAAGTGAATTGGCGCTTCGGGAGCCGGTAGGTCGGCATTTCGAATGCCGCCGGGAGCGGGCCTTCGGACTCGTTTCTAGCGAAATCTCGCGTGGCGGCGAAGGTGGGTCTTGCTCCGACCGAAGATCGGTAAGTGTTATCCTCA
>JBNKZR010000128.1:7807-17429 GCA_050301735.1 Polyangiaceae bacterium | reverse complement strand
CTGTCGGGTCTTGGCGGCGGCTTCAACGCCCAACGCACGGACGTCGGCACCAAGATCAAGATCACGCCCCACATCAACGACGAGAACCAGGTTCGCCTCGAGATCCAGGAAGAGATCAGCGAGACGGGACCTCCCGCCGGCGCTTTGGGCGTGGTGTCGATCACCAAGCGGCTTGCCACCACGACGGTCGTCGTGGACGACCAGCAGACGGTCGTCATCGGCGGCTTGATGCGGGAAACCAAAGAGCAAGGCCGTGAGAAGGTGCCGGTCTTGGGTGACCTGCCAGTGCTGGGCTTCCTTTTTCGGAATTCCACCGAGCGCATGCGCAAGACGAACCTCTTGCTCATTCTCACCCCGCACGTGATTCGCGACCAGCGGGACTTGCGTAAAGTCTTTCAGCGCAAGATGCAGGAGCGACAGCAGTTCCTGGATCGCTTTGTCGTCTTCTCCTCGGATTGGGATCCGCCCCGCGATTTCTCGCGAGCCAACGGGCTCGTCGAGAACATCCGACAAGCGATCTTCGAGATCGACGAGCGTATCCGCATCGAAGAAGAGAGTCGGCCGCAAGCAGAGAAGACACACGACGCTTCCGACCCGCTGGAGCTGGCGGCTCCAGTGACTGGAGGCAAGGCGGCGCCAGCGAAAAAGCCGCCTCCGAAGAGGCCGCCTGCGAAAAAAAAGGCGGCGCCGAAAAAGGCGGCGCCGAAAAAGACAGACGCGGCGCCGCTCCGAGTGGAGCCAATTGCCCGCAGTCTGGAGGGCGCCCCGGATGCGTCGTCCGGTGTACTCGTCGACAGGGTGGAATGAGCGTCACGATAAACCGGCAGTCTGGAGCAGTCTAAGTGGAGCAGCGCGCACTCGGAGCAATTCTGGTCAGGCAAGGCGTCGTCTCTGAAGAGGCGTTGGAGCCGCTCTACGACCAGCAGAGAGAAAAGGGCACACCCTTGGTCGACCTGCTGGTGCAGGGGCGCGTGGCCACGCTGCAATCGGTCGCCAAAGGAATTGCCCAGGAGTGTGGGTTGCCTTTCGTGGAAGAGGTGGACGCGGAAGCCGTGCCCATATCAGTCGGCACGCGCCTGCCCATTGCCTACGCACGCTCTCACAAGATCCTGGTGACTGACGAAACCGACGATGCGGTCGACGTCGTCACCGGTGACCCGTTGGATACCCAAGGCATAGACGACGTTCGCGCCAGTTTTGGTAAGCTCGTGCGCGTCAAGGCGGCGCCGCCAGACGTGGTCGAACACGCAATCAATCGCGTCTACGAACGGCAGGAGACCGATTCGGAGTTGGAATCTACCGACGAGGAAGTCGACGAGTCGCAGGTCGACATCCTCGACTCCGATGACGAGGCTCCGATCATCCGCTGGGTGAACAATCTGTTTTCACAGGCGGTCAAGGAACGCGCCAGTGACATCCACATCGAGCCCGAAGAACGCGAGATCCTCGTGCGCTATCGCGTCGATGGGCAGCTCTATGTGGCCAAGCGCGCGAGTCGGCAATTCATGGGCTCGGTGATCGCACGCGTCAAAATCATGGCCGGGCTCAACATTGCCGAAAAACGCTTGCCGCAGGACGGGCGCATTTCGCTCAAGATCGCTGGGCGCAGCATCGACGTTCGCGTTTCCACCGTGCCTACCAGTCGCGACTACGAGCGAATCGTCATGCGCTTGTTGCACAAGACGAACGTCTTGTTGGAGCTGACCGAGCTCGGTTTCTCTGCCCGCGACTTCGGGCTGATGGACCGCCTGATCCATCGGCCCAACGGCATCGTGCTCGTGACCGGCCCCACCGGTAGCGGCAAGACGACCACCTTGTACGGATGTATCAACAGGATCAATCGGCCCAAGATCAACATCCTCACCGCCGAAGATCCAGTCGAGTACGAAATCCCGGGTATTCACCAGGTGCCCGTACAGGCGAAGATCGGGTTGACCTTCGCCAGTGCGCTGCGTGCCTTCTTGCGTCAGGATCCGGACGTGATCATGGTCGGCGAGATCCGCGATAAGGAGACGGCCGAGATCGCGATGCACGCGTCGATGACGGGTCACCTGGTGCTCAGCACCATTCACACGAACGACGCCGCCAGCGCCTACACGCGCCTGATCCAGATGGACATCGAACCCTTTCGCGTCCGCTCCACCGTGATTGGCGTTTTGGCTCAGCGTCTCGTGCGCGTGTTGTGCAAGCATTGCAAAGAGCCCTATGAGGCCGCACCGTACGACCTCGAGCAACTCGGTATCGACCCAGAACGTTCGCGGCAGCGCGCGGAGCAGAAGCTGAGCACGGCGTACCTCGTGCCCGGTGTTCAGCACGAACCCTTGGGTTGGTTCTCCTCAGAGATGCCCACGATCTATCGGGCGAAGGGTTGTGACAAGTGTGAGGGCAAGGGCTTCACGGGACGGATTGGTATCTACGAGCTGCTCGTCGCCGATGACCCCGTGGGGGATCTGGTCTTGAACAGCGCGGATTCACAATCCATCAAGCGCGCTGCGCGTCGGGGGGGTATGCATACCCTGCGAGACGACGGCGCACGCAAAGTGCTCCTGGGAATGACTACGGTCGAAGAAGTGGTTGCTGCCACCCAGGAGGATGCGGTGGTGGAGGGCTGAATCGGTGGCCGTCTACGCCTTCAAGGGAGTCGACGCTCAGACGGGCAAAGCCGTCAAGGGATACCGTGACGCCGATAGCGCGAAGGCTCTGCGAGGCCTCTTGCGCAGAGAAGGCGTGTTGCTGACTAGCGCCAGCATCGACAGCAAACACCAGAAGAAAGGCGCCAACGAACTCGACCTTTTTGCCTTCTTCAAGCGACCGACGTCGAGCGACGTGGCCGTCATGACGCGTCAGTTGGCGACCCTGGTGCGCGCTGGCATCCCGTTGGTCGAGTCCATCTCGGCGTTGGTGGATCAGACGGAAAAGGAGTCGATGGCCAAGGTTCTGACCGCAATACGGGAAGACCTGAAAGAAGGGACGGCGTTCGCCAAGGCGCTGGACAAGCACCGGAAGGTGTTCCAGCCGCTGTACGTGAACATGGTGGCGGCCGGCGAAGCCTCCGGCACTCTGGAAGCAGTGCTCGAGCGCTTGGCGGACTTCATGGAAGACCAGGCGCGGCTGAAGGGCAAGATCACCTCAGCCATGGCCTACCCGGTGCTGATGACGATCATCGCCGCGTGCTTGGTCGGGGTCTTGATGGTCGCGGTCGTACCGAAGGTCACGAGCATCTTCGAAAACTTGGGGCAAGAGCTGCCTTGGTACACGGTGTTGTTGATCACCGTGTCCGACTTCTTGGCGGACTTTTGGTGGTTGGTGCTGATGATGATCGGTGGCGCCTACTACGCTTTCCACCGCTGGGTCTCGACGGAAGAGGGCCGACTGAAGTGGGATACGTTCATGTTGCGGGTGCCGCTGTTCGGGCGCCTGAATCTATTGGTCGCCGTAGCTCGTTTTGCCCGTACCCTCGCCACGTTGTTGTCCAGCGGGGTACCGCTTCTGGTGGCGATGGACATCGTGCGCAACGTGCTGGGCAACCGCTTGCTCGAGGGGGTGGTCAAGAACGCCATAAACTCGATTCGTGAAGGCGAAAGCATCGCCGAGCCGCTGCGCCGCAGTGGTCAGTTCCCGCCGATGGTCACTCACATGATCACGGTTGGAGAGAAGAGCGGCCAGCTGGAACAGATGCTGGAGAACGTCAGCAAGGCGTACGAGGCGGATGTGGAGACGAAAGTAGCCACTCTGACGAGCTTGCTCGAGCCGCTGGTGATCGTGGTCATGGGCGGCATGGTGGGTTTCATCGCCATGGCTATCCTGATGCCCTTGGTCCAAATGAATCAATTGGTGGAATGAGGGTATGAGGCGCAGGCGCATCGACAAGCGGATCTTCTTCCCCTGGGAGCAACGGGGAAGCCTCGTGCGGCGTCTGGGCCTGCGCAGAGCACGCCCATTCGTGTGGGGGCTTCTGGGCATTGCCTTGCTGGTGGCGATCGGGATCCGCGAGCGTCGCGCCTCAGGCATCCGTCAAACCAAGGCCATCATGACGGAGGTGAGGGTGGCGTTGGACCGCTATATCGCGGCGAATGAAGGGCGTTGCCCAACGAAGTTCGCCGAACTCGGTCGCTATGGCAGAGTCGATGGAACACCCGAAGACGCTTGGGGCAATCCACTTAGACTGACCTGTCCCTCGCCGAGGGGGGATTTGCCGTACTTGCTCAGCAGCGACGGCCCCGACGGCAAGTGGGGCGGAATGGATCGAATCGAATGAACGAACAACTCCAAGGGAGCTCATCTATGACGAACGAAACTCTTAGACGCGTAGCCAGAAAACAGAAGCTCGCCGGCGTGACGCTGGTCGAGGTGCTCATCGTCGTGGCGATCATGGCCATGCTAGCTGGGGGCATCGCGTTTGCGTTGTTGCCGCAGTTCCAGAAAGCGAGCCTCAAGACCGCCAAGGAGAATGCCATCAAGCTGCGTCAGGCTGTCTCTTTGTGGCGCACCGACAGCCCGGGCGAATGCCCCACCGTGAGTCAGCTCAAGAAGGACAAGCTGCTCGACAAGGTCGGGGGCAAAGACCCGTGGGGCAAGTCCTACAAGATCAAGTGTGAGGATGGCGAAGTCTACGTCTCATCCGGTGGCCCCGATCAGAAGCGCGGTACGGCTGACGACATCACGGTTCCTTCCGAAGCGGACGAGAGCGAAGAAGAAGACGAGAACTGATTGCATGAAGATCGGCGTCCAGAAACAGGCAACTTGCTACAGCGTCCGTGGAGTGACGATGATAGAGGTGTTGCTCGTCTTGGCGCTGGTTGGATTGATTGCGGGTGGCGTCATCAGTGGCACCGGGATGTTGGGGGGCACGCGTCAGCGAGCCGCCGCCACTCTGGTGCTCAGTGCGGTGCGCCAAGCGTTGACCCACGCCAACTCCAACGGGTTGCCGGTTCGCCTCGTGTTCGACCTCGAGGAGCACCGCATGTCGATGGAAGAGACGCGGGCCCGCATGTTGCGGACGACCGCCGATGAGGACGAAGACGACTTGACTGGTGGTGCAGCTGCTGCGACGGAAACCGAGCGCCTCGCCGCTGAGGAAAGCGAACGCATTCTGGAGGGGCCACGAGAACCTCCGCCACGCTTTTCTCCCATCGATGCTCTGGGCGTCGATCCGGATGACGCTGCGGCGGGCCGCGCTTTGGGTGGCGATGTGAAGTTTCTCTCCGTTCACACGGAGCACGATCCGGCTCCACGCACGGAAGGGCGCGCGTATCTCTACTTCTGGCCTGGGGGTGGAACGGAAAAGGCTGTCATCACTCTGGGCCGTCCTGACAGCGAGCCCATCAGCATCCTGGTCAGCGCTTTGACGGGGCGGGCCCAGATCGTCAAGGGCGAAGTCGACTTCGATCGCCCCGACGTGGAAATGGACTTCGGAGAACGCGAGGTGGAAGAGTGAGACGGCGCGCGCACCTTCGCGACCGACGTCGGGGCTTCACTTTGCTCGAGGTCTTGGTGGCGATCGCCATCTTGGGGCTCGGTCTGACGATCGTGCTTTCCGCACAGACTGGCGTGTTCTGGAGCTACTCCCGCGCGCGGCACCTGAGTCAGGCCCCTGGTCTGCTGCGGTGCAAGATGGCAGAGGTCGAAGTCGACTTGCTCAAGCTCGGCTTTCCTCTGTTGGACGAGAAGGATCACGGTCCTTGCTGCGACGAAGACGACATCGAGGGCTACAGTTGTGAGTGGAAGGTAGAGAAAGTCGAACTTCCGGAGCTGCCCACTGACGACCCCTTTGCGTCTTTCGGCGGTGGTAGCGATGCTGGTGCCGGTGACCCGGGCGGCGCTGATTTGGGAGCGATCGGTGCGCTCGCGTCGATCAAGGAAACTGGCGGCGCCGCGTTGGGCGCTGAGCCGTCGATGGGCGACTTGGCGCAGACGTTGGGCGGTGGCGGCATGATGGGTGGCATTGGTCCCATGGTGCTCGGCCTCGTCTACCCAGATTTGAAGCCGATGCTCGAGTCCAGCATCCGCAAAGTCAGCGTCACCGTGCGCTGGCAAGAAGGGCTCAACGACCGAGAGTTGACGGCGATTCAATACGTGACGAGTCCGCAGCAAGGGGGCTTCGACCCGCTGGCGGCAGAGGGAGTCAACGAGGCTGCCGAGCAGCTCCTCGGTACCGACCCTGCAGCAGGGGGGAACCCACTGGCGCCTCTGATGGGAGGGGGCCAATGAAGCGTCGTGGATTCACATTGTTGGAGGTGCTGATAGCAGTGGCGATCATGACGATGATCTCCACGCTCATCTTCACCGCGTTCTCTTCGCTCAAGCGTAGCAAGGAGGGCATTCGCCGCGTGTCCGACCGCTACCGCGAAGGACGAATGGCGCTGAGTCGCATCTCCCACGAGCTGGAGTGCGCGTACATTTCGAAGCACCTGCCCATCAACTTGAACATCGCGACGAGCAAAACGCAGTTCGTCGGCGAGCGGGGCGCTCCCGCAGATCGCCTCGACTTCAACGCTTTCGTCAATCGGCGCATGGACCGCGACGTGGAGGAGTCCGATCAAGCGGAGATATCCTACTTCGGGATGGAGAACCCCAACGAGGCCGGCGTGTTCGATCTGATCCGCAGGATCAACCCCAAGCTGGATCTGGATCCCGCGCTCGGTGGGGTGGGACAAGTACTGGCAAGCGACATCGACCTGTTCGAACTGCGCTATCTGGATCCGCTGACGGGGCAGTGGGTCGAAGGTTGGAACAGCACGGAGGCTTTGGGACAGCTCGATCGATTGCCGTTTCAAATTCACGTCAAGCTCATTCTCAACGGCGGCGGACGTCTGACGGAAGAGTCCAGTCAACGTACCGTCGTCTTCCAGTCCAAGGTCGCGGTGCCCATCCAGGCACCGCTCACGTTTGCTCTTCAATGACCCGTACTCAGCGCCATACGACGGAGCCAACTCCGCCCCGAAGCCCGCGGCAGCTAGTCGCGGGCCGTCGTGCGCGTCGGCGACGGTGGGTGGGGGGGCAACGGGGGGTCGCCCTGGTACTGGTGCTCGGCTCACTGGCAATCTTGGCGGTGATGCTCACGGAGTTCCAGGACGAGACGAGCGCAGACTTGGGGCACGCGCTATCGGAGCGCGACGGCATCAAGGCCGAGTACGCCGCGAAGAGCGGCATTTCCCTCGTGCGCCTGTTGATTGCCGCGGAGCCGACGATTCGCAAGGCCGTGGCGCCGCTGTTCATGATGTCCGGGCGAGGTCCACCGCAGATCCCCGTGTGGGAGTTTTCCGATGCCGTCCTTGGCGCATTCAACGATAGCTACGGTGCTCAACGCTTCATGGCGCTCTCTGGCGCCCGCGTGGAGGAAGGTGAGAATCTGGGCCTCCAGGGTGCTGGTTTCGAGATCCAGGTGATCGACGAAGACTCGAAGATCAACTTCAACGCTGCTGCCAAAGGTGACGCCTTTTCTCAGATGCGGCTGGCGGTGCAGGTTCTGGGTCTGATTTCCGGGCCGCAGTTCAATCCACTGTTCGAGGAGCGCGACAAGAACGGTTCGTTCACCACGAGAGAGCAAGTGTGCTCGGCGATCGTGGATTGGACGGATCCAGACCAGGACGCCTTTCCATGTGATCTGTCGGGGCAGTTCGCAGCGAGCGGTGCGGAAGACTCGTACTATCAGCAGCTGCCCGACCCCTATGAGAGGAAGAACGCCGCCTTCGACAGCTTGGAAGAACTGCACCTTGTGCGCGGGATCTCGGACGACTTCTGGTCAGCCTTCGTCGAACCCGATCCGCTCAACCCGAGAAAGAGAGTTGCCACCGTTTGGGGGCAGGGCAAGGTCAACGTCAACACGGCGAACGCGCAGACCCTGCTGGCTCTGATTTGCGGGGCCGCGGTCGAAGGCACGCCGATCTGCGTCGACGAAAACGAAGCCGCGAACTTCCTGATGATGATCGGGATTTTGCAGGGTGCCGTTCCCGGCGTGCCGGTGTTCGCCTCACCGCAAGGGTTCGTCAATGCGCTCAAGGGCAAGGGGATGTTCGGCGCCATGGCGACGGCGATGCAGATGCAACCCATTACCCTCAAGAGCGATGACGAGTTGGTCAAGGCGATCTCGACCGAAAGCAAGGTGTTCAGCATCTACGCCACTGGGATTGTCGAGTCCGGCACACGCAGGACCGTGCGGCGCATCCACGCGGTCGTCGACTTCCGCGGGGCTCCGAAGCCGCCCGATCTGAGCGCGTTGTTCCAGAACCCGAACGCCGTACCCCAAGGCCAGACGCTGAGGGAGGCTGCTTTGGGACAACTGCCCAAACCGAATTTGCCCGAAGGGGCGACAGAGGACACCCTCGAAGGTGCGTTCCGCCCTGATCCCGGCGGACGCATCGTCTACTACCGTAACGAATAATCATGGCTCGTATCGTTGGAATCGACATTCGCCAGCATCGTGTGCACGCAGCCCTGCTGCGCACGAGTTATCGGCGAGTGTACTTGGATGGACTGAATGAAGTCGACTTGCGGCTAACAGAGTCCCTGTCCCAAGCCGTCGAACAAGCGGTGGCACCTTTTGCGCTTCACGGCGAGCCCTATGCCGTGGCCATGAGCGGAGACGTATCGTTCATCCATCGCCTGGAGTTACCGCCTGCGGCGCTCAAGCAGGTGGAGGAAGTCGTTCCCTTCGAGTTGGAGGCCCAGATCCCGGTGGACTTCGAGTCGTTGACCTACGATTCCCGTGTGTTGCCGCGTCGTGGGACGGACACCGCCGTGGAGGTGATTGCTGCGGCAGCTCCGCGTGAAGCGATCGTTGAGCGCATTCGAGAGGTCTCGGCTGCTTTGCAGCACGAGCCGGAGCGAGTCGGCGTCGGCGCTCTGCCGCTGGCCAATCTGACGTCACTCATTGCTGAGATCACCGACGAGCAGTACGACGCCATCGTCGACCTGGGTGAAGAAAGCTCCGAGCTGGTGATCGTGCATCAAGGGGTGGCGGTGTTTGCTCGCACCCTTTCAATCGGGGTCGCCGGGTTGCCGGAGAGCGCTCCCGAGATGGTGCGGCAGTTGCGTCAGACGCTTGTCAGCTGGGGCGCGGTCAGCGACGCACCGGTCCAGGTCGTCTACCTCTGTGGGGGCGGCGCGATGGCCGTTGGGATCAACGAGTACCTGACGGCGCACTTGAACGTGCGGGTGTCGCTGCTCCCGGCAATGACGTTCGAGGGCGTGCCGTCGGAGCATGCGGGAGACCTGCCGAAGTTCGCCAAAGCGATCGCGCTGGCGTTGTCCCTCAGGGCGGGCTCGAAGGACCTGAACCTGAGGCGTGGCGATCTCGCCTACGAGCACGGCTACGGCTTCCTCAAGGACAAGGTGCCGCTGCTGGCAGGGCTGGGCGGCATCATGCTGCTGTCGTTCTTGTTCTCGGCTTGGGCAGAGAACAGAACCTTGACGAAGGAGAACGACGTGTTGGCTGAGGCGATGGCGCTCTTGTCTCGTGACATCCTGCGGGAGGAAACCGACGACGTCGAACACGTGTTGGACCTGCTCGACTCCGGCATGAAGATGGAGAAAGACCCGCAGCCTGAAATGGACGGCTTCGAAGTCTGCCGCCAGTTAAAAGCAGATAAACGAACTCAGGATATCCCGGTTATTTTTATCA
>JBNKZR010000128.1:0-7797 GCA_050301735.1 Polyangiaceae bacterium | reverse complement strand
CGAGAAAATCCCCAAGGAGTTCGAGCACGGTATTGCGGAGCTGGATCTCCAGCGCGGGCACGTCGGTCTTCGTGGGCTCGTCAATTCACCAGAACAGGCGCAGAAGATTGTCGAGGCCCTGAGTGAGCGACGCTGTTTTCACGACGTCAAGGTGTCGAAGATCACGCAGGAGATCAAAGGCGAGCGACAGAAGTACTCGATGGAGTTCGACGTGCGGTGTGACGAGCCCGCAAAGAAACCCTCCAAACCCGCGGAAGAGGAAGTAGAGGAGGAATAACGATGGGACTGCAAGAACGACTCGACGCTCTACAACCTCGTGAACGGCGACTGCTCGGGATCTTCGTCGGGCTGTTCGCGGTGATCGCAGTGTTGCTGATACCCATCGGGGTTTCGGCCATGCTCTCCGAGACGCGCGATGAAAACGAACAACTGCGCGAGGCCATCGATCGCCTGTTTGCCGAACGGGACGACATTCTGGAGCGACAGACGATCAATCAGCGCGTACTCAACCGCTACAAGACACCAGCGCCGGCTCTTGCTGGCTTCTTGGACAAGCACGCCAAGGCACTCGAAATCGAGATCCCGGAGTTCAAAGACAAGCCACCAGTGCCCATTGGCAAGCTGTACGAAGAACGCTCGACCGAGATCAGCATCAAGCGCACCGAGATGCGCAAGATCGTGCTGTTCATGGAAAAGATCGCTCAGGCGCAGTTTCCGATCAGCATCACCCGCATGAACATCCGCAAGCGTGGAACGTCGCAGGACTCGTGGGACGTGTCGATGACCGTATCGGCCTACCACCGCAAGGCAGAAGAGAAGAAGGCAAAGGCGCCCGAAGAGAAGGAGGAGGAGTGATGCTGAACCTCCAAGTCCCCTCCGCGCTGAAGCTCCCGCCGAAGGTCAAGAAGTGGTTGCCCTGGGTGTTCGTGCCCGTGGGTTATCTGGTATGTTTTTCCGTGTTCGCGTACTGGGCGTTTCCCTACGACCGGCTCGAACAGAGGATCGTCATGGGCTACAACAGCTCGCAGAAGGGCAGTTCGGAGCCCAAACGCATGGTGATCGGCGATCTGACGTGGTCTTGGCGATTTCCCGGCGTCGTCATGACTGACGTCGAGCTGATCGGACCCAAACCGACGCCCGCAGCTGATGGCAGCGAGCCCCCTCCACGTCAGCACATCCACATCGACGAGGTGTATGCCGGGGTTTCCCCCTTGGCGATGTTGTTCGGGACGACGGCGGTGCAGTTCGACGTCGAAGGTTTTGGCGGCGAATTGGAGGGTACTTTCGAACAGTCCGCAGAGATGACGGAGATCGTCGCAGAGCTTTCGGACGTGGACCCGGGCCAACTTCCCGGGGTGGTCGAAGCGTTGGAATTGCCCATCGCCGGCGCAATGTCCGGCAGCGTTCACCTCCGGCTACCGGAGGGCAAGTACAGTGCCGCAGAGGGCGAGATAGATCTCGAGATCGCGGAGCTGCGCATTGCCGACGGCAAGACCAAAGTGCGCGGGCTGGTAGCTCTACCCGAGATTGATGCTGGCACGCTCACGATGCGCGCCAGTGCCAGCGAAGGACGCATCGAACTGAGCGAGTTTTCAACCCAAGGTCCCGATTTGGAGGCGAGTGCCGAAGGCAAGATACGCCTGCGCGACAAGCTCGAACTGAGCACCACCGAGCAGCTCGTGTTGAGCTTCAAGTTCTCCGACAAGTACCGGGACAAAGACGACAGCACGCGAAGCCTGTTGGGCAAGCCTGGTGACAAGTTGGGGGGACTGATCGACATGTCCCCGCAGTCCAAGCGCGCCAAGCAGGAAGACGGTTCCTACAAGTGGCGGGTGAGCGGGAGCTTCAGTCGGCTTTCGTTCTCACCAGCTACTGCTGCGCGGCCGTCGACGACTCGAAAGCCACCGGCTCCACGCCGCAGTGGGCACTGACGGCAGCGGATGACTCCCGGCGTTCGTCTACGGAAAGGGCACGTTCAGCCCGTCTGGGCTGGTCACCCTTGGGTTTACGCGCAGGCCGTCGCCGACGTGCGGGGCGAACCTGCACCCGGTGACGAAGTCGTCGTCGAGGATGCTCACGGTAAAGCATTGGGGCGCGGGCTGTATTCGCCACGTTCGGCGATCGCCGTTCGCCTCTTCGGCGGACCTGATGAACCCATCGAAGCGGGGCTCTTTCGACGTCGCTTGCTACAGGCGGCACGAGTTCGTAACGAGCTCTCGCTGCCTTCGCCGGCAACCACGGGCTTTCGTTTGGTGCACGGGGAGGGGGACGCGCTGCCGGGATTGATCGTCGATCGTTTTGGCGACTGTCTGGTGGTGCAGTTGGGTAGCGTCGGGCTCTTTCGGCGTCGCGAGCAGCTGTTCCGGATCCTGAGCGAGATATTCGAACCTGCAGCGATTGTCGACCGCACGTCGGCCAACGTCGCGCGTGCAGAAGGCTTCGAGGTCGCGGTAGGTCCCAACCCGCACGGCGCGCCCGAGGCCCTCAGCTTTCGGGAGCTCGACTTGGGCTACGAATTACCTCTGAGCCTCGGACAGAAGACGGGATACTACTTCGACCAGCGGCCACTGCGGCGGCGCATCGAAGCGCTGGCTCGCGGCAAGCGGGTTCTGGATGCTCACGCCTACGTCGGGAGCAGCGCCATGTGTGCGGCACGTGGCGGTGCAGGCAGCGTGCTCGCGGTCGATACGAGCGCCCTGGCTGTCGAAGTGGGGCGCCGACTCGCGGCTGACAACGACTTGGCGCAGCAGATCGAGCACCGACGTGCGGACGCCAACACGGTGTTCGAAGAGTCCGCGAAGGCACCCTTCGATGTCGTTTTGGTCGATCCACCGAAGTTCGCTCGGGGTCGCGGTCAGCAGCATGGCGGTATGCGAGCGATGCGGCGAGTGGTGGCCAAAGCGACCAGCGCGACGGCGCTCGATGGCATCCTCGTCGTCAGCTCGTGCTCTGCCGCCATCGGCATGCTGGAGCTCGCGCGGCTGTGTTCACTCGCTGCCGCGGATACCGGACGGCGGCTGTTCGTCGAAGAGCGGCTTTTTCAAGGCCCAGACCACCCGGTGCCGAGCGCATTTCCCGAAGGTTTGTATCTCAGCACACTGGTGACCCGTGTTCGTGCCGCGCACGGTTCGGGTGAACACTCGTAGCTGGCGCCGACTTCACTCGTGGGGGCGAGAAATGACGCAGGCATTGATGCCCCCGACGCCCATGGAGAGCTTGCCGACGACGCGTCGCGGGATCTCCACGGCGCGGTCGAAGACGAAGCGATTGCCGAGTTCTCCGATGACGGCGTTGAGCTCCGATGGGTCCAATGGGGTGGGGTAAAGCTTGCCGCGCTCGACGCCGAGATACTGCGCGGTCAACTCCCAGCCGCCCCCGACGCCCATGCCGTGGCCGAAGGTGCCTTTGCGCGCGGTGATGAGCACGTCGTTCGACACGATGTTCTGGAGGTTCTCCACTTCTTGGTAGTCCCCAGGGGTGGCGGTTGCATGCAAGTCCCACGAAACGATTTCGCTCGCATCGACTCGAGCCTTTTCCAGCGCCTGCCGCATGGCGATGCTGGGGCCTTCTTTCGAGGGCGTGATGATGTGATCCGCATCCGACGAGGTACCGACCGCTAGCGGTTCGAGTCCCAAGGGCTTGAGACCGTTGGCGAGGCCCCACTGTTTGTCGCCGACGATCCAGATGCAGGCGCCACCTGCGACGTGGGTTCCCTTCAACCCGCTCAGCGGCTTGGACACGGAGCCATCGGCTGCCAACACGCGGGCACTGTAGAACGCACCGACGGTTAACGGGTGCGGTGCCGGATCAGCGGTACCGATCACGCACAGCTTGGCGTCACCGCGCCGGATGGATTCCATCGCGAGCTTGAGCGTCGTGCTGAAGGTGGAGCAAGCAGCGACGGGCGCAATGGTCTGCCCGGTGATTCTGCCCATCATGGATATCTGGGCGGCAGGTGTGTTGGCGATGTTCCACAGCACGTTGGCCGAGACGCTATTCCACGGTGGTTCGGGAGCGCCCCAGCGTTCTCGCAGAGCAGCTTGGCGACGGCGCTTCTCGCGGATCACCTTCAGCTTGGCGCTCTCGACGTCCCCCTCGACGCGAACACTCTCGATTTCGCGCAACTCGCTCAGGTACTCGTGCAACGCATCCGAACGCTCCACCCAGTATGCAAACCAGGCGTCCTCCGCCAGCTCGCGTTCATCCGGGTCGCTGACGTGGACTGGGTCGACCAAACCGTCGGGGTACGGCTTGTTTTCAGCCAGCACGTCGGCTAGCGGCTTGTTCCGCTCGGGGCTGGACCAAAAGCGGTTCCAACGACGCTGCGCGCGGTAGTGAGCGATTGACGTATTGTACAGGGTGGGGATCGCGCCGAGCGCCGTCGAGACGTAGATTTGCGCTTCGTTGCCCAGAGCCCTCAGGTGCTCCTCGATGCCGGGGTTCTGCTCCAAAGACTGGACGAACGCCCCAATCGCATAAAGCGTCGTCGGGTCCATCTTCTCGAGCAGTTGCTTGAAGCGATTCGGCGGAAAGCGACGTTCGACCCAGCCCTGGTAGCGCGAGAAGTCGAAGTCGGGGGTCCCGACCATGAAGTTGTCCGGTCCGAAGCCGTTGAACGGCTCGAGCCAGCTCTCGGACGCATCCAACCGCTCGACGAAGGCGCTGATGTTGGGGGCTTTCGGGGCCACCAGACCCCACCCGAAGACGGCTACGTGACGCATTTGGTAGCCGACCATCGTCCCAAGAGGGCCTCGGAGTCAACTCCTTGGCCTTGGGAGCCATCAAATGGCGAGGTTGACGCCCAGGCGCTCACGCAGACGCAAGTAATTCGGACTGATTGAGAACAGCACCATCTCTTTCAGTCGGCGTTGGGATGCAGCGTCGTCAGAACCCCGGATCACCTCCACCGCGGACTCGAGGTCGTGGGCCAGCAGCAGTCCCACTCTGTCAGCGGAAAGGTCGACGGCAGTGACCCAGTTCTTCAGGTCCAACGAGGCCGAGGACTGCAACAGCTTCGAAACGGCCCGCGCCAGGTCATCCCGACTTTGGGGCCCCAGCGTCGCCTGCAGTGTCGAGGTCGCTTCCGAGACGGGCCCCTCCAGATCAGGGGCGATGGGGAAGGCTGGGGATATCAGCTTGATCGCGGCAAAGAGCCATGATTTCAGGCCTGTACCTGTGCCGATCAGTTGGCGGAGGAAGTGGCCTGGGCGGTAGTAGCTCAGGTGATGACCGGACACGAAGGCGAGGGTTTGTGGCGGCAGATGGGCATTGAGCACGCCTACGCCCATGCTGATGGAAGGAGTTTTGGTATCGAGGAACACCAGCCCACCGGGGTCGTTGGTGTTCTCGAAGCAAGGAGGCGGCTCCATGTTCATCACACCCGCGGCGTAGTGAATCGTCTGCCCGATGGGGTACTGGTGGTGTTCCAAGTTGACTTGATATCGGGGATCGTATCCCAGCTCGGCGAACTCGTAGCCTCTACTGCGTACGACCGCCGGTTCGATGACGGCGAAGATGTCCGTCAGTAGCGGGTCTTGGTCGGGGTGGAGTAAATCATTGGCCCAGTCCTCCGGCGTCAACACATCTTGTGCGAACGCCGGGTCCTCGGAACGCATGCGCTTGAAAAAGCGCTCTTCGTCGGGCGCCGCGAGCTTGAGCACGTACAGGGCCTGACACAGCAGCCAAGCGCCATCAGGGTTCTTCGCTTCCGTGTAAATCTTGCGTAGCGCTGAGTAGGCATCCGCTCGGTACGGGTCGTGGGTGAGTATCGCCGTGTAGGTTTCTACGGCCTTGTCGAAGTGCGTAGTTGCGTTCGCAGCGTAGACGGCTGCCAGGACATCCACTTGCTCCCAATTGTCCGGCTCCAGGGTGTGGGCTGCCTCGAAAGCGTCGATGGCGTCCTCAGGGCGCCCCAGATGATCTCGGTAGAGTTCACCTAGCGCCACGAATGTCTCCAGCAGGCGATTGGTGTCCTTCTCCTGGCTCGCGAGCGTCATCTTCTGCTTCAAGAGGTGCTCCGTGCGCTCGAAGTCACCCTGATCCAAGGAGATGGAGATGCTCTCCTCCAACGCCTTGTGCAGGCTCGGGTCGAGCTCCATGACTTTGGCGTAGCTCTCCAAAGCGGCCTGGTAGTCGTGCATCTCGCGCGCGCTGACCATGCCTGCCGTCATCAGATAGCGTGCCTTCTGTTTCGGGTCATCCACGAACTCGGCCAGTTTGAGTACGACGTCGACTGCTTTGGCCCAGTCCTTCTCTTCGCTGTAGAGCTGCATCAAACGCGTCAGCAATCGGCGATCTTCGGGGCGGACGTCCACGGCTGCGACCAGGCAGCGCGTGGCCCGTTGGCGATCCTGGAGCTTGTCCATGGCGAGCTCGCCCATGTCGATCAGCAACTGCACCTTGTCGTCACCCTCGACCAGGTCGAGCAGTCGCGATTGGGCCTCCCATGCCTCCTCCCAGTCTTCCAACCCGCTGTGCGCTTTGATCAGCGAGCGCAGCGGCCCTGGTGACTGTGGAGCCAGGTCGGCGGCTTCTTCCAACAGTGAGACTGCCAAGCCCCATTGACCCGTGCGGCGAGTGGCTTCTGCATGGTGGTAGGTGGCCAGTGCACGTTCCTCGCTGCTCAGCTGGTCTTCGAAGCGCTCCAGCACTTCCGTGTAGAGATTGCGCGCCATCTCGTCCGCGCCGTGATCGAAGACGACGCGCGCCGCTCTCAACATCGCCTGTGGGTCGTTCGGTGCGAGCGTGCGCAGTTTCTCCACAGCGCCGACGGCTGCCTCGGCGTTGCCCATTCGACCCAATGCATCGAGTGAACGCAGCAAGATGTCGACGGCGCGTTCGTTGGGCAGCGAGTCCAAGTGAGGCATCAGGCGTTCGAAGTGCTGTGCCGCTTCTTCGAAGCGCTCGCCCTCCAAGGCCAGGCGTCCGAGTACTTCCCGAGCATCGACGGAAGTGTCGTTCCACTCCAGTGCCTGAACGGCGCACTCGTGGGCCAGTTCGCGGTCGTCCATCTTCTCGAAGACGAGGCGAGCCAGTTCGGCCATCAATCGCCCGCGCGTCGTCAGGCTCTCCGTCGCTTCGATTTGGTGATGCAACAGTTCCGCTGCCGCGTTGACATCGCCCAGAGCGATGTAGGTCTTTCGCAGTCCGACGGAAGCGTCCGTGTGGTGGGGCACGGCGTCGAGGGCGAGCTTGTAGCGTTCACAGGCTCCTCCCAGGTCGTTGCGCTTCTCCAACAGACGGGCAGCGCGAATGTAGTTGTCGGCGCGGGCAGTCGGTGTCGCCGCATTTTCTGCCAGAGCGTCCAGAGCGCGCAGAGCCTCTTCCGCGTCTCCTGAGCTCTGCTTGAGCTCCGCGAGGGCCGCGAGGGCATCTGCGTGGTCTGCGTTCGCCTCCAAGACCGCTTCGAACGCGACGATGGCCTGGTGTGGCGAGCCCAGCTGGTCGGCAAGGAGTTTCGCCCGTTGGAACAGGAGCTCCGTCCGTTGCTTCGGGTCTTCGGCGTGGCTGGCGTGACGACCATAGAGATCGAGCAGCTCGTCCCACCGCTCCTGAGCGCGGTAGATGCGCTCGAGCGCCGTCAGCGCAGCGTCGTGATGGGGGGCCACCTCCAGCACGGATTGCAGAGCAGCGGCCGCCTGCGGCAGATCGAGAAACTCCTCTTCGTACAGAGCAGCGATGCGCAGCTGAAGTTCGGCCTTCTGCCGGGGCGTGGCCGCGACTTTGGCTTGGTCTTGCAGGTTCTGCAACAGCTGGTCGTATTGACCGAGCTTGCTGTAAACCCTGTCCAGACCTTTG
>JBNKZR010000127.1:0-17561 GCA_050301735.1 Polyangiaceae bacterium | reverse complement strand
GGAAGATGACGGACGGCAGCTCCATCATCCAAAGCGTGCAGCTCGTCATCGACGACGATGCAACGCTGGGCCCATTCGAAACGCCCGATCCGGATCAGTTCTATCAGTTCGACTTCGACGAACCCGTCACCGCGACCATCGTGCGCATCGACGCCATCACCACCACGGGTGGCAACACGGGCGCCAAGGAAGTCGAGCTCTACGTCGCGGACTGAACCCAGCCCAACGCAGCGACTGCCAACGCCGCCCAACCGACGAGCAGCGCCAAACCACCGAACGGAGTCACCGCGCCGAGTGCACGCACTCCAGACAGTGACATGGCGTACAGGCTGCCACTGAACACGAGCATCCCGACGGCAAACGCGACCCCGGAGACACGAGCCGCCGTGGAGAGACGATGGGCCAACACCAGCGCCACCACCGCCAGCATGGCGGAATGCACCAAGTGATAATGGGCCGCCGTGGTCCACCACTCCAGTCGCTTGGCTCCGTCTTGCAATGACTCGAAACGAGCACGGAGACCGTGGGCGCCAAAGGCCCCCAGCGCCACCGCCAAAAAGCCACTGATAGCGGCGGTCATCAAGAACCAGCGAGGTTGCATGGAAGATCGGTCACCCGCGCGGGGATTAGCCGTGCTCGGCGCGGCCGATGAGCTCGCGCACGACCTGCAAAAGTTCCGGTCCCGAGACGGGCTTATTCAGGCAGCGGGCTGCCCCGCGTTGCTCGAACTGTTTGGAGTTCTCTTTCAAGCTCGTGGTCGTGATCACCACGACCGGAATACCCGCAGTCTCAGGATTGCTCTTGAGCAAGATCAACGCCTGCATCCCCGAGACCAGCGGCATCTGATAATCCAGCAAGATCAAGTCGGGCTTGTGCAAAGCCGCTTCTTTCACGGCCTGCGCGCCATCCTCGGCTTGGATCAACGCGTACCCGTTCGAACGCAACATGGCCGCCTCGTACTCACGGAATGTACGAGAATCGTCAGCAACGAGAATTCGCTTCACCATCTGGCTCTTGCTCCCTCTTTCCCTTCTTCTTTCCCATTGTTCCCCCGGGACGGCCCGAAGAAAAGGTGACGCACCGAAAACAGCTGGAAAAAGCCAGTCGGACTCGGCCCTTGGCTCAGACTCTCACGGCGTGAACTTAGCGAAGAACGGGACGCGCGCTTCCTCAACCGCAAAGCGGTACTCCCCAGGCTCACCTTCACCGAACAGCGCGGGCCCGAGAAACAACCCACCTACGACCACAATGGTGTCATCTGTGAACGCCGCGATACCGTCCACCGCATCCTGATCGCGCCCCACACCACCACCGCGTTTCGCCCACAGGAGTTCTCCGCCCGGTGCGTAGCGACGGAGCAGCAAATTGGCTTCGTCATCAGCAGTGAATGTGACGGGCCCCTTGCCGAAAACCTCCAACGTCAAGGGCTCCTCCAAACGGGAAGCCATCACGCAGGAGCCATCCGAGAGAGTGACCATCTCGCCGCGATAGGTGAGCGAGCCCTCTTGGGTCTGCAGCCACTCGATGGCCCCCCCGGAGTCGAGCCTCACGAGTGACGAGAAGTACGTACGCGAAGCCGACTCGTCCGCTGGGGTCGTGCTGCTACCGGTACTCATCCAAATCGCACCGTCGGGACCGACCGCGAGATCCGTCGGTTGGTCGTTGGTCTCCGCGCCGTACTGGTGCACTGAGAGCAGCGTGCCGTCGACGTCGTAGCTCGCGAGGTAGATGTCGCGCGCGCCAGCGGAGTACAACGTCTTTTCGCGCTCTTGTCCTGGGCCGATCACAGCGGAGTCGAAGAAGTAGCCGAGAACGAGGATGTGGCCCTCCGGTGTCAGCGCCACGTCCCACGCGGTGCGTCCTCCGGTCGACTGAGCCCACATCAAGTCACCCGCGCGCGAATAGCGAGCGATGAACCCACCGCGGGTCGCGAGCGGGGTCTCGTCTCGAGTGCCGCGAGCGAACACCGTCGTCACACCGGGTTGGGTGCCTTCATCGTTACCGACGACGATGAGGGAATCGTCCGACAAGACGGCGATTTCCGAGAACGTCTCGTTGTCGCTCGACGCAGCGCTCACAGCCCACTCGAACCGTCCGTCGGCACCGTACGTCGCCAAGAACGCGTCGCTGCCATCCACCCCAGGCAAAGTCACCTCGTTGGGAGTGCCAGCGCCCAAAGTGAACGCGCCGTCGGAGAAGTTGCCACTCACCGCGACGGAGCCATCGCTGCGCACGGCAAGCGCGCGGCTGTAGGCTCCGCCCCTCGGCTCCGTATCATTCGACCACAACAGGCGTTGCTCCGAATCGTACTTCGCCACGAATACCCGAGAGATCGTGCCCGGCTCGTGACTGAACGAGGCAGCAGTGGGCTCCGCGCCGTCGAGGGTGAGCCAATCGAAGTATACGCCGGCGATCGCGACGGAGCCGTCGTCAAAGGTGTCGATGGCGCGTCCGGAACCATTGCGCGAATCCAGTTGCTCGAGCCACACGAACTGGCCGCCCTCAGTCGACGGCACGGGCTCGCCTGCAGACGCGACAACCGGCTCCGTGAGGGATGGCGGACTCGATGCCTCGACACTCGAAGGTCGGCGTCCCGCCTGCGCGTCGGGATCACCCCCGACTGCACCGCCCCCTGCATCCTGGTCCTCGTTCGCTCGCGTGGGTTCGTGGTATGCGACGCCGAGCTCTTGCTCTCGCTGAGACGAGCAGGCCCCACTCGCCAAGCTCGAAGCCAGGGCTCCCAGCAACGCCCCAACCGCGCCGGATGGCACGAACGCGCCCATCGCCGAGCGAAGAGTCGTCATCTGAGCCGCGCTGCGGCAAGTCGAACGCATCGACCTCTTATAGCGCCTTTGAGCTTGAAGTACTGGCCTAGCGCATGGCTCAGCTCAGAGTATGATGCGGCTCATGCGAGCTGTCGTGCTGCCAAGGGTCAGGAGCGATCTGGAGCTCTTGGAGCGCGAGCTTCCGGATCCCACCGCGGGCCAGGTATTGGTGCGTGTGCGCGCCTGCGGTGTCTGCCGAACGGATCTTCACCTGGTAGACGGCGAACTACCGAATCCCAAGCTGCCGGTAATCCCGGGCCACGAGGTCATCGGTATCGTGGAGAAGGTTGGTCCTGGCGTAACCTTGCAACAGGGACAGCGAGTGGGCGTGCCCTGGCTCGGCTGGACTTGCGGCGAATGCGAATTTTGCAGAAGGGGGCAAGAGAACCTCTGCGGTCGAGCGCGTTTCACCGGGTACACGCTCGACGGCGGCTACGCCGAAGCTCTCGTCTGCGACGCCCGCTACTGTTTCCCTCTGCGGTCGTCACTATCAGATGCCCACGCTGCGCCGCTGATGTGCGCGGGCCTGATCGGTTACCGCTCGCTATCGATGGCTGGTGATGCCGAGCGGTTAGGGATCTATGGCTTCGGTGCGGCAGCTCACATCATCGCGCAAATCGCCATTCAGCAGGGGCGTCAGATCTACGCCTTCGTCAAACCTGGTGACGAACGCAAGCGACGTTTCGCGGAAGCACTCGGTGCAAGCTGGGTAGGTACATCCGAGCAACGCCCCCCGACGGAGCTGGACGCCAGTCTGATCTTCGCCCCCGTCGGTGACTTGGTCGTCGCCGCGCTGCGAAGCACCGCCCGCGGTGGGACCGTGGTCTGCGGAGGCATCCACATGAGCGACATTCCGAGCTTCCCGTACTCGGATTTGTGGGGTGAACGCTGCATTCGATCCGTCGCAAACCTCACTCGCAACGACGGTCAGGAGTTCATGACTCTGCTCGAACGTTACCCAGTGGAAACGTCCGTCGTGGAATATCCCCTGCAGGAAGCCAACGTCGCCCTCTCCGATTTGCGCCATGGCAAGTTCGAAGGCGCTGCGGTTCTGATGCCGTAGAACCGCCCCTGGATTTTCCTACCGGGAGCGAGGTAGATCGCGGGCCCACGACGGGTGCCCGCCATGACAGACCTATTCAGCCTAGCGAACGTCGCCAATCTCGGTATCTTGATCTTCCTCCAAGCGGTGCTTGGGTTCGACAACCTGCTGTACATCTCCATCGAGTCTCAGCGGGCGCCGGAGGCACTTCAGGCCAAGGTGCGACGCTGGGGGATCTTGATCGCGCTTGCGCTGCGTATCGGGCTGCTCTTGGTGGTGATCAGGCTGGTCGACACGTTCAAGGAGCCGTTCTTCGCCGTGCATTGGGGCGTGATCGACGGAGCATTCAACTTCTCGACCTTGGTGTTCATGTTGGGTGGAGGGTTCATCATGTACACCGCGGTGAAGGAGATTTCTCACCTGCTCGCGCTAGACGACGTGAGCAAAAACGAGAAGAAGTCCGCCAAGCCCCCGGCTCAGGTGGTCGCGATGATCGTCGTGATGAACTTGATCTTCTCCTTCGACTCCATCCTCTCGGCGCTGGCAATCACCAGGGTATTCGTGGTCTTGGCCCTGGCCATCGTCATCTCCTCGCTTTTCATGCTCGTGATGGCCGACACGGTGTCGAACTTCCTGAGGCGCAACCGTCAGTATGAAGTGCTCGGGCTGTTCATTCTCCTAATCGTCGGCGTGGTGCTACTCGGCGAAGGCGGCCATGGGGCACACTTGAGCTTCTTCGGCCACGACGTGGAGCCCATGTCGAAAGCGACCTTCTACTTCTCGATTGCGGTACTGGTGTTGGTCGACGTCCTGCAATCCAGATACCAGAAGAAGTTGAGTGCACTCAGAGCGCAAGAGCAGGCCCCCAGCGAAACAGCCAGTACGAATGCCAAGGCCGCATAGCGCTCGCGGCGGCGGTTTTTGCGCTAGGTCTTGTCCGATGCCTTCGCTTGCCCCACGCTTGGCGGGTGTAGGTCGACAGCAACCGGGGTAGCGATCCCTACCGGAGAAGTGGAAATGGGCAAGCAGCCCGCATCGGCGGCGGAGACCGACAAACCCGAAGCGAATGCACGAGGCGAGCTCGCTGACCGCAGTCGAAGACGCTTCGTTCGTCAGGCGTCGATCGTCGGCGCGGCTTCCTTCGGGGCGGGCTGGGCAAGCCTGGCGCCCCCCGATTGGCCGCTGTCGCTGCGCGATCCGGACGGCGAGCGTGGCAAACCCAAGGCTTCGACGATGACTCTGCCTGAGGGCGGATTCGTGGTCGGGCCCCAGCCTGGCGCCGCCGACTTGGGGATAGCTCACGGCAAGGACATCCCCGCGATGTTGAAGGCAGCCGTGCATGCCATCGGAGGTATCGAGCGGTTCATCGACCAGGGCGACGTGGTCGTCATCAAACCGAACGTCGCGTTCGAGCGTGCCGCACCGTTGGGCGCCACGACCGACCCCGCCGTGCTTCAGGCGTTGGTTGCGCTGTGCTTGCGGGCCGGCGCCAGCGAGGTGCGTGTTGTCGACAATCCCATCGAATCCCCCGAAGCGTGTTTCGAACGCAGCGGCTTGCGCTCGGCTGCCGTCGAGTCTGGCGCGCGGGTGTACCTTCCTACTCCAAACGACTTCCGTCCTTTGTTTACCAAGGGCGCATCACTAATCGAACGGTGGCCCTTTTTCTGGCGCCCCTTCGTCGGCGCCCACAAGGTGATTGGCGTAGCACCGGTCAAAGACCACAATCTGTGCAGCGCCTCGATGACGACCAAGAACTGGTACGGTTTGTTGGGCGGTCGACGCAACCAGTTCCATCAAGACATCCACGGAATCATCGCCGACCTAGCCTTGATGATGCGCCCAACCTTCGTGGTCTTGGACGCCGTTCGGGTACTGTTTCGCAGCGGTCCCACGGGAGGCAGTCTGGCCGACGTCAAGGCAGGCCACACCTTGGTTGCAGCGACGGACTCTCTCGCGGCAGATGCATACGGTTGGGCCAAGCTCCTCGAGCGCGATTCCGAACCCCTGCCGAAGTATTTCGCCAATTGCGAACAGCGTCACCTCGGGAGTTCAGATTGGCGCTCCCTGAACGTGCATGAGGAGCAAGTCGGTTGAGCGAGAAGAAGCCGCTGCGAAAGGGGCGCGACGGGCGTGTGCACCTGGCGCTATTCGAGCCGAATCGCGATGGCTCGCCCTGGTACGCCAAGACGCTGCGCATCACGAACGTTCGGGTCGTCTCCCAGGTCTTCTTCTTCACGCTATTCCTCTTCATGCTGTGGGCGACCTGGTTTTCCAGGCTCGGCGGCTACCCGGTATCCCTGTTCTTGGAGCTGGATCCTCTGGTCGGATTCGCAACGTCACTGTCGACGGGCACGCTGTATCGTTGGCTCTGGCGCGGCATTCTGGTTCTCATTCCCACGCTGCTCTTGGGGCGCGTGTTCTGCAATTGGATGTGCCCGTATGGCAGCCTGCACCAGTTCGTCGGCTGGGCGTTCAACATCCGCAACAACAAGAGCAAACTCGACAGCAACCGCTACCGCTCGGGCTTCCAGCTCAAGTATCTGATCCTGATCATCTTCTTGGTGATGGCCTTCTTCGGCTCACTGCAGATCGGGCTGCTCGATCCGATTTGCTTGTTGGTGCGCACCTTCACGGTAGCCATCATGCCGGCCCTCGACATCACGACGCTGGATGTGTCGGAGCGCATGGCAGCCCAAGGCATGGATGCAAATGTCAGCGCGCTGCTCTTCGCGCCCGGCGCCCCCGATCCTCGCATCTTCGCTGGCGCTTGGTTCGTGGGCTTGATGATTCTCGGCCTGGTGGGCATGAACCTCGTCGTTCCACGCTTCTTCTGCCGCGTGTTGTGCCCACTTGGTGCCTTGCTCGGGGTACTGTCGCGCTTCGCGCTTTTTCGCATCGACCGCGACGTCACCAAATGCACGGATTGCGACTTGTGCCTCAAGGGTTGCGAAGGAGCCGCCGATCCTCACTCGGCACTGCGCAAGAGCGAGTGCTTCGTGTGTTTCAACTGCATCGACGACTGTCCGGAGGGGGCTCTGAGCTTCCGACGCGCCCCGGTACCCGTTCTGGACGCCATCGAGGGCAGCATCAAGGCTGGGACCGCAACCCTGTTCGGCAACAAAGTCATCAGCAATGACTTGCACACCGAGCGTGCCACGCCCGATGTGCCCAAACGACGCTGGCTCTTCGCCGCGTTCGCGGGGACACTCGGCTTCCCGTTCTTGCGTCAGAGTCGCGCCGTCAACAAGAGGGGATTCAACGAGAAGGCGATCCGTCCACCGGGCACCGTCGCCGAGCCGGAGTTCCTCGAGCGCTGCATCAAGTGCGATCAGTGCATCAACGTCTGCCCGACCAACGTACTGCAGCCGTCAACCCTGGCCGAGGGCGGCCTCGAAGGCTTGTGGACACCGGTGATGGATTTCAGCGTGGGCTTCTGCCAGCTCAACTGCACCATGTGCAGCGAAGTCTGCCCCACAGGCGCGATCCAAAAGACGACCGTCGAAAAGAAGCTCGGCCTCGGCGAGTACCAGCAGAGCGGCCCAATTCGCTTGGGTACCGCATTTTTCAATCGAGGGCGCTGCTTGCCGTGGGCGATGGAAACGCCCTGCGTCGTGTGCGAAGAGGTGTGCCCAACCACGCCGAAAGCCATCGGAACTTATGACGAAACAATCACACGCTGGGATGGACAGCCGGTCACCCTCAACAAGCCTTTCATGCGCCCGGAGCTGTGCATCGGTTGCGGAATCTGCGAGCGGGAATGTCCCGTCGTGGACGATGCCGCCGTCTACGTCACAGCCGTGGGAGAAACCCGCTCCAGCGAACGTACACTCCTCCTGAAGAACGAGAAGAACTGATGAGCCACGACCCCAAGCACGACCGCCCCAATCAGCGCCGCCGTCACCTCTTGACCCTCGGAGGAGCCGCTTCCGCAGGGCTGATGAGCTCATTGCTTTCGCCGCTACAAGCCTGGGCTGCGGAGCCGAAGGTTCCCCGCCGCACCTTGGGCAAGACGGGCAAGAAGATCCCAATCCTGCTGTTGGGCGGGGGCTCGGGCTTCGACAAGAACTTCGACCCACGCATCGGTGAAGCGCTGCGCTATGGGGTCGACTACGTCGACGCGGCCCGAAGCTACGCTGGCGGGCAGTGCGAGCCCAACGCGGCCAACAGCTTGGACAAACTCGGGGCTAAAGACAGCACTTGGATCACCACCAAGAGCAAGGAATACGACCCCGCAGGGTTCGAAGCGAGCGTGCACAAGAGCCTCAGCGAGCTGCGCCGAAGCTTCGTCGACCTGTACTTCTTGCACCAGCTCGAAGATCCGCGCCCGCTCGACGATCGCAAGCTGTGGAGTGTGGTCGAACGCTTGAAGAAGGAAGGCAAGATCCGCCACTTCGGCTTCTCCTGTCACGACGGAAACGTCGCGGACCTGCTGCACAAGGCAGCAACTCTGCCGCTCGTCGATGCGGTGATGTTCCGCTACAACTTCCGCACCTATGGCAACGCGGAATTGAACCGAGCGATGGATGCAGCGCACAAGGCGAACGTCGGTCTGATCGCCATGAAGACGCAAGGTGCCGAAGCGAGCTTCCGAGACGCCTGGGAGAAGTTCGAGAAGACGGGCAAGTGGAACAAGCACCAGGCCGTACTCAAGGCGGTGTGGGCCGATCCTCGTATCACGGCGGCCGTCAGCCACATGGACAACATCAAGAAGCTGCGCGAAAACGTCGCTGCCGCGCTGGACAAGACGGAGCTCGGCGCGGTCGACCGTGAGGCGCTCGAGCGATACGCCAACGCGACCCGCGGGTTCGCCTGCGACGGCTGCGACCACATTTGTGGCGCGGCAATCCCCGCGCCCGTGAGGATCGGCCAGGTCATGCGGAGCGTGATGTATCACGACGTCTACGGTGATGCGGACAAGGCCCAGCGCGTCTTTCACGAGCTTGCACCGACGGCCCGTCAACTCGCGGGTGTCGAGTTCAGCGGCGCGAACGCGATGTGTCCAAACGGTGTGGACGTTGCCGCTCACATGCGTCGAGCGCGCGAATTGTTCGGATGACGCCTCAGCACCGATCCTTGGGGGTTCGGTAGGTTCTCCGAGATCGACGCTTGGCGAAGTGCGCCGACACTTCGCCCGGCGAGCTGATTCTCGCCTAGCACACGAAGCGGTGGCTACTCTCGGCCGACCGACGAAGGCACGCGCCCATCGCCTCGTTGCACCTCACTGCTGCGCGGTGCACAAGGGCGCAATGAACCGGGCGCAATGAAACCCGTGCGATGACGCAACGCGACGTCATTTTGCAACGGCGGCACTCGATATTTTGGAAGCTGCTTCTTAACCAGATGCTCACGAGGGCGTAGCGAGGTTTCGAGGAGGTGGCACATCGGCCCACGCGACATCTGAACGTCCATCCGGTTCGCGACGCCACATGGAGTCACCGCGAAGGACTTCGACACACATGGTCGCGGGTGTAGCCGCTGAGGCGCCCTGCCCGCGGGCCTACCCCTTCGATAATCGCTGGCGCCCACCGCCACTAGCTAGGGACTTGGAGAGAGGGCATTCAATGCACGAGCTACTGAAGAGACTGACCTACCCCTGCGCCCTGTTCGCACTCAGTGCGGCAGGTTTAGCGGGCTGCTCCCACGAGGTAACTAGTCCGAAAGTCACTGTCGACCACCTCGAACCGGACCTGATCTGCAACGAGCAGCTACCAGAAGAAGGACTGACGATCCTGATTCACGGCGAGGGCTTCACGCCCATGCCCTACGACACGTTGCAGGACGACCCAAACATCGAGCTACCAGCGGTCGAATTGGTGCGTCATGCGGACCTAACCGGCGAGGCGCAAGACGGCCCTACGATCGCTTACCTCGGCAAGGGCGAGTCCGACAACGCCAGCAAGCTCGGCTGGCGAAGCAAGCAGCTCATGAGCATCCTCATCGACGAAGACAACGCGCCAGAAGAGGGGCTCTACGGCATCGAAGTCACCAACCCGGACGAGAAAACAGCCGCCGAGAAGGAGCTGGCACTCGCTGTCGTTGCGCCGCCGACCATCGAACGAGTCATACCGACCTCTCTCTGCAACGGCTTGCAGGACCAACGACTCAACATCGAGGGCACCAATTTCCTGGGTGTCGGCGACGCCATGCCCACGGTGAGCTTCGAACTGGACGGTGAAGTCACCGAGATCGAAGCCGACCGCCTGGATGAGTGTGTGGAGATCGAAGGCCTGAGCCAACCCGTTCGCCTGTGCGAGTTCGCCTCAGTGCTCATCGGCGGCGGAGAGCTGGAGGAGGGGGACTACGAGGTCAGCCTGACGAATCCTGCCCCAGCAGCGTGCAGCACCAGCGAGTCGCGCTCCGTCAAGGTGCTGAACGAGGGCCCAATCGTCTTCTTCTCCGATCCACCGGTGGTTTACAACGGCATCAACACGCGAACCACACTCTACATGACGTCAGTGCAGGAGCCATTCACGGTCGCGATCGTGCCGGCGGGGGAGATATCGCCGGAAACCGAACTGGAAGCAACGCTGGTCTCCGGGCGCGACAACCGCATCCAGGCGACGGTACCCACCGGTACCGAACCCGGCACGTATGACATCGTGGTCAACGACGACACCGGATGTCGCACCGTGCTGGAGGACGGCTTGGTGGTCACCGACGACCTATCCATAGACATAGCTAGCGTCGTCGATCCCTTCGGCTACACGGGAACGTCGACCGCAGTGACCATCTTCCGAGACGGAGAAAGCGAATTCGAGGCCACACCCCGCGTGTTCCTCAATCCCGCCGGAGGCGAAGACGTCGCCATTCAGCTGGGTTCCGTCAGTATGCTCAACAGCGACGAGCTGAACGCCATCGTTCCCGAAGGCACGCCCGCTGGCAGCTACGACCTGGTCGTCGTCAATCCGTCGGGCCAAGTCGGGCTCCTGACCGGCGCCTTCGAGTCGGTTTCGGATCCTCCGCCGGTCATCGCGGACGTGGTGCCGCAGTCGATCATCAACCAGTCGGATCAGAGCATCGAGGTGCGGGGGACGGACTTCCGCGCCGCCTCCGTCAGTTTGCGCTGTCGGGCCCCCAATGGATCGGATGCGGGGGGCGGCTCGGTCAACACCGCCGATGTCGAATGTGACGACAACGGCTGCACCGTGAGCGCCAACGTCGACGGCGGCTCGTTCGAGCGCGGCACGGTCTGCATCGTGCGCGTCACCAACGCCGACGGCACCTACGGCGAGTTCTCCGCCATCGGCGTCACCAACTCCGGGCTCAACCTTTCGGAACCGATCGCTGGAGAGCCCATGCTCGAAGCCCGGCGCGCCTTGGGCTCTGCCGCTGTCAAGGCGACGTCGGCCTCGCGCTTCGTCTACGCCATCGGCGGAGACTCGGGGGATACGTCGGCACCTCTACGCAGCGTCGAGTACTCGCCGGTCAGCGTCTTCGGCGAAATGAACCCATTCATCATGGCCACGCAACGCCTCGGCACCGCGCGACGTGCCCACGCCGTCACTCAGCTGGGAAGATACGTCTACGCCATCGGGGGGAGCGGCCCGGATGGAGGGCTGACGAGTGCTGAACGCGCCCTGGTGCTTTCACCCGAGGAGGCGCCCGTGATCGCGGACATCGATCTGTGCCTGAGTGGCGGCGACGAGCCCTGCTTCGGTCAGGACGACTTGGACGACGGGCTGGAGCGTGGCGTCTACGCCTACCGCGTGGCAGCGCTGATCGACTCCAACGACCCGCAAAACCTCGGCGGCGAGACGTTGGCCTCCGATCCTATCAGCCTCAAGTTGCCGCAAGTTCAGGATCGCCAAATCTTGGTGGAGCTCAGCTGGCAAGCCCCGCTCGATCCCCTCGGCGAGGAGCTGAGCGGTATCGTCGGCTGGCGCATCTACCGCACCCCCGTCGACGGGGTGGCGAGACGCGACGAAACCTTGCTTGCCCAACTGGATGACCCGGAACAGCTGAGCTACGTGGACGACGGCTCCGTCGAGCTGGAAGACCGCGTGCCGCTGTTGCCCGGCTCGACCAGTGCGTGGCAAGCGCTCCCCGAGCTGAGCGTCTCTCGCGTCGGTCTGGCGGCGGCCACCGCGCGCGACCCGGACGACGCGAACGCGCACTACGTCTACGCGCTACTCGGCGAAGGTGAAGCGAGCTATGAGTTCTTGCCTGTCACCATGTTGCCGAATGGCCGCCAAACGGTAGCTGCGAATTGGGAAACGGGCACGGAGGAGTCCGCCGTCGCCCGCTCGGAGTTTGGCGCTTGGACCGTCGACAGCGTCGTCAGCGGCTTGGTCTCCGGCTCTACAACGTACGTCTACCTGGGCGCAGGTCTGGCGAATGGCGATCAGGACGACCGTGTGGAAGCCGCGCTGGTCACCAGTGGCGGACAGTTAGACGCTTTCAGCGACGACCCGACCGCCGCCGACGATGTGAGCGACTTCTCCTCGACGCGAGTCGGCTACGGGACAGCCGCCGCCGCTGGACGCTTGTTCGTCTTCGGCGGCATGGCGTCCCAAGTTCGTGACAACGCCACTGCCGCGGAGATCGTGTCCCCGGTGCCCGCGCTGGCCAAGAATGCTTGGAACAACGAAGGCCTGGCGATGACTTCGCCGCGCTATCTGATGGGTAGCTCGATTCAGAGCGCCTTCATCTTCTTGCTGGGTGGACAGACGGACAGTTCCGACGCCACCCGCTCAACGGAATGGGTGGTATGGTGATGAAGACGAAAGCAATCAGCGCGGCACTGCTCGCCGCAGCAGTACTGATGCACGGCACGCTTGCTGCCGCGCAATCGGAAGACACGAACGATGCTGCCGCCTCAGGAGCCACCAGCAACGAGGGTGGGTTCCTGGCCGCGGCCAAAGTCGGCGGTATCGTTCCTCTCAATGGCCTGGATCCGTTCGTCCGCGGCGGGCTCGAGTTGGGTTGGGTGTTTGGAGGCCAGAACCGAACGATGGCGGCACTGCTCGACATCTCCTACACCAAGCCCAGCGCGTCCGGCTCACGTCAGGACGATCGCTTGGCCTACGACGAAGTCCCAGGCGAATACGATTGGGAGATCGACCAGCACGAGTTGGTCTTTCAACCGACGTTCCTGTATCGGTTCACGAGCAGCCAACCGCTGATCCCGTTCGTCGGCCTCGGGCCGAGGATCTACTTGCTCCAGACCGTGAGCCGCGGTAGCGCCAACGGAGAGACGATCCAAGAAACCGAGGAGCAGAGCATGAAGATCGGCGCTGGCCTGCCTTTTGGCGCCGAATACCAACTCGGTCCGGGTGGCGTATTCGCCGAAGGCCTAGTCGAATGGGCGCCTCTCGACCACCGCATCACCGGCGACAGTAGCTTGCTCGCCGGGACACTTCAGCTCGGCTACCGCGCGATCTTCTGAGGGCAGCGGAGCCGAACTCGAGCCCCCCGAGCCGCGCAGCCGCTGACCCCCCTGCTCACGTAGGGCAACGCGCGGCTGTCGCGCTCACCCTCGCCACAACTCGACCAGCGGCCCATGCACGCCGTGCACTGGGTCAAGCTTCGGCCGAGCGACTCGTGCGATGTTCTCATCCGCGCGTGGGCGCTCTCCGGCTTCGCCGTACTTCATGTCGGGTGAAGTTCCTGCGGGATAGGCGCCAACTACGCGAAAATCGGAGGACTGGCCTTCGTTCTTGTGGGCGACGCCCGCGGGCAATACCGCGACGTCACCCGCTTGCAGTTCGACCAGGGCGCCGCTCTCCCCGCCCAGGCGCACTTTGACGCTACCGCTGTAGACCCCCAATACCTCGTGAGCGGTGCTGTGATAGTGATGCACCGAGAACAGACCGTTACGCCACGACCCACCCCAGCCGTTGCTGGCGAAGCGCTCCTCGAAAGCGCTGGCGAGATCGGCGGCTTGCAGGGCGTGACGGTAGACCAGCGCCGGAAGGGGGCTATTGGGAAACTTCCCAGAATCCTGCAACACGACTTTCTGGAGCTTCGGGGACATCTTCGCGGAAGTATTCTTGGGAGCGACTGCCGGCAAAACCGCTAGCAGTAGGATCTGCCGACGCGGCAAGTTGTCTCGTTTGGGGGACACGGACACGACTCCTGTGCGATTGCTTCGACGCCAGGTGATACACCAGTACGCACACTCTCGATAGGCCACTCGAATCGAAAGTGAGCAGTGTTTCGAGGTGATAGAAACAATCGCCTGGTGGACTAGCTGACGAAAGACCGACTAAGATGCCGCGATGGTGAGCGTGCGCAAAGCCGTCCTCGCTGACTCTGAGGGTTTGGCGAAAGTTCACGTCGACAGCTGGCGACAGACTTACCGCGGCTACATGCCCGACTCGGTGCTCGACGAGCTGAGCTACGGGCGGAGCACCCAACGTTGGCAGAACAACCTGCAGCATCCCAAGGCAGAGACCTACGTCGCCGTGGAAAACGAACGTGACATCGTGGGCTTCGCTTCCCTCGGCACGACGCGGGACGAAGACATGGATCAGCGTTGGGGCGAACTTTACGCGCTGTACGTCGCCCCAACGAAACTGAGACAGGGCATCGGCAAGCTGTTGATGGACTGCATCGTTCAAAATGCGAAGGAGCGTTTCGTCTGTTTACACCTGTGGGTCGGCGACAAGAACGACCCCGCGATCGCTTTCTACGAAGCTCAGGGCTTCTCGCTCGACGGGCAAACGAAGAACGAACCAGCCGCGGATGGCAGGCCTCTGGGGCACCTGAGAATGGTCCGCTTCCAGATTTGAGCGCTCAATGGCGGACTCCAAGTCGTGCGACTGACTAGCGAATGTGCAGCACGGAGCGCTGGATCTTGCGCGCTGCCCGCTGCACGCGCCACCACGAACTCTGGTCGTTCATGGGCGCCCAGCGTCGCTCTTCCTTCCGATAGTGCCAGTCTTTGTCGTTCTGGAAGTAAACCTGAATCCCGCCACCTTCCAGGATGTTGACGATCTCGTGACTGTGGTAGCTCGATTGGTCGTAGTCGGTGAGCGCTTTCTGGCCCATTTCGGCGTACAGTGCGTTCAGCTCGAGCAGCATGTCGTTCAGGGCGGGATCCAGCGGATTTGCGGCCAGCCCGATGCGCTGAGCCTCACGCAGGGTGATCGGGTACTCGTGCGAGGGGTAGCCCTCACTCAAGTGCCGGCTGATGCGCTCGACTTTCTTGGCGTCTTTCATGTGAAACGAGAGGATCTCCTGGCACAGTTTGATGGACAGCGAACTGATGCGATCCACCGCCCCTATCACCAGAGGGTGAACGTGTGGAAATAGCGCTTGGTAGGGATTGATCTCGTCGTGGTCGCGTCCGGCGCGGGCTGTCTCACGCCAGAGGCGCACGACGCGCAGCAGCTCGTCCTGGCTGACGCTGACCAATTCGTTGTCGACATCGACCGGCGACAGCTCGTGGCGCAGCGAGGTGTCTACCGCCGTCAGATGAGCCAAAGGCCCCATGCGCAACTCGTCTGCCCCCAGACTCAGCATCGTCGCCGCCGAAGCGCACTCCAAGGGTACGAGGGCGGTGACCTTGCCCGTGTACTGACGCAGCAGGTGCACGAGCCGCAGTGCCGCTTCTCCAGACCCGCCGTCAGATTTGATGCACAACGCGACGCGGTCCTGTTGCCCGATTTCGCTGAGAACCTCGTACAGGGCCAAGACATCGTTGTTACACACCGCCCCTGCCGGGGACGTCCAGTACGCGATTAGGCGGCAACCCAACTGCTTTTCGATGCGCGTGATGAGTCGCTGGGTCTTGTCGAAGAGAACGGGGGGCTTCTTGATTCTCACTGGGCGAGTTGTCTTTTTCGCGGGCATGGATCTCCTGAGGGCAACGTGCAGCGCACGCGCACAGCCCAAACTTGGCTAGTCGATGTCGATCGCAGCACGACCTGCTGCGTCCGGATATCACATGCCAAGGCAAGGAACGTGGCTGGATTTTTCGCCCAAATTCGAAGCAGCTTCGGGGCGAGCGCGAGGGCATTGTTCCAAGAACTGTCGCGATTTGAGCCCTCGGACAATCGCCTGGACAGCCCCGGAGCGCTTGCGTAGAACACCCACCGTTCACTACCCCGCCGCATCGGACGGGGTCTATCCAGCTGATTCTGCCCCGGCTCGGGGCGCTGACAGGTCACACCACAGGACGAGTTGTCATGGAAAACGTTAACCCCAGGTCTTTCAACATCGGTCTGTTGGCTGGCATCGTCGGTCTTGCCGCCGTAGCGTGTAGTGCCGAGGACCCGCAGCCGCGCAGCGTTGGCCCGACACAGCCCGTCACGGGTGCCCCAGCGGGAAGCGGCGGAACGACCGCGGCAGCACCGGGAATCACTCCCGTCACGCCAGGCGGTGCTGGGACGATCGCTGCTGCAGCGCCCCCACCTCAGCAACCTCAGCAACCGGTGGCCGCCCCTTCAAGCCCAGCACAGCCTGCAGCCCAACCCTCGGCCAGCCCCGTGCCCATGCCCGCTGCCACGGGCGCGGCACCAGCAACGCCCGATCCGGCAGCAGCCCCAGCCGAGGCTCCCGCTGAGGCGACACCGGCGGAGGAACCCGCAGCGGCAGAGCCCGCTGCGGCGGGTGGCGAGGGCAACCTGCTGACGCCTGGCGGCTCAGACCTCTGGGTTGCAGCCGAATCGAACGGAGTTGGCGTCAAAGGCTCTTGGTATGGCTACCAGGATGAGTTCACGACGGACTGTTGCGAGGACATGTTGACTTTGGAAGATGGCGCCGTTTGCATGAGCGGCTCGACGGCAGCCGGCGAAGAAGGGAACTACGACATCTGGGGCGCCGGCATGGGCTTCAACTTCAACGACTCGGATCCATGGGACGGCAGTGCGTACAGCGGCGTTTCGTTCACGGCGACCGTGGACAGCGCTGCGGATGTCAAGGTGATCATGAAGATGGGCACCACCGCGGTGGAAGGCGGCGGTGAGCACTTCGTGGCGCTCAAGAGCGGCGCGAACACGATCAGCTGGACCTCCGTTGCGCAGCCGGACTGGGCCGAAGCAGTGGCGTTCGATCCCTCGGATATCGAGGCAATGCAGGTACAGGTGGGGACCGGCGATGGCGCCGCCAACCCGTTCACCATCTGCATCTCCGATCTGACCGTTCTCGACTGACCGCACACCGCTCAACGACGTGGCCAGTAGAGCCAATACGCTGTTTGGCACCGGTGAGGCTGTTCCTTCTCGGCATGGCCTTGCCAAACCCACGAAGCGGACACATCACATCTGCACGGCTGGTGACACTCTCGAAATGTCGCCATCCTGCCCCTCCCGTAAGTTTCTGATATCTCTCAACGCATACTTGGCACGCGGCTAGCATAAGGTTAGGCGCATAGGACGCGAGACAAGCTCCTCAACATACTCCTGCACGGCGGCGGACTTCCCCCTCCCCCTCCCCTCCCGGTTCGTCGCCGTGCCTCTTTTCCGCACAGCGGCATTGGTTCCCCCCCTCCCAATGTCGCTGTTGCCTTATTTGGGATCCGGCTCGGATCCAGCTGAATTGCAGCCCGTCGTCGGAGGCCCCGCTGGGTCAACTCCGGCATCGCGCGGTTGGTCGAGCATCCTGCAGCTCGAGCCAGAGCTGAGGTGGACCCCGAGACCGGCGGCCTCGAGGGTAGCCTAGAGGGGCCTCGCAGGGACGTTCTCTCTGTTTCCCGCCGCGCTCCAAACCGCGACATTTGTGTCACACATGTAGGAATTTGTGCGCACCCTTGG
>JBNKZR010000126.1:0-17569 GCA_050301735.1 Polyangiaceae bacterium | reverse complement strand
CGGGCGGAGGCAGAACGGCCGCCCCCGCCCCGTGACGACGCCGACTTCGTTCAAACTTACTGATGTCCGGGCGAAAGACGATTGGGCGCCGTCCACTCGTGCGCCAGGCGACGAAAGGTGGGCTGAGTTTCCGCCGGTTCGGCCCCGAACAGTGCCGCGGGGAAGTCCGAACTCGATCTATACGTACATCCGAATGCTCCGTGCGACTTGCACCGAGCATATCGGGGCAGCCGGGTCCGCCGTGGGGGCGGGCGCGCACCTCAAACCAAGCACTTATCGCCACTTAGCCAAACGAGGACATCCGATGAACAAGACCTTTCACCTAAAGCTCTGGGCCAGCGCCAGCGCGCTGCTGCTCGGCTCCACCGCGTGTACCATCACCACAGGCTCGGACGAAGGGACGGACGATGGTGACGGCACCGAGGAGACCGAAGCCGAGCAAACCGACGCCGAGCAGACCGACGCCGAGACCGAGGACACGGGCGACGCGGGCACTGGGAGCGAGTCGACGGACACCGAAGCCGACGAACCAGAACCAGAGAGCACCGACTCCGCCGCGACAGACGCGGATGAGCCGGCAGGCGAAGGAACGGATGCCGAGCCGGAACCGGCAACCGACGGCGACAGCGGCGTTGCTGAGCCAGAGCCAGAAGTGACGGATCCGCCGGTAGAAGCGGAACCAGAGCCCACGGACCGCAGCGACGAGTACGCCGCGACGGCGCCCTCGTGGGATTGCGGCGACAGGGACCCCGGCGACGCCGAACCCATCGAGCTGAACATGACCGAAGACGGCACCTGGTCGGGAACCGTCTACATCGACGGCGAGTTCCGGCTGCGCGACGCCGAACTGACGATCGAGCCCGGAACTCGCGTCATCCTCGGCCCCAATGCACGCATCGTTTTTGGATATCTCGGTTCCGCGTCGACGGTACGCGCCAACGGCACACAAGAGGCGCCGATCACTTTCTGCGGCGAGGCCGAAGACGTTGGCTATTGGCGCGACATCGTCGTGGGCGACACCGTCGCGGGCGTGAGCAATCTGAGCAACGTCTTGATCGACGGCGGGGGCGCTGATGGTCCATCGGTGGTCCTCGAGGCGGACCTCTTGGTCGACAACGTCGTGATCCAACGGGGCGCTGACGTCGGGTTGCGCGCGGCGGACTTCGACCCGGACAGCGAGAACCTCTACGTCACGGGGCACGAGGGCCAGGCTGTCGAACTGACGACTGTCGATGGCGTGATGAACTTCCCGCGTGGGGGCAACCTGACGGGCAATGACGAAGACGTCGTTCACCTGGACTTCGCCAACGCAAACGCCGATGCTACGTTCCGCGACCTGCGGGTCCCCTATCTCTTCGACGGCTCCGAGCTGCGCGTGCGTGACGGCGCTACCCTGGTCCTGGAGGCCGGCACGGAGTTTTCGATGGGCGCTGACGCTCGTATCATCGTCGGCTACTTGGGTGGCGATGCAACGTTCCAAGCCAACGGTGCATCGGGCAATCCAGTCGTGTTCCGCGGCGAGGCCGACGACCAGGGCTTCTGGGGTGGCATCCTGCTCGCGGACAGCGTGCGCACCGACTCGATTCTGCAGCACGTCGACATCTTGGGTGCGGGGAGCAACGACGTTCCTGCCTTGGACGTGGACGCCACCATCGCCATCGCCGACATCAACGTCGAAAACAGCGGTCGGGGTGTGCGCATCTCCGATAGTGGCGTGGACGAGGACAGCACCGCTTGGACCATCACCGGCACGGACAGCGAGCCGTTGGAAATAGACGTCAATGCCTGGCCAACGTTACCGACAGACGTGCAGCTGACCGGCAACGAGGATGACCGCGTGCTGGTCACCGGTACCAACTTCACGACGGACGGCATCATCCCCAACCTGGGTGTCCCCTACCTCATCTCCGGCGAGGTACGCTTCCGTGATGGAGTCGAGACCGAAATCGCTGCCGGCACGGAGTTCATCATGAGCGCGGACACTCGCTTCGACGTCGGTTATCTGGGTGCTGATGCGACGCTGATCGCCGCGGGTACGGAGGAGGCCCCCATCCGCTTCACTGGCCTCGACCCCGTTGCCGGATACTGGAACGCCATCATCTTCGAAAGCAACGCGAACAGCTCAAGTATGCTCAGCTTCGTGGAGGTCGGACACGCGGGCCAAGGTGAGGCGGCAGTGATGCTACGACGCGCAGTCCCGGTAACCAACTGCACGATCTTCGAATCGGAGAATGCGGGCATCGCCAAGGAGGCTGATGACGACACCGACTACACGGAGTCCAACACCTTCACGGACAACGGCGGCGACGACGTCGTCGACTTCTGACACGAGGTCCGACCCGGTTCACGACCGGTGAGCAGGACCGAACGGGTGAGGCCCGAGGCCGAATGGCTTCGGGCCTTGCTCATTTCGTGGTGACTCCGGCGTTCACCGTGGGTCGCCGATGCGCCCAAGCGCCACGGGCCGTCGTCCTCGCGACCAACGCCCGCGGCTTGATCACCTAGCGCCGAAACAAGCCGCGCACCACGTCGGGATGTAGCAGGGCCAACACCGTGACGATCTCCAGACGTCCGACCCACATCGCCGCGGTCAACAGCACTTTGCCCGCGCCCGAGAAGTCGTGGAAGCTGCCCATGGGACCAGCCGCACCGAAGCCAGGCCCGATATTTCCCAGGCAAGCAAGCGCTGCCGAATACCCCAGTACCAAATCGGAGCCCATCAAAACCAGCGCGGTCCCCACGACGAAGTGGCCCAACATGAAGAGCGCCACCATCGTGAACACCGAGCGCATGATCTCACGACTGACCGGCTCCCCTTTGTAGCGGATCGCAAGGACGGCACGCGGATGAAGCGTCGTCCGCAACTCGCGAAGCACGTGCTTGAACACGAGCAACAAACGCACGACCTTGGCGCCGCCCGCGGCGGATCCCGCACAGCCCCCCACCAGCATGGCCACGATCAACAATGCCCGCGCCGGGTCGCTCCACACGTTGTAGTCGATACTGGCAAAGCCGGTGCTCGACATCAGGCTCGAGATTTGAAAAAACGCGGTACGGAAGGTAGCAACCACCCCCGCGTCGTTCGGCAACACGACCGTCAGGGCGCAGGAGATCCCCAGCATCAAGCTGGAGTAGAGGATGAACTCCCCGTCCCTCAGGAAAGCGAGCCAAGAGCCGCTCACCACCTTGTATTGCAGAGTATAGCTGGCCCCAGCGAGCAGCATGAACACACACAGCAGCCATTCCACGATTGCGTTTTCATATCCGGCAATCGAGGTCGCGCTCGGTGAGAACCCGCCAGCGGACATCGTCGTCAAGGAATGCAACACGGCGTCGTAGATGCTCATGCTGCCGAACAGATGCAGCAGCGTAGCGAGTAGGAGCGTCAGCGCGGCATAGAGTATCCACAGGCGGCGCGCGCCGCTCCGAATCTGGGGGCTGACGGCTTCGCCCGGCGCCCCCGACGCCTCCGCGAAGAAGAGCTGTCGCCCGGCAATGCCCAAGCGAGGCAAGACTAAAATGAACAGGGCAATCACCCCCAACCCACCAAACCACTGGGTCAGCCCGCGCCACAAGAAGAACGGGCGGTCGTAGGCGGCGAAGTCCGTCAAGATGGTTGCCCCCGTCGTCGTGAAGCCGGACATCGACTCGAACAACGCATCGTCCCACGACAGGCCGTACAGCAAGTACGGGATCGCGCCGCAGCTGGCGACCAGCAGCCAAGTCAACGACACCACGGCAAGCGCCTCGTCGCGACGAAAATCTACGGAATGGGTGTCGCGAGTGGACAGCACCAATCCCGCTATCAGCGAAACCAAGCCGCCGATCCCAAAACGGACGGCCGCTATCGTGTTCTGCTCCAACAGAGCGAACACGACCGGCGCCAGGAAAGCCAAGCTGAACGGGCGCAGCACGTGGCCCACCACCGACAAGACGAGCGTCAGCCGCATCTCAACGCTTTCGGTACGACCTGGGATTGAGGAAGAACTCGTGCGTCTCCTCTTCATTGATGGCGCGACAGAACACGAGCAGCTGATCGCCACCGCGCACTTCGTCGCGACCACTCGGCACTACGGTGCGATTGGCGCGGGTGATCGAACCGACGACGGCGAACTGCGGCGGCTGCAAGTCCGCCAAACGCGTCGCGGGAAAGTTCTCAGGCAGCTCGATCTCGATGATGCACGCGGCGCCGTGCTCGAGTTCGGCGCGGATCTCCGCGTGACTGGGGTCGATTGCCTGGGTGATGGATCTGACAGCGGCACCACTGGAAGAGAGCGCAACGTCCACCCCAACCTTTTCGAACATGCGCTCGTTCGCGGCACGGTCGGCCCGGGTCACGATGCGCGATACGCCGAGTTCTTTCGCCAAGAGTGACACCAAGAGGTTCTTTTCGTCGTTGTTGGTTACGCTGACCACGACCGAGGATTCCCCAACACGCTCCTGCGAGAGCAGATCGATGTCGGCCCCATCACCATGCAGGACCATCGACGTCAACTCGTTGGCGACGAATTCGCAGCGGTCCCTATTGGCCTCGATGAGCTTCAAGGACCAACCGGCGCTTTCCATCTCGCGAGCAATGGCCATACCGACCGTGCCACACCCGACGATGGTTGCGGTCTTCGACTCCGGACGCTCCCCGCGAAGCAATTTGGCCGTCGAATCCACCGCTGCTCGTTCTCCCATGACCATCACTCTGTCGCCGGGTTCGATGCGGGTGCCACCGTGCGGCACGATCATTTCCACACCGCGGCGAACCATGACCAAGAGCGCACCCTGCGGCAGCCTCAACGACTTGAGAGGTTCACGCGTGATGGCCGCCCCCTCGGCAACGGCAAACGTGAACAACACGATGCGTCCGTCCGCAAACTGGCGTGCGTCGAGAGCACCAGGAACTCGCATCACACGGGTGATCTCCTGGGCCAGTTGCGCGCCCGGACGTACGACTTGGTCGATCCCGAGGGACTGCGCCAAGTCTTCGTTGGCTTCGTCCAAGGTGAGAAAGCCGGGGCCTTGAAGTACGCAAATGGTCCGCGCGACCCCCATGCGGCGGGCAGCGAGGCAGGCGATGATGTTGCGCTCGTCACTGTCCGTGCAGGCGACGAGGAATTCAGCTTCGTCAATCTGGGCGTCCGCCAGATCTTCGGTGGAGGTGGCGGATCCCGAGACACTGTGGATGTCCAAGTTGGCAAAGCCGACGGACGCGTCAGCTGCAGCTCTCAGGGAAACGACTTCGTGGTTGTGCATCAAGGCTTCGCAAATGCGCAAAGCCATGGGGGTTCCACCCGCAACTAGGACTCTCATGGCGAACGATGCGGAAGGCTAGCCAAGCCCTCCATCGAGGACCAGCTTCCCACCCCCACCGGCCAATCCGGGGCCGGCGGCGCGTATCATCGGCTACCGCCAATCCATCGTGGCCGGAATCCGGAAGCTGGCCAAGCCGCGCTCGCTCCGAACCGGTTCGGTTCGGCCCGAAATATAAGTGGCTCACTGGCTAGCTCTTCGGTGATCAGTGATTCCACGCGGAACCATTGCTAGTGACTTCACCCCGCGCGCCCCAAAAGCTGATATTTCCACACATCCACCCAGACGAACCGGGCACCATGAAACGACTCGCCTCACTTTGCTTAGTTACCCTCTCAACATGCATTCTCGGCTCACTGGCCGCCGCCTGCGATAGCAGCCCTCGAGTGGTCGCCGACGACGAGTCTGGAACCGACGACGGTACCGACGACGACTCCAACAGCTCAGACGAAACGGACGACGCCGGTGGGGGCACGGAAGGCCCCGACGTTGTTGCGACGGACGAGGTGATCGACGACGGCGAGACTGACGACGAGTGCGAGCCGCTAGATTGCGATGACCTCGACGCTGACTGCGGGCCGATCGCTAACGGCTGCGGTGGCATCGCCGAGTGCGGCGACTGCGATGACGGCGCGGGGTGTGGGATCCTCGAACCGAACACCTGTACGCCTTTCGCCGATCTCTGTGTCCCCCAAGAGGAGGATGAGGCCTGCGAGGACAAGGAGTGCGGCCTGGTTGGGGATGGTTGTGGCGGTTCCTACGACTGCGGCCAGTGCGGGGACGGCGAAGCGTGCGGCGTGGCCAAGCGCTTTCAGTGTGACGAGGCCATCACCTGGTTGGGGGACGCGTCTACGCCCGGATGCCGCCCTCAAACGGCGGAGGCGGCATGCGCCGGCAAGGAGTGCGGCATCACCTTCGACGGATGCGGCACCGAAGAAAAGAACACGTTCGACTGTGCGGAGATCAGCGGCGGCTGTGACAGCGGTCAGTTCTGTGGACTGACGGCGGCATTCCAATGCGACGCGCCCCCGGAGCCCACCTGTGATGCCGCCGAAAGCTGCGCCGAACTCGGCTGGGAGTGCGGCATGGCCGTGGACGACTGCGGCACCCTCTTCGACTGCGCGGCGGAAGGATTGACCTGCAACTTCACCGAGACCTGTGTCGGTGGCGTGGACGGCCCGACGGAGTGCGTCGCAGGTGGCCCCGACGGCGCGTCCGACTGCGAGTTGTGTGATTCCATCGTGGATTGCAGCGCTGCAACCCAAGACACGACGCTGACGGGGCGGGTGATCACGCCTGGTGCTTCCGCAGACGACACGGGTAACCAGGTTGGCGTACCCAACGCCTTCGTGTACATCCTGCGCACAAACGATCCGACGGAGTTGCCGGACATCGAATCGGGCATCCCCGAAGGCGGAACCAACTGCGATCGCTGCGACGAGCAAGACTTGGGCCCGGTACTGAGCAGCGACACCACGAACGCCTTGGGCGAGTTCACTTTGGAGGGCAACATCCCGATCGGCGAAGAGTTCTTGCTGGTCGTCAAGATCGGAAAGTTCCGGCGCGCAGTCACGATGACCCTGGACGAGGATGCGGCGTGCGCGACTACCGCAATCGACACGGCTGACACGCGCTTGCCGCGCAGCAGCACCGACGGGATCGGTGCCAACCTGCCGAAAATCGCGATCTCCACGGGGCAAATCGACGCCATGGAGTGCGTTTTCTACAAGATGGGCATCGAGGAGGCCGAGTTTGCTGAGCCCGGTGCAGCCGGTGACGATCCAGCTCGCGTCCACATGTATCAAGCCAACGGTGCCGTGATGTCGACGGGCTCGACGGACCACACCGAGCTGCACTCGGACCTCGATCGCTTGTTCATCTACGACATGGTCGTCTTCGACTGTGAAGGCCCAGGCTACGGCAACTACAGCGAATCCGACGAAAACGTGCGCAACTACGTCAACAGCGGCGGTCGCATGTTCGCCAGCCACCTGAGCTACACCTGGGTCTACGACAACGGCACGGCGGAATACGCGGAAGAGACGGCAATCGACACGGGTCTGAGCCAGTCGGCAACCTTCACGACGGCATTGGGCACGCTGCAGAACGCAGGCACCGGCATCGTCTCAGTGGGTCGCCCCCGTGCCAATCCGTCCAAGATCCAAGCGTTCGCCGACTGGCTGGTGAACGAAGGCGCAGCCACCTTTGCCGACGACCAGTACACCTTCGACGTGATCGATCCGCGTCAGCAGGCTTCGTCCGTCAACGAATTCTCCGAGGAGTTCGTCTACCGCGAGTTCCAGGGAGACCCTTGGGTGCAGCAGTATGCGTTCAACACTCCCTACGGCGCTCCTGAAGAGGAGATTTGCGGGCGCGTGGCTTACAGTGCGTTCCACGTATCCTCCGGCGGCGCCAACGACGCTTTCGCGGACGCCGTCTTCCCCGGCTATTGCGCTGGCGACCTGACGACCCAAGAGAAGGTGTTGCTCTACATGCTGTTCGATCTGGGCGCGTGTGTGACGACGGAGATCCCAGAGCCGCCAGATTGCGAACCCGTGGGTGATTGCACCGGCCGCTGTGGCACGATCCCCGACGGTTGCGGCGGAACGCTGGACTGCACCTGCCCCGAGGGCGAGATTTGCCTGCCAGGAGGTGTCTGTGGCGACACGACCTGCACCCCCACGACCTGCGAAGAGCAGGACGCCGAGTGTGGCCCCATCGCTGACGGCTGCGGCGGAAGCATCGACTGCGGCCCCTGCCCCGAGGGCCAGGTCTGTGGTCTGAAGGAACCAAACCAGTGCGCGGACATCCCCGACTGCCCCCCGCTCGACTGCGAGGACCAAGACGCAGAATGCGGCGTTCTGGGTGACGGCTGCGGCGGAACCGTCGACTGCGGTCCCTGCCCGGCAGGTGAGGTCTGCGGTCTGCTCGAGGCGTTCAAGTGCGACCCGCCCTCGTGTATCCCTCTCACCTGCGAAGAAGAAGACGCAGAATGTGGCGTGATCGGAGATGGCTGTGGCGAGCTCGTCGATTGCGGCGACTGCCCACCGGGCTTCATTTGCGGACTCGAAGAGGCGAACCAGTGCGCGCCTGAGCCCGACCCATCGCGCTGAAATCGGAAGCGCCGTCCGGAGCCAACTCCGGGCGGCCGCACGATGGCGCGATCGCTCGCAGCGCACAGAGTGAAACACCAGTCTCGCGCTGCCTCAAATTCTTCACGCGCGGAACGCCCGAGTTTGCGTTTTCAGTGTCGACGCAGGCCTGTAGCTCCGAGCCGCGTTGGATGGGATCACAGAGCGTCCAAAATGCACCGACCGTCTGACGCATTGAACACCACGCCGTGCACCCCGCACTAGACTGGCGCTCGATGAAATGCCTCCAAGACTTCTCGCTCCCGGTGTTCACCACATTTGCGCGGTCCTCGTTGAGCTGCGCGATCGGGCTGAGCTTCGCGCTACTCGCGTGCGGCCGCGGTGACACGAAACGCGAGATCGTGGCCCCAGCTTCCGCGCAGGCGCCCGCCGCCGGCATGGCGGAATCGGCCGTAGCGCCATCTTCCACACTCGCAACCGGCGGAGGCACGGTCGCCGAAGCCCCGGCAGAGGAAACCGCTTCCACGGACGTGACCGAAGAAGATAGCATCGCGCCAGCAGCGGAGGCGGACTCGACGGAGAGCGGCGACGTCGTGGGGACGGAAGGCAATCCCGGTGACACAGCCTCGGACGGCGGCGTGGTCGACGAAGGCGCGCCCAGCAGTGACGACGAGGATCTCGCCGGCGATGCCGGAACCGTGGAAGCAGCGCCCACCGAACCCGACGACGGCACCCCGACGGATGACGGCGCAGCGATGGACGGTGAGCCGCCGGCCGACGACGGGGCTCCTGCCGGCGCCGGGGACTGCGATACGGCCTGCGCCGCCGCCGGCGCGGTGTGCAGTGATGGGCGCTGCGTATTCGACTGCGCCGAGGAAGATTCTTGCCCGGACGAGATCCGCTGCCCAAGCGGCTTCAGCTGCAACGTCAATTGCGAAGGAGCCAACTCGTGCAAAGGCGCCGTCGTCTGCCCGACGGAAGGGGCGGGAGATTGCAACGTCGTCTGCGGCCAGGACGCATGCAAGGCAGGCATCGAGTGCGCTAGCGAGAGCTGCAACGTCAACTGTGCCAACGGCGGCTGCCGCAACGAAAACGGTGGTCAGGCGGTCTTCGGCGGTGCGACGAACTTCACCGTCGATTGTTGGGGGGATGGCTCTTGCAATGGTGGGATGACCTGCAACGCGACCAATTGCTCCTTGATGTGCAACGGTTCCGGTTCGTGCCAGGGGGGTGCGATCTCCATGTCCGCAGAGAACGCCAGTCTGCAGTGCAACAACAGCGGCACCTGCGACAACGGAGTCAATTGCAGCGCCACCAACTGCAACGTCGCTTGCAACGGCGCGGGCGCCTGTCCTCAGGGGGTCAACTGCAGTAACCCCGACCAGTGCCCCCAGTGAACTGACACCAGATCGCCAGGAACACGTGTCGCGCCACCCGCGCTGCAGTGACGGCATGAACCCGCGGCAGTACTCGTCGCGCGCGGCGGTGACACACCATGTGCTGCGCGCGAGCCCTGCACGTTACCTTGGCACACTCACTTCTGCACACTGTCGCCCAGTGTCGCAGATCACCCCTGATGTACCCAGCCAAACAACGCACAAACCTCACGATATTCGGCTCTTGCGTGAGCGCCGAAAAACGCAGTCCGCAGCACTAGTAGGACTTAAGGGCACAGGCCAGCGCGCCGTAGTGAAACCCTTCGACAAAAGTGAGCCACCTTCGTGATCGATAGGGACATACTCCTGGCACTTGTCGAACAGCTAGTTTCGCCCACACCCGTGACGGGGCGCGCTAGCACGGAAGGTCGACAGACCCTTCGTCAATTCTTTTGGAATAGGAGTCCTGGATGAGGCTAAGAGCAAACGGCATCCCGATAACCATCGCGACCCTCGGGTTGATGATCGGGTGCTCCGGCAGTTCGCTGGTCGGCGACAGCGAGAGCGGAGCGGGAGAGGCAGAAGGCGCAGAAGGAGAAGTAGGCGGGGAAGCAACACCCGATGACGGAGCCCAGGGCTCCGGCTCGGAAGAGGGCATGGACGGCGAAACCGCGTCCTCCAGTGGAACCCCGTCAGGCGATGGCTCGGAAGCAGGCGACGTCCCGGGCGCGCTGGGAGATGACGGCTGTCTGTCGAACCGCGAGTTCCTCGCCACACGCGCTTGGCCCGAGGTGTTGGGCAGTGTGTGCCTCTCGTGCCACGGTCCCGGCGGCGTCGCTGCCGATGCGAGCGCGGCGTTCCAGCTGCAGCCTGCCGCCTACCCCGGCTTTCTGGACGTAAACCTCGAACAAGTTGCGACCAACGCCATCATCGAGTCCGGCGACGTGAGCGTGCTGCTACTCAAGCCTTTGGGTGAGCTCGAACATGGGGGTGGCGCCGTACTGGCCCAAGACAGCGAAGCCTACGAGGTGCTGCAAGAGCTGATCGAACGCATCGAAGCGGGCGAGCCGTGCAGCGACACGACCGCTTCGATTGCCACCTTCTCGGATGTCGAGATGCTGGACGCTGAGCAGACCTTCCGTAAGGCCGCGCTCACCCTCGTGGGACGCCTTCCGTTCAACTCGGAGAAACGCGCGCTGCAAAACAACGGCGAAGACGCCCTGCTGCCGACGCTTCGAGGCCTCTACGAGGACGACGCGTTCTACGAGCGCCTGGTCGAGATGTTCAACGATCAATGGCTCACGGACCGCTATCTGAACAACGGGCAGAACCTGCTTCGCGACGAAGACTTCCCCAACCTCGACACGTACTACGAGTCGCTCTCCGAGGAACAACAGGTCGAGGCGCGACGATCCGTTGCGCGCGAACCGTTGGAGCTGATGGCCTACATCGTTCGCAACGATCGACCGTTCACGGAGATCGTCACCGCGGACTACACGGTGCTCAATCCGTACACAGCGGTCGTCTACAACAACGAAGACATGAGCTTCGACGAAGCGTACGATGCTCGTGGCTTCCAAGAAGGAAAGATCTTCGCGATCCGGGATGGCAGCCGGGTGGCCTTCCCCCACGCCGGTATCCTGACGTCACCGATGTTCCTCAATCGGTACCCGACCTCGAATACGAACCGGAACCGACACCGCGCCCGCATCGTCCTGCGCGAGCTACTGGCAACCGACATTCTACGCGTCGCCGATCGACCCATCGATCCGACCAAGGCTGTCAACTTCGCCAACCCAACCCGCGAAGAGCCGTCGTGCGTCATGTGCCACGTAACGCTGGACCCAATCGCCGGCGCGTTCCAGAAGTTCGACGACAACGACTACGAGCGTTATCTGCCGGACCGCGAGTGGTACGACGAGATGTTCGCGCCCGGCTTCGGCAAAGAGAAGATGATGCTCGACGAGTTCGACGCTGCGCCTCAGTGGCTGGGGCAGCGCATCGCAGCCGATCCGCGCTTCCCGCTGTCCGTCGTGCGCAACATGTACCAGGCCCTGATCGGGGAAGCTCCCGTGGACTTCCCCGAAGATCCCACAGACGGCAGCTTCCCCGCTTGGGAGGCGCAGGATGAAACGATTCGAGCGATCACCGAAGCCTTCGTCGCCAGCGACTTCAACTTGAAGGTCGTCATCGAACAGCTCGTGATGAGCCCGTACTTCCGAGCCGTCAACACGACCGCCACGGATCCAGCGCGCTTGGCGCAGCTGGGCTCGGTCGGAACCGGGCGCCTACTCACACCGGAGCTCCTGAACCGAAAGATCGAAACCGTGTTCGGGAGCCCGTGGCTGGACGGCAATCGCCCAACGCTGCTCAACGGTCTCAACATCCTTTACGGTGGCATCGATTCGGATAGCGTCACGGCTCGCCTGACGGTCCCCAACGGGATGATGAGCGCCATCATGTGGCGCGCTTCCACGGAACTCGCCTGTCGCAAGGCGCCCGGCGACTTCACCCGTGAGGTCGACCGCCGCAGACTGTTCCCCTACGTCGAGTTGGACACCGTGCCCGAAGACGAAGTGGGAGATCCCATCGAAGCCAACGTGGACGCAATCCGCGAAAACCTGGTCTACCTCTACGATCGACTCCTGGGAGAGGAGCTGGTCGCAGGAAGTGCCGAAGAGACTCGCGTCATGGACTTGTTCGTCAGGACGTGGCGTGAAGGTCGCGCGAAACTCGCTTCCGAAGAAGTCGGGCGCGACTTGCCGTACGAGTGCCAGTTCCGTCGTAACCCTGGGGCGGACCAGGAACTGCCCGAAGATGAGCAGTTGAGGCGCGACGAAAACTACGTCATCCGCAGTTGGATGGCGGTTCTAACCTACCTGATCGCGGACTACCGCTTCCTCTACGACTGATTTTGGAGAATTCATCGATGAAACGACGCTCACTCCTGAAGCTTTCGACACTCGGCGGTCTGTCCCTGGGCGGGATATCGCTGACTGCGCCCTGGTTCGCCAGCCCATCCGTGGCCCAAGGCGCCGCGGACAAGTTCTGGATCTTCATCACCGCCAGCGGTGGTTGGGATCCACGCTTCCTCTTCGATCCGACGCTCAACGTCGAGCAGAACCGCATCTACACCGAGATCGGTCAGGTCGGGAACATCTCCTTCGCCCCCATCGACGCGACGCCGGACGAGTTCGGCTTGGAAGAAGGGCAAGAAGACCAGTACCTGAATCCAGAACGATTCTTGAATCGTTTCGGCAATCGACTGACGGTGTTCAACGGTGTCGACACGTCGACGAACAACCACGATGCCGGACAACGCGCCGTCACCTGTGGCTCCATCCAGGAAGGTATTCCTGCGATGGGCGCGATGCTGGCTGCGACCTACGGCCTCGACAAGCCGCTGCCGTTCGTAAGCTTCGGAGGCTACGACAGCACGTTCGATTTGGCGCCGTTGTCTCGCATCGGTTCGAGCAACCTACTGCGCGACCTGTCTGCCCCGAACCTCATCAACCCACAAGACGACAACCCCACCGGCTATCACACCGAAGCAACCTGGGAGCGCATCCGTGAGGCGCAAAGTGAACGACTCGCGGAGCACTTGGAGGCTCAAGGACTCCCCAAGCTGCAGCGCTCGATGCAAGCATTGGTCGATGCCCGCGGGACGGACTCTCAGCTAGCTGCGCTGCGGATACCAGAGCAGGTCGACCTACCGGGGAACTTGAACAACGCCGAAAGCATGATCCGAGCGGGACAGCTCGCCGTGTCGGCATTCAAGTCCGGCCTCGGCGTCGCCACCAATCTGAGCATGGGCGGTTTCGATACGCACGGTAACCACGACCAGAACCAGCGTCGGCAGCTGATCCAACTGCTGACGGGTATTGGCGGCCTGCTCGACGTGATCGAAGCCGAGGGCATGACCGACTCCATCTACGTGATCGTGGGCTCCGACTTTGGACGAACTCCCCACTACAACGGTGAGAACGACGGCTCGGGCAAGGACCATTGGCCCGTGACGAGCTACTTGGCGATGGGTCCAGGCATCGAGGGTGACCGCGTGATTGGCGCCAGCACCGCCGATCAGCAAGCGCGCGGCATCGATCCGTCGAGCCTCGAGGTCGACAACAGCGGCGTCAAGTTGACGCCCGGGCAGATCCACAGCGCGTTGCGCAAGATGGCCGACATCGATCCCGACGTCAGTCGAGCCTACCCGATCATCGGCGACGAGCTACCTCTGTTCGGCTGACATCACATCGGGCGAAATGCCCGCTCCGACGAAACGAAGCCATTGCTCAACCGGGCAATGGCTTTCGTCGTTTCGTCGGCGGCCCCCAGATGCCGCCCGCTCCGAGTGGACGCCCACTACGCCAAAAGAAAAACCGCCGCCGTGGTGAACGGCGGCGGTCTTGCTTGCTTCGGTCAGGGCGGCAAGCTGGGCACACCGGCGCAGCTCGATTCAACCCGACGTCTGATGGCTCTGAGTTATCGCACTCGGAAGACCGGCTGACAGCAACCGAGGGAGCAGAACTCGTCGGCTGCGCAATCCGTCGAATCAAAACACGCCGTCAGCCCGCCATCGCAGACGTTGGGCGGCGGCGGATCATTCACGGGAGGATCGGTCTGATCAGGCGGATTGTCGTTCGAGCTTCCACCTGAGCCCGTCGTGCCGCCAGAGCCTGGGGGATCCTCCGTCCCGGGAGAGCCACCGCTACCGGTATTGCCGCTGCCCCCGGAGCCGGTCGGTGGATCCTGTTCCTCGGGCCAGCAACTGTCTGGCAGGTCTTCGAAAGTCTGGCCGATGCAGATCTCGCACTCGCCACACTCGTTCTCACACACACCGGTGGGCTCACAGCGCGGACACGCCTCTTCATCATCGATGACGTCGAGGGAACAAGTCTCGCCAACCAAGATGTGCACCATTTCGCCGTCGCCGGTGTCGACCTCGCAGCAGCCGAAGCAGTCGCACCCCGGGGGCGTCAGAGGTTCGCAGTACTCCTTGCACTGCTCGGTGATCACGCAATCCGGATCATCTTCGGGCAGATCGCCCGTCAGACAATCCGTGTGATAGCGGCAGCCATCATCACCTGCACCCGAGTTACCGTCGAAGAAGCAGTCCTGCCACTTCGGGTCGCTGTTGTCGCCCGGGATGCCCGTAGCGAACGTGCTCTCATCGTCATCGAACGGACTGGTGCACTCGCTGTCGAGCCCGTCTACGAGACCATCCCCGTCGTTGTCCTCACCGTCACTGCAGGCGCACGGAGCACCGTTGCACAGGATTTCGATGGTCCCGTCGGCGTTCGTCGTGATGTCTACGAAGTCCGGAAGCGTCGTCCCGCCGTCCCCCGTCGGCAGCAACGACGTGCCTCCATTTTCCTCGACGGGTGCGTCGCTGCTCGGCGCCGATGCATCCGCGCCGTCGACGGGAAGCCCCTCCGCGGGCGGCGTCCCATCAATTTCGTCCGAGATCGGGTCAGTTCCAGAATTGTCTGAAGTTTCTCCTTCTCCTGAAGTCCCCCCGGGGCCGTCACTCGAGTTGGCGTCTGTACCGCTGCCGTCGTCGGTGCCTCCGGCAGCGCTGGCGTCCATTTCTTCTTCGGCGTCGGATGAGCGGTCAGAACTGGATTCTGAGTCACTGCCGCAGGCGCCGACGAGGACGAGGGCCAGCATGGGGGCCAATAGGGCAAGCGACGTTCGAGTTGCACGAGATGCGGTTTTCATAGGTTTTCTCCTGGGCAGGCAGTGGATTAGTGGGCTGCGTCTCCGGCAATTCTCAGGGGACCGGGTCTCCGGCCAGTAGACCAGGGTAAAGTTTCACTCCAAGTGGGCGGCCAGACTAGCGTCCATGCCTGATGCAAACGCTCGGGGGCAGTGTGCCCAAGATCGTGGTGGCAGCTGCCGCAGCAGCATGGCTACTCGTGGTCGCCCACGTGGCGGGCGCATCATCAGAAGTGGGGCAGCCAGCTCAAGCCAGATTGAGTATCGCCCCCGCGCTGGAAGGTTGCGTGAGCGAGGCGGAATTACGGTCACAGGTTCACCAGGCTCTGGGGCGCAGCGTGTTCGAAAGCGACACGAGTGAACACGCTGCAAACGTTGCCGTGACGGTCGCCGGCGGCGAGGGCGAACACTCCGCCAGGATCGAGCTGCTGAACCCGGAGAACGGTGCCAGTCTGGGCACTCGCTCGCTGCAAGCGGACAGCTGCAAAGAACTGGTCGATACGTTGTCACTGACCCTTAGCCTGATGCTGGACTTCAACGTCGAAGAGATCGCCGAGTTGGAGGAACAAGCTCGACGCGCCCAAACGACACCAGACGTGGAATCTTCCCCCACTGGACCCGGTGAGGTGACGGTACAAGAGTCGGCACCGAGCGACAAGAAACCCGCCGAAGCCACCGAAGAGCAACCCGCGCCAGCGACCAAACCTGAGGAAAAAAAGCCGCAGCCGCAGGAGAAGCCCGCTCCTACGCCAATACAGGACGGTAGCCCCTATCCGCGTTGGTTGATGGGACTGGAGGGCCGACTGGGCTGGGGACTCGCCCCTGACACGTCGATTGGCGCCGGCTTGACCGTGGGTGGGGAACTCTCGCGCACGTTCCTCTTTGATGTGGCGGCAGGTTACTGGCTCGAGGAGCGCTTCGAACGACAAGGCGGAGAGATAACTTTGGCCAGGCAAGATTTGCGTCTGACCCTGTGCCCGCTGCGTCATTTCGAAGAGCCCTGGTCTGCGCGACTGTGCGCGAATACCGAGGCAGCGACGCTACAGGCGGCGAGTACTGGTTTCACCCAAGAGGCTCGCGCGTCGGGCTTGGCGTTCGCTCTGGGCGCGAGTTTGGAGCTGCGCTATGTGGTGGCTTCTCCATTGTTCTTGCGAGCATTTGGCGCTGGTGCCGCATCTCTGCTCCGGGCACGGCTGGTCGCCGACCGCGATGGCACAGCCGTCGAGTTGTTCGAAATGGCCCCCGCCAGCGGCAATGTCGGGTTCGGTGTGGGTCTGCGATTATAGGCAGAGCGAGGCTTTGTGCAGATCCGCACCACCCGTGATAAAACACCGAGGTGCAGTCCTCTAACCTGTCGTGCAAGCGGCGTACACGCTCCTGATGGCTGAGATTGAGCCACAACCAGTCGCCCAGCGCTTGGAGGTGCAAGACGTATTCCGCACCGAAGGGCCCTACGTGGTTCGCGCGTTGCGCTATTTCGGTGTGCCGGAGCGGGACGTACCAGATGTGTGCCAGGAGGTGTTCGTCATCGTGCATCGCAAGCTGCCAGAGTTCGAATACCGCGCGGCCATTCGTACTTGGCTCTATCGCATTTGCCAACGAGCAGCCTCGGACTATCGGCGGCGAGCTCACGTCCGACGAGAGCAGGTTACGGGTGAACCTATTGCGTCAGGTGAATTTGATGGCCGCGACTTCGCGGAGAGTGTGCACGCCCGCTCCGTGTTGTTGAGGGCCCTCGACGCATTGGACGAGGACAAGCGAACCGTCTTCGTTCTCTACGAAATCGAAGAACTGACGATGCGTGAAGTGGCAGAGGCCGTGGGATGTCCACTGCAGACCGCGTACTCGCGGCTGCATGCCGCGCGCAAGCAGTTGAGCGAAACGCTCGGCGAGAAACGACAGGGGGTGGCATGACGGATCGAGATCCCACGCGTTGGTCGGAGCGCGGCGGAGGCGCGCCTGCCGAACTGCAGCAACTGCTGAGTACGGCGCGGCACGACGTGCCCGACGACGAAGAGATGAAAGCCATGGGTCTGACCGTGCGCGCCATCACGGCGGCTTGCATCGGCGGAGCCGTTGCAGGAG
>JBNKZR010000125.1:0-17621 GCA_050301735.1 Polyangiaceae bacterium | reverse complement strand
GCAGGGCGAGCAGTCCGGGACGGGCGGCAGCGGCGGCATGCGCCCGGGACCAGGCATGGGCATGCGCCCGGGACCAGGCATGGGCATGGGCATGGGCCGCCGCTGTCAGGACAAGTTCGAGACTTTCGACAGCAACGGCGATGGGCTGATCACGGAGGAGGAGTTCTCCGCCTCGCCGCACCGCCGCGGAGAAGCCGGCATGCTGTTTCGAGAGCGCGACGTCAACGGTGACGGCAGTTTGACCTTCGACGAATTCTGCCCAGCAGACGACTGAATCCGCTCACCTCCGCCGGTTGCGCTCGCTTCGGCAGCCGGCGTCGACAGCTGCCGTGGCTGCAGTGTCGACCACGTGCGCCCCGAACGGGGATCGGTCAGCGTGACGGCATCCGCGTAGATTCGTGGTGTCGAGTAAACCGTCCTGAGCGCTCGCAGCAAGGGCATCGACTGGTAGCGCTCGGGCCAGCGCTCGAGCAGGAGCCGCTTCACGGCCGGAGCGTGACGCGTACTCATCCAGGGGTAGAGGTGGTGCTCGACATGGTAGCCGAAGCCGAGGGTCAGAAACTCGAACCACCGGGGTACGGTGACGCTCAGCGAGTTGAGCAGTGGGTCGTTGACCTCCGTCAACGGGCTCAAGCTGTGGTTGGTCAGGATGTGAGCCATGACGACGGCGTTGGCCACCATCAGCGGCAACACATAGCCGAAGACGAACACCTGCCAACCGAAGAGCAGTCCCACACCGCACCACGCACCCAGGCTGAGCGCGGTCTGTAGCAGCGCTAGGCGACGGTCCCGATCCGACAAGAGCCGGCGACGACGAGCGCTGAGCAACACCTCCAAGCTCTGGATCGAAAGTCCCAGCACCAACGCCAACGCGCCGCCGGGCGCACCGCGACTGGCACCGACCTGCTCGAGCATGAAGCGGGTCGTCCTGCTGCGACGGTAGGTCTCGAGGGTCGGGAACGCATCGGGGTCGATCCCCGCGCGTTGGGTCTGCCCGTGGTGCACACGGTTGTGCCAGGCGATCCAAAGCCGCGGGGAGATCGAAAATGGCAAAAACCCGATGCCGCCGATCAGACGCTGCCAGCGGCGACCGCGCACGATAGCCCCGTGCAACGTCTCGTGGGCCAAGAACGCGAAACCAGCGAAGCCGACGCCGATCACCAGCGACGCGAGCCAGGCGAGTGAGAGCGGCAGCCATCCCAGCGCCAGAGCGGCGATACCACCCCCGATGAGCACGCCGTGTGCGGGCAACCACCACAGGCGGGACAGCGCCGGCTGATGTACGTCGGAAGGGAGCTCTGCCTTGAGCTCTCGGGCATAGGCGTGTGAGGATTGGGGCTTCATCTGTTTCCAGATTACGCACTACTCTGGATGTTGCCGTCACAAGTGAATCAGCCTCGCAGCGTCGTGCGTGAACGTTGCCAGACACGCGCGCCCCGAGGACTCAACACCTCGGGGCCAAGTACCCGAAAGCAGCCGGGCTAGGTGCGCGCGGCGCGCCCACGACGTTCCGCGAAAACGTGACGGATTCGTGACCCGACCGCTTTCGGGGCGCCATCTGGCAGCGCACCGGATCGAACGCGGCCATCGCGAGCTGGCGCGAGCGCGAAGCTGTCCGGGCCACGACGCTTCCGGACGCCGGAGATGGGAGGACTCGCAGATGAGGGAGGACTCGCGGATGGACGGGCAGCGTCACACGCTGAAATTGCGCAAGGAGATGCGGATCCGGCTGCCGAATTTGGGCACGGAATGTGCTGCGCGTGTCGGCGGGTCGTCACCCCCGGCCCATCTCGCCCATGCGTTCCCCTCCCATCCATTGCGCCGAGTCCGCCACCCCCTGCCCTTGGGGTGGCGTCAGCCACTCGCCGAAAGTGCCAGTACGCGCCCACAGGCTGGCTCCCTGGGCGCTCGTCGCGGCCATCGCGTGCGCATGGTTCGCCCTTTCACCCGCGGTCCCAGGTTGTTCATCAGGCGGAGAACAGACGATGAAGTTGTCATCCACCAGTTTCGAGTCCGAAGGCGCCATCCCGAAGCAACACACGTGCGAAGGCTCTGACGTCTCTCCCCAGCTCGCTTGGAGCGGCGTGAGCGCCGAGGCCAAGTCGCTCGTCCTCATCGTCGACGATCCGGACGCGCCGGATCCCGCAGCCCCCAAACGAACTTGGACACATTGGGTGCTCTACGACATTCCGCCGACAGTGACGTCGCTTGCCGAAGGCGCTCACACGCCCCCCGGAGCAGAAGACGGCAAGAATGACTGGGGTCAGACGGGCTATCGCGGTCCCTGCCCCCCCATCGGTCGTCACCGCTACTTCTTTCGCCTGTTCGCCCTCGACACGCGCCTGGAAGGGTTGAATCACCCCACCAGCAAAGAGCTGCAACAGGCCATGAAGCCCCACGTCGTGGGCCGTGCGACACTGATGGGCACCTACCAGAAAACGGGGCAGCGTTGATGGAGCTGGCGTCGAGACGGTCACCCCCAACGGAGCTGCCTGCGAGGGGAATACTGACGCGGGGGTTGCCGCGCGGGCTCGCCGTCGCAGCTCGAAATCAGACCGTCTGTGGCTCCCAGCAACGCGCAACGCTTGCATCCGTGGGCCACCGTTCTGCGCACCGCTGAGTGACGAGCAGCTGACGTGAGCCCCCACCGACCACGCGACGAGCAGTCGTCCCCAGAAGCACATCGCGAGCCATCCACACTGGGAGCACATCGCGAGCAACGCACACCGGCGGTGCGTCGTCAACGAGCGAGCCGCACGCCCTCACCGGCCGCCATCAGCGCGCTGAATCTCAAGCTGCTGCGCGACATCGTGCGCTTGCGCGGTCAGGCGATCACGATCGCGCTGGTGCTCGGCTGTGGGGTCTTGGCGCTGCTGATGATGAACAGCACGCTGTACTCGATGCAACGTGCAATGGACGTCTACTACGACGACTACCGCTTCGCCGACGTCTTCGTACGCCTGGAGCGCGCCCCCGCACACGCCGCCCAGTCGCTGCGCGAGATCGATGGCGTGATCGCGGTGCAGACACGCGTCGTGGAAGACGTGATGGTGCCGATGGAGGGAGAGGTGGAGCCGCTGGTGGGGCGCATCGTGTCCCTACCCGAACCAGGCGATCCGGCGCTCAATGGTGTGCACCTGAGCCGTGGGCGCTTGCCCACCACTGCCGCTCGGGACGAAGTCGTCGTGCTCGAGCAGTTTGCAACGGCCCACGGGCTGTCGCTGGGCGACCACGTGCCGGTCGTGCTGTCGGGCAACAAGCGACGACTGCGCATCGTCGGCGTCGGCATGTCCCCGGAGTACGTGTTGGCCAAAGCCGCGGACTCGGGCCCCGTCGACAAGCGCAAGTTCGTCGTGCTGTGGATGCCCCGCAGCACGCTCTCGGCCGAAGCACGCATGGAGGGCGCGTTCAACGACGCTTCCTTGCGCGTGCAGCCTGGCGCGTCGCTGGAGCACGTCCTGCACGAGGTCGACCGACGTCTGAAGAACTACGGCGCCTTCCCTGCCGTCGCACGCGAGCGCCAGGCGTCCCACCAAGCCCTGACCACGGAACTCGGGCACCTGGGCGCTCTGGCCGTCAGCATCCCGCTGGCCTTCTTGGGCGTCGCGGCGTTTCTGGTCAACGTCGTGATCTCACGCCTGGTGTTTCTGGAGCGCACGGAGATCGCCGTGCTCAAGGCGCTCGGTTATCAGAACTGGCGCGTGGCGCTGCACTACTTGGGGCTCGTGAGTCTGGTGGTGGTGCTGGGCGGCGCCCTCGGCTTGGTCAGCGGCAAATGGGCGGGCAGTTGGATGACCGGGGTGTACATGCAGACCTTCCAGTTCCCCACTGGCGGCAATCAGATGCCGCTCCGAAGCGTGCTGCTCGCCCTGAGCATCGCCCTCGCCGCAGCGCTCTTGGGAGCGCTGGGAGCCGCCCTGCGTGTGGCGCGGCTACCACCCGCCGAAGCCATGCGCCCACCGACGCCGCTGCACTACCGCCATTCCGCCCTCAGTTCGAAGCGCGTGGAGCGCAGCTTGGGCACGGCCAGCCTGATGATCGCCCGCGAGATCACTCGCCGCCCACTCCGGTTCTTCATGTCCAGCACGGGCATCGCCATGGGCATCGCCATCTTCATCCTGGGGCGCTTCACCTGGGACTCCTTCGACTACCTCTTCTCCGAGGTCTTTCCACGCCAGAATCGCGGCGACGTACTGGTCAGCTTCACCGAGCCACGACCAGAGCGCTCGGTGCGCGAGATCGCCGCCTTGCCCGGGGTGCTCATGGCGGAGGGTTACCGCACCCTGCCGGTGCGTTTCCGACACGGGCCACTCGAGAAGGACGGCGTGGTCAATGCCCTGCCGCACCCGGCGCACCTGCGCCAGATCCTCCACCGTGACCAAGAGCTGGTGACGCTCCCCGAGCGAGGACTGGTGATGACGGATCGCCTGGCCGACATGCTCGACGTGCGCGTGGGCGAGAGCGTCGAGGTCGAACTCCACGAAGGCGATTGGTCCACGCGCCAGCTGTTGGTGGCCGCGCTGATCGACGAGTCCTTCGGTGTTCAGGCCTATGGGCGAACGCGCTGGTTGCATCAAGTATTACGTCAGGAGCCGCGAGTGAACAGCGTCTCCGTGCGCCTCGACGCGGCCCGTGCCGACGAGGTGCACGCACGCTTCAAGGACATGCCGTTCGTCTTCAGCACGACGCGCTTTGCTCAGATGGTGGAGAACTTCGAACGCCAGACCGGGGACATGATGGGCGTCATCACACTGCTGCTGGCGGTGAGCGCGGCGGCCATCTCGACCGGTGTCGTCTACAACAATGCTCGCGTCGGTCTTTCGCTCCGGGGGCGTGAGCTCGCGAGCTTGCGGGTGCTGGGCTTTTCGCGTGCGGAGGTCTCGGCCATCTTGCTGGGCGAGTTGGCGTTGCAGGTGATGTTGGGTATCCCCCTGGGCATGCTGCTCGGGCGCTGGTGGGCGGCGCTTCAGGCGGGGAGCTTCGATCAGGAGACGCTGCGTTTCCCGGTCTACGTTGCCGCGAGCACGTACGGCTGGGCCAGCTTGACGGCGCTGCTCGCCGGCGTCATCAGCGCGCTTTTGGTGCGCCGAAGACTCGACCACCTGGATTTGATCCAGGTCCTCAAAGCCAGAGAGTGAACATGCCGAGCGAAGCCACAGGACACCCACCCAAGAAAGCGAGCAGCGGACCGCGCCACTGGCCACGACGGCTGCTGATGCTGCTCGCGCTCGCTGGGCTCGTCGCAGGGATCACCTGGGCGTGGGCGCCGCGCCCGGTGACGGTCGATGCGGCGCTCGCCGTGCGGGATCGCTTCTCGGTGTGGATCCGCGAGGACGGCCGCGCCCGCGTCAAGGAACGCTACACCGTCGCAGCACCGCTGAGCGGCACCTTGGTGCGCATCGATTGGGAGCCGGGCGACGTGATCGAAGCGGGCGACGTCATCGCTCGGCTCCTGCCGCCGGATGCGACGTTGCTCGATCCCCGCACGCGGGCTGAGGCCGAAGCGCGCTTGCTGACCGCCGAGGCCCGCGAAAAGCAGCTGAAGACCGCTGTCGGCCGTGCGCAGGCCGCACGTGACGGCGCGCAGAAGGACGCCACCCGCGCGAAGGCGCTGGCCGCCGAGTCCATCATCAGCGACGCCGAGTTGGACCGTCTGCAGCTCCTGGCGCAACTCGCGCTGGAGGACGTGGCCGCCGCCAAACTCGCTCACCAGGTCGCCGTGTCCGAGGTTCACGCGGCACGGGCCACCCTGGGCCAGGTCCGACGCGGCGAAACCGAAGCCATCGCGATCCAAGCCCCCGCCAAGGGCCGCGTGCTCGTCGTGCACCGCGAGAGCGGCGGTCCCGTGGCCGTCGGAACCCCCCTGCTCGACTTCGGCGATCCCAACGCCCTGGAAGTCGTCATCGACGTGCTGTCGTCCGATGCCGCCCGCATTCGGCCGGGAGCGCCCGTTCATTTGGAACAGTGGGGCGATGCGACGCAATTCGAAGGCCACGTGCGTCTCGTCGAACCCGCCGCCTTTACTCACATCTCCGCGTTGGGCGTCGAGGAGCAACGCGTCAACGTCATCGTCTCACTGCCACAGGCGGTCCCGAACCTCGGGGACGGTTACCGAGTCGAAGCCGAAATCCTCGCATCGCAGGAGGACGACGTGCTCCACATTCCGAGTAGCGCCGTCTTCCGGCACGGCGACAGCTGGGGCACCTACGTCATCGAAAACGGCGCGGCGCGTTTGCGACTGCTCGAACTGGGACTGCAGAACGCCTTGGCCGTCGAGGTGAAGTCGGGTCTCGAGGCAGGCGAGCTCGTGATACTCTACCCGGGCCGTCGGGTGACGGCGGACACCTCCGTCATCGCCCGGCAATGACTCACGGTAATCAGCACCAAGCAGCAATCAGGACCAAGCAGCAGTGACGACCACCGAGGAAGCGGAAAAGCGATGGTGAGGATGATTCTCAGCACTGACGAGGAGCGATGGGTACGATGAACGAAGCAATCGAATGGCGAGTTGGCACAGTCCTGTTCAGGAGGATCGCGCCATGATCGCATCCGACGTGATGGCCGAGGATCCCAAGTGGGTCGAGGAGAACGAGACCGTGGGCGAAGCCGTGCGGGTCCTGGATGAAGGAGCAGTGCGGCACGTGCCGGTGCTGCGAGATGGTGTCGTGGTCGGCATCGTGAGCGACCGGGATCTAAGGAGCGCGCTGCCTCCGCCCGATGCGCTGCGCAAGACGCCGATGGCGTTGCTCGCCTGGCTCGACGTGCCACTGTCCGACGTCATGACGCAGCCCGTGACCACGGTGGAGCCCGATCGCGATCTGGGTGATGTCGTCGACCGCATGCTCGAAGAACGCATTGGTGCAGTGGTCGTGGTCGACCCCGATAGCGACAAGCTGGTCGGCATCATCAGCTACGTCGACATCCTGCACGCGGTGCGGGACTTGGTCCGCTGGTAGGGCACCCAACTAGTGGGGTCTTTCCGGCGACGTCACTTCGTGGCGTCTCGGCCGCATCATCGTGGGCCGACGACGCAAACCGCGACGAGCTCAGAAGTAGGCAGTGAGCGTGCCACGGGCCGTCAAAGGCCACCCGGGCGCAAAGTGGATCTCTTTCACCGGCGTTGCCTCCGTGCGGAGCCGGCTTTCGGTGGCGAACTGGACCTCTCGCCACGGCGTGTCGAACAGGTTCTCCACGTCGAGCCTCAGTTCGAAGGGGCCTTGACGGTGACCCAGGCTGGCGCTGAAGATTGTCCACCCCTCGGCCGTGATACTTCCGCTTTCGGTGGCGGGTCGTTCACCAACATGCCGCACTCGAAGTGCTCCAAAGGTGCCGAACGGTGCTGTTGCCGCCAGGCCACCGCTGAATGTCCTCTTTGGTGCCAGAGCGATGGCGCCGGCGTTGCCTTCGTTGGCTCGATACTCCGCTCGGTTGAGCGTCAGCGCGGCGTCCGCAGTCAGCAAGCGCCCCAAGCGCCACAGGCCGGTCGCTTCGATGCCAAATCTCGTGCTCCGCTCTGAGGCTTCAGTCGTGCCGGCATCCCCGACATAGACTTGCTCGCTGTCGAGATCGAGACGGTAGGCCGCCAGGGTCAGCGTCAGAGCTCGCAAAGGTTCCACCTTCGCGCCCACTTCGTATCCCGTAGCCGGAACGAGCAGGTCGGCAGCATCACTCTGGCGCGTGGCCCCCCGTGCGTCGTTGGAGTGAAACCCCCTGCCGAAGTTGACGAACATGTCCAGCCACGACAAAGGTGACAGAATCACCGACCCTTTGGGGGAGAGCAGCATGGCGTCCGCCGTGCCGCCGTCGCGGTTCCCGACGCTCGTCGGGTCGTCGAGTCGATCTTCAACGTCCGCCTGCATGCGATCGACACGCAAGCCAGCACGCAAGGCCAACCAGGGAAAGAAGCGAGCTTGCTCGTCAACGTAGAAACCTGCTGAGGTTTGCGCGATCTCGGCACTGGCGGTGGTGCTGAGGCGCTCTCTCTCGACGTCGTGGTACAGAGCGTTTGCGATCCTGTCCGACCGAGATTGGATGCCGATGGTCGAGCGCAAGTCCACCCAAGCATTCGAATGCGCCAGGGACGTTCGAATGTCCGCCCCGAGCACAGTGCGAGCGTCTGTCTGCTCGATCTGATCGCCGTTGATCGGATCGTCCAAGTAGAACGTGAAGTTCGAGTACAGGCGCCAGTCGTAACGAATGGTGTACAGCACGGCGTCCACCGTCACGTCGTCGAAGCGCGACGCGACCGCAACCGAGGCGCTGTGGCGCTGCGTCGCTCCGCCTTCTGTCGGGTCCACCGAACCAAACCGACTCAACCTCACCGCCTCGACTTCGCGCCAGGGGATCTGGCCAGACGCATTCCAGCTTCCCGCGTAGCTCATCCACGTGACGCTCGCGACGGTGCTTGGCGATAGCTCGTAGTTCACCCGCCCAAGCAAGTTCAGGCGCTCCAGTCCCTCAACATGTTCGAATGGGCCATCTTGCGCGTAGACCTCACCGGCTGCCACCACACCCGCGCGCTCACCGACGCGCTCGGACACGATGCCGAGGCCCCTCAGCACTCCGAACCGTCCCGCCGAGAACGCCACCTGTCCTTCAGGCAACTGCTCGGCGAGGTGCATCTCCAACGCACCTGCCGTAGCGAAGTCGCCGAAGGCAGCAAGGTACGGCCCTTTGTGCACGCTGATTTTGGCCAGCGTTTCTGGGATCACGAAGTTGAGATCGGCATAGCCCTGGCCGTGTCCATGGCTGGGCATGTTGACCGGAACTCGGTCGACGGTCAGCAACAGGTCTGTTCCGTGATCGATGTCGAACCCACGCAGGAAGTATTGGTTCGCCTTGCCCCCACCAGCGTGTTGCACTGAAATGAGACCGGGTGCCGCTTCCACGAGATCCCCTGGGCGGCGCCGGGGCCGGAGCCGCAACTGGGCAGCGGTCACCTCGGAATCGGACGCTGCCGGCGGGGTGGACCGACCAACGACGACGACCTCTACGGGCTCGTCGATTGCTTCAGGCGGATGGGACCCGAGGGGCGTCGGTGCCACGTCACCCTGCGCAAGAACCTCCGGCTCGTGGGAGTGTGATGCCTCCGTCAGCGCGTCACCGCTGGACCCAGCGACGGGAACACTCTGAGCGGCCAAAGACGGGGCAAGCTGAAGCGCAGCGAATAGCACCGTCACCGCGAGTGCGGACGGGCGGGACGTCGCCCGGGCCAAGATGTTCCATCGTGGATCGCTGCGCATCTGGAGCGCGGAACGCTACACGAGATGCTCGAAGCCGACAACCAACGCACCCGGCGCGGGTTTGGACGGCGAGTCGACTTTCGCCTGCGACTTGGAACTAGCGGCGATGGGGCGCCCTGGCAGACCAGATCCCCCAAGCGATCAGCAACACCAACCCGAGAGCAGCGGCAAGCCAATGCTCGAAGCGCGCCAAACCGGCCTGCACGGCCGCCACGTGTGCGGAGAAGAGGTAACCCAATCCAAACACCGTCGGAAGCGTCAGCAAGCCCGCCAGCGCATCCCAAAAGACGAAGCTGGCGAACCTCATCTTCGCCATGCCAGCGGACACGAAGACCAAGGAGCGCAGACCGGGCAAGTGGCGTCCGACGAAGACGGCATACTGCCCGTGGCGAGCGAGCAGTTCCGAAACTCGCGCATAGCGACGACTGCTCGCCAGCCACTTGAACGGGTAGTGGCTCAGCAGCGCCCCCCCGAAGTGCCGCCCGAAGGCGAACAGGATACAATCCGCGCCGATGGCCGAAACATAAACCACGGGTAGCAAGACCCACCACGGCAGCGGCGTGCGATGCGCCAGCACTCCGGCCGCCAGCACCACCGGGTCCTCCGGGATCGGCACGCCGAGCCCCGCCGCCAGCAGGGCGCTGACGACCAGGGGCAACGACCCGGTGGTGAGCAGAGTCTCGAGCACGAAGTCTGCTTGATACTACGCGGATGCTCCCGCTGCGAAGCGTTGTCCGACCCTGACGGATGTGGGCGCCGCCGTCAGCGGCCAGAGCGCAGCAGGATTTCGAAACCTGCCCCCCCAACGGAGAGGAATAGTGCGCGATCCTGCCGCCGACGCGAGCCAACGCGCTCCGCGTACCGTAGAGTCCCAGGCCGCGACCCCCGCGCGGGTCGAAGCGCCAGCATCGAATGGAGCATGCGCGACGCACTCGCAGAGGTCCGACGCAACGCCAGGCCTGCGGCGCGCCATGCTGAAAGCCCCGCCCAGACGAGGCTGAGCGGGGGCCTTGGGGACAGGACGGGGCCAGGCGCTATTGCCCTTCCCCGTCGCACTGCCAGTGGGTTCACCCCACGTCGTGCCTCATGGCCCGTCGGCGCAATCCACGGTGATGTCGTCGACGATCAGGTTCCGATCTGCCGGCGGAACGAAGTAATCGTTGTCGAAGATGACTCGGACTTCTCGAGGCCCGCCAGCGGCCGAAAAGAAGAACTGATAGTCGTCAAACCCCCAGGGCGCGACGTTCGCTTCGCCGATCTGCACGCCGTCGACGGTGACCACCATGTGGGCGCGGACGCGCGCGGCGGATTGACCCAACGCCGAGACGGTGATCACCGCGGGACCTGGAGTGAAGTCGTGGTTCGTCGAGATGAAGCCGTTGGACCAGATGTTCCAAGCGTTGGACCCAAAAGGACCGCCAGTGGAGTGGAACATCTCCTCCGCCTCATAGGTCGCCTCGTTGCAGGGCTCCACACAGGCATCGCAGTCCGGACCTCCACAATCCGTGTCCGTTTCGTCACCATTCTTCACCCCGTCGCTACACGTCGGCGGCAGACAGATCCCGCCCGGGCAGACCAGACTCTGACAGTCGTCGTCGATAGCGCACGTCGACCCATCGGGGCACGAGCCGCATGAGCCCCCGCAGTCCGTATCCGTTTCGTCCCCGTTCAGCTCGCCATCGGAACAAGTGAGGTTGGTCAATTGTTGTGGCGAGCAGACCAGGCGTGCCCCAGGCCGCAGATGAATGGTGCTGGCAAAGAAGGACCCGGTGAACGAGCGATTGTCGGCAACGCCCAGTATCAGCGTTCGCTCCGGAGCCGCGATGGTACCCGAGAACGAGGCCTCCAAGAATGTCTCACCACCGCCCGCAAGCCCAACGAACACCGGCGCGAGCACGCCGCTTCCGTCGTCGAGCAGGATGGCCGCACGATCGCGCATGACGAACTCACCGCTGACGAAGATGCGAGTGTCGGCTTCAGCCAGAATGTTCGCGTCCGCATTCAGACGCAACGCTGTGAAGAAGTAGTCACCAGACGACAACACCAGGAACGGCTCGTCACTCGGATTGCCGTTGAGATCGTAGTCGGCGTACGAGCCCGGTGCCAGGCTCACCGTTTCCCCCGGACCCACCGTGACGTTGCTCCCCGTCGCGGGCGGAAACGTCGGCAACGTGGGCAACTCGGGAAGTGCAACGCTGGAAACGGTGGTCGTGGTGCCCTCGTACGTCGCAGGCACGGACACCGGTCCTACGGCGGTGATGTCACCGTCGACGATGCCACCAGCATTGACGCTGACCGCGCCCCCGGCGACGATGTCGCCGACGCTGGCGCCATCGCCACCCACGGACGTCAGTCCGCTGCCCGAGTTGAACACCGCTGCCGAATTGCCCTCGACGTCTTGCACGTGAGCTCGGTCTTCGACGATGAACTCGCCATCGGCTTGCACCACGCTGTCGACGACCACGGTTTGCGTCGCGCTGCTGCTGGTGATGCCGTCGCTCGCCGTCCACTCGATGACGTGAGTGCCGACCCCGAGAGCGACCTCACCCGCCACGACGTCGATGGGAGTGCCCAGGGGTTCGCCGTTGGTACTGATCACCGCTCCGACGACCGGGACGTCGCCGATGCAGGCATCCGTTGCGGTCGCTTCGCCCACCACGACGAGTTCATCGGCTCCGCAGATCGCGGCCGTGACGTCGTCAGGCGGTGTCACGAGTGGCGGCGTCTGGTCGTCGACCGTGACGTTGCTCGTCGTGGTCGCAACGTCGCCGTACTCGTCGGTCGCCGTCCAAGGAACGCTGGTCGTTCCGCGTGGGAAGTCGCCGCAAGGTCGCACCCCATCCGCGCAGCCGGCGTAGATCTCCGCCGGCTCGGCACCGAGCCCGGCTTGCACCACGACACTCACCGGAGGGTTCTCGCATTGGTCTTCGGCCTGCGCCTGACCGACGTCCACGGGCCCACAATCCAGAACCGTGACGTCCTGCGGCTCCGTGGTAAACACCGGAACCTGGCGCTGGGTGGGATCGACTCGCCACAAGCCCCGCCCCCACGACGAGGCGTAGACGTTGTTCTCGACCTCATCGAAGAAGAAACGCGTGATGAGCGGGATGTCGTCCGTGCCACACAGACGCGCCCAGGTCTGCCCACCGTCGAGAGTACTCATCGCTCCCGCTTCGGCGGTTCCCGCGACGATGCGGTCGGGATCGGTTCTGTCGAAACCAAAGGAGATCAGGTTCCTCGCCTCGAACGCGTCGGTGGCCAGCGAGTCGAGCTGTGCTGTTCCTTCGTCGGCGGTCCACTGATGGCCGCCATCGAAACTCTCGCGAACGCCAGCGTCGGTCGCGGCAATCAAGCGATTGGCATCGTTCGGATCGACGACGAAGCTCAGCGGCGCGACGAAAGCAGAGGAATAGAGCAGCTCTGGCGAAGGCAACGCGGGCAATGTCAGATCCACCTCTTCGAGCACGGGATTCGGTCCGAGCACGTCGACCACCCGCACCAAGCCCACCTTGGTACCGACGGTCTGATGGTAGGAGACGACCCTGCCGTCGGCGTCTCGAGAAATCTGCGCCAACCCCCAAGGCCTTCTCACCTGCCCCACGGGATCGCCCACGTTGCCGAGCGCGATGTTGGGCAGCGGCCGCCAAGTCGTACCACCATCGAGCGAAAGGTGCAGCTGGATGGGCGCGACCAGGTCGTGCGAGGTATCTTCCGCACCGCCGTCCCATTGCAGATAGACACCGGCCTCGACCGCCACCGGATACTGCCCGCCGCGGACGTCCAGGCGTTGGCAGAAGTCGCCTTCGATGCCCCCATCGTTTCCGGTGTCCGCTTCTTGTTCCGGCGTCACTCGCTCCACACACGCCGTCTGAATGCAGGTGACCCCACGGTTGGGTAGCGCAGCTCCAGAGCTGCACTCCACGGCAGCGCTCGGACCGTCACAGTGCGCGTCCCCGTCCATGTCGGGGCATACCGCGCGGTCCTTGCCGAGCCCGTCCGGGCCCGTCGAAGAGGGGAAGTAGTTCCAGCGCAACGCGCGATACACGCGGTCATCCGGTGGAAACCCGGGGAGCGCCTCGACGACCCGACCGCCGCCAGCATCGAAATAGGTCACGACTGTGTTGTCGCGATTCAGCGCGCTGTGCGGCACGGAAATTCCCCCACCTTCCAAGCCACCGGGCTGCCAAGTGAGGCCACCCGCGGTAGGCACGGAGGCCCAAACGAAGTTGTCCTGCGTCGAGAAGAACAGATCCGTTTCGAGGCTGCCGCCGGGGTGCACCTGACCCGAAATCTCGAACACCTGAAGCGCGTCGAGTCCGGAACCGAAAGTGAACCACTGCCCCGTCTCGCCACAATCGGGCGGAGTCGCCCCAGCCGCCAGCTTCAGGACGCCACCGTCGCCCGGAAGAAACACCGGACAGTGGGTGGCGGGGTCGAAGAGCACGACGGACGGGTCGTTGTGCGGGCACGGGGTGTTCGCATTGTCGCCACAGGCGCTCCCATCGCGGGGCACTCCGGGTTCTCCACCAAAAGCCGGCCGAAGATTGATCTCCTCCCAGGCCTGACCCAGGCAGCGGGACGCCGTGCCTCCCGCCTCGGTGCAGGTCGTGCGCGACAGGTTGGGTCCGTGAATGAAATAGAGATCGAAGTCGTCGGGTCTGCCGGGTACGCGCGTAGGAACGGCGGCCACGTGCGCCAAGCGCGCGCCCGGGTCCTTGCGAATATCCAGAGCGGTCCAGGTGGTGCCACCGTCGTCGGATTCGTACGCCTGATAGTCCGTCGTGAGCGTGCCGTCGTCGCCGATCGCAAAGCCGCCGGCGAACAAGACCTGTTCGTTGAACGGCGACATCGCGAGGGTGCGAACCTGCAACGTGAACGTCGTCGAGCCGAACAGACCCGGACTCGGGACGAGCCCCGCCGCACAGGGGGTGACGGGATCGACAGGGTTGCACTTGGCACTCCACGCGGTCCCATCCCAACGACGGTAGCCATCCGCGGTGTGCGTGTGAACGACTGGGCCGGGTCGAGGGAGCACGGAGAAGACCGCACCACCACCCGCCACCGCAATGTTGTCACAAGAGCTCGCCCCGATGCCCGAACAACGCGCAAGGCCGAACGTCGTGCCGGCATAGAGCGTTTGGCACGCGCTGCCCGGCAAGAACGCGACTCCGAATCCGCTGTGTGGCGTACCATTGGGCGCGCCCGAGTTCGTGATCTGCGCGTGCGTCCAGCTATCCCCAGCATCCGAGCTGAGCCAGATGCCGCCGGTGTCGCTCTCAGTCGTGAGGCCGAGGCTTTGGAAAGCCGTGATCGCGACGACCTGCGGGTTCTCGGCGCAGATCGCAACGTCCGCAAGCATGTTGGCCTTCAAGCCATCGAGTCTCGTCCACGTCGCCCCGCCATCGTTGGTGCGAAACGCGCCGCCGTGGTCACTCGCCGCGATCGCGAAGTCCAAGTTCGCTGGATCCGCATCCATCGACTGAATACGACCGTGCCACTTGACGTTCGGCTGAAACGAGGTGAACGCCGGAGAGCTCACCACCCCACTCAGGGTGACGGCTGCCCGCGACACCCCGACTTCTTCTCGAGGCAGCGGACTCCAGTCGCTTTCGGAACAACCCACACTCACGAGACACACTGCAACTCCAACGACGAGACTCCACGCGCCGATTCTGCGTCTCTGGCTCATTTGCTTGGACTCGCTTTTCCGAGACTCAGTTTGCTCAGACTTAGCTTCATAGTTCATCTCAATCAACCTCCACGCTCCGACGCTTCATCAAACACCGCGTTCGACGAACGTCACTTCCACCGGAGCGGCCGCGCATCGTGCAAGAAGCGATCCCCTCTCGAGCGAATACCATGATGCAGCCGTTCGCAACTCGATCCGTCGCTGAAGACATGGCTACGCGCCATCCAATCCGCGCAACCGGTGCGGGCGACGGCAGCGACACCGGTAACCAGATCGCTCCACGACGGCACCCGACGCAACACCCCTGTGACATCGCGTTCGGTTGACACCAAACACCAACATGTCCGCACCTAGTGCACATGCGGCAAATCAAGTCGTGCACACGCAACAGATGCGGAGGACCCCTACCCATTGAGCGCAAACCATGCGCCTCGTACCCACCGCCCTACGTTTTGCTCGCCGAACAGCCTGCAGATGGAACCCCACGGGGGCGCGGCGCTCGGGGAGCACCGACTACCGCGCGACCATCAACCATAGGAGGCGCTGCCGTGTTCCCTCACATCAACTAACAACGCATGCAGATCCCTGCCCACAGCAACCGGAGTGTGATAGTGTCAGCCCACTGAGGCGAGGGCTCATGAACGCGATCCAATATCTACGACGGGAACTCGAATCAGGGCGTGTCACGAACGAACACATCGTGCAACTCGTGCGCGCCTACCAATCACGCGTCGGTCTCGAGCCCGACGGCAAGTTCGGACCGGACACACGCGCAGCTGTCGCGGCAGAAGTGAGCGACGCTCCTAGCACTGCCGTGGAAGTGTCGGATGGCGCGCCAGCGGGCGCACCCGAGCCGCAACTGCCGAACGTCGAGCTGTCGCCCGACGATTGGCCCGAAGGTGTCGACGTCTCTCGTTACCAAGCCGGCGTCGATTGGGAAGCGGTGCAGAAGAGCGGCATCAGCTTCGCCTTTGCCAAGGCCACCGAAGGGCGCACCTACACCGATCCGAATTTTCGCGCGACTTGGCAACGCCTCGGGGAGATCGGGCTCTTGCGTGGGGCCTACCACTTCATGCGCCCGGACAACAATTCGGCCGTGGATGAGGCGAAGAACGTCGTCGATGTCGTCGGAGAGCTCAAGGCCGGCGATCTACCTATCGTGGGCGATCTCGAGATATCCCGACCCAATCGCACGCCGCGCGACTTGGTTCTTTGGGTAAACACGTGGTGCGAGAAGGTTCAGGAGCTGACGGGCCGCACCCCGATTGTGTACACTTACACGAACTATTGGATCGATCAGCTGGCCAGCACGAAGGAGCTCTCGCAGTGGCCTCTGTGGCTCGCGGACTATCGCCAGCCAGCTCCGGACAGACCCGCAGAAAGCCTCGGAGGCTGGCGCTGGCTCTTCTGGCAATGGACGGGCGCTGGACGGGTCGCCGGCTATGCGGGGGATATCGATCGCAACGTCTTCCGAGGTACGCCGGAGCAACTTCGCGCCTTGGCCCAGCTGGGTCCGGCGCCGAGAGTCGTCTCCGCGCCCGAGCTTCGCCGACCCACGACACACCCCACGACTCGCCCCTTGCGCCTGCGGGCTCTGGATTGGTGTCTGGCCGAGGCCGAACGCTGGGGAAGCAGTCGCGTCAGTAAAGAGCGCATCGCCGATTACTTCTCTGGTTGCGAGCGCAACGGGAAGAAGCTGGGGATCAAGAGCGGTAACTTCTGTGCCGCAGCGATGGGCTTTGCCGAGCAACAGGTCGCCCGGAGGGGAGAGACGATCCCGCCTTGGCGCGCAGGCGCACGCGAGCCCATGCGCGACGCCAAAGCTGGACTGCGGGGTCGCTGGCTCCCCATCGGCGACGTCCGGGAGGGCGTCGATCGTCCCCTGCCCGGCTCGCTCGCCGTGTACTGGCGCGGAGCGCCCCACGACTGGCGTGGCCACATCGAACGCATCGTCAGCGCTGACAGCGAAGACTTCGTCGCGATCGGCGCCAACGAGAGTGGCACGTTCGGCACGGGTGGGCGCTGGGTCAAAGAGACGACCCCGTACTCGCACCCCCAATTGCTGGGCTTCGTGGTCGACGACGATGAACCGGTGATCGACGCCGAGCTTCCGGAACCTCCGGACGACTTCCGCGAAACCTGACGTCTCACGTAGCGCCTTCGAGCCCGACTCGGAGCGAGCATGAACCTGAAGACCGCATGCAACCGGAGACGAGGGTTCCAGGGCCATGTGGGATGGTCAGAGTCCGGCACGGACATCGGCCCGCTGCGCGCAACCGACAGACGCGGCGGGGACGGCCCAGCATGGGCCCGGCGGGCGCGGCGGCCCAGCCAGGCGTTCACGCCCACAAACACGCCGCCACCCGGTAGCGGCGCGCACGGCCCATTGTTGCTACGCTGACAACGGACCGTTCGTGTCTACCTGATTGTGATTCGACGCCGACGATCCGACACTTCTGCCGACAGCAGCACGAGGGGATGGCGGCAAGTGCCGCCCGCTGCAGGCGGCGACAAGCACCTGGACAAGAACGACCTAACCACCGATGCCTCTCACCCAAGGTTCCGACCCCGCCGTTTCACTCAGCTCGCGCGTCAACCGCAATGCGGAGCCTTCGCGCGTGACGACGAACCATGACCGAGAATCCATCCGCAGCACTACCGATTTTCGCGGCTGGATATCGAGTGATTCG